>NC_002937.3:1623117-1947740 GCF_000195755.1 Nitratidesulfovibrio vulgaris str. Hildenborough | reverse complement strand
GTATCACAACCTGCGGCTCATGCTGGCAGGTTTCGAGACCGCCACCACGCAGGCCGAGGTCGAAGGGTGGATACGCGACGCGGGGGTCGGTGACATCACCGCCATCACCGGGCGACACCCTGATGTGGTCGGCTGCATCTCCGCCATGGATGCGGGGGTGGTGCCCTCGCTGTGGTCGGAGGCCATCGCCCGCGCCGCACTGGAGATTATGGCCTGTGGCGTACCGCTGGTGTCGAGTACCGTGGGCGTCATGCCCGACCTGCTTCCCGGCGATGCCATGTGTCCGCCCGGTGACGTACAGGCATTGGCAGCCTTGCTTGCCCGCGTGCACGACGACGCATCATGGCGCGAGGGGCTTCGCGCAGCCTGTGTGCGTCGCATGGCTTCATTGCGAAGCGAAGATTTCAGGGACGCGACGTTACGCGTCTACAACGAGGCACTCTCACGGCGGCAATGCCCGCCGCGCGTATGAGGAGGAACAGGATGCTCAAGAGTTTCGCCAGCGACAACACAGCAGGGGTGCATCCGCGCATCCTCGCCGCCATGGCCTCCGCCAACGAAGGCCACGCCAAGGCCTACGGCATGGACCCGTGGACAAGTGAGGCTGCGGATGTCTTCCGCGGACACTTCGGTGATGACATCGACCTGTATTTCGTCTTTCTGGGCACCGCTGCGAACGTGCTGGGACTCAAATCCGTCACGCGCCCCTGGCATTCGGTGGTCTGCGCCGATGTGGCCCATATCAATGTCGATGAATGCGGCGCGCCGGAGTCGGTGACCGGGTCGAAGTTGCAGGTCATCCCGTCGCACGACGGTCGCATCCGGGTCATGGACATCGTGCCCCTCATGCACTCGCTGGGTAATTTCCACCACAGCCAGCCCCGTGTCATCTCCATCACCCAGACGACTGAACTCGGCACGGTGTACTCGCCGGCGCAGATACGCGCGCTGGCCGATTTCGCCCACGCCAACGGCATGCTGCTGCACATGGATGGTGCACGGCTGTGCAACGCGGCGGCGGCACTCGATACCGGGCTGGCGGCCCTCACCCGTGACACGGGGGTCGATGTGCTCTCGTTCGGCGGCACCAAGAACGGCATGATGTTCGGTGAAGCCGTCATCTTCTTCAATCGTGAACTGGCAAGCGAATTCAAGTTCATCCGCAAGCAGGGGATGCAACTGGTCTCGAAGATGCGCTTCATCGCGGCGCAGTTCATCGAACTTCTGCGTGATGGTCTGTGGCTTGAGAACGCCCGTAACGCCAACAGCATGGCACGGCTCATGGCTGAAAGCCTGCGCGGTCTGCCCCATGTGACCATCACCCGGCCCGTTGAGGCAAACGCCGTGTTCGCCCGGCTTTCGCCGGAACATATCGCGGCACTGCAGAAGGACTTCTATTTCTATGAGTGGGACCCGGTGCTGCACGAGGTGCGCTGGATGACCAGCTTCGACTCCACCGAGGAACAGGTCATGGAGTTCGTGCACGCCATCAAACGGCTGGCATAGCAGCCTCACGTGATGACAACAGGCCGGGAGCAGAGCTTCCGGCCTGTTTCTTTTGCGCTCAGGTCACCGGGATGGTCGGGGCGGACGCGGCACCTCTGGTCATCCCGGGCGTCTGTGCGTTTCCGTGCATACGGCGCCCGGCCTAGCGTCGCCCGGCTTGGCGTTGTCTGGCGGGTGTCGTTCACGTGCCCTGCGCGGTCACAGGCGCATCCTCGCATACAGGTTCGCAAGCAGCGGGCGGGAATAGACATGCAGACGAAGGCGAAGCCAAGACCACGGTTTCGCCTTGGCCTTGAACCGGTGCACGGCAAGCGGTGCTGATGGCGGGTTGGACCCCATGAGCGTGGTCAGGAAGACCCTGAAGCCAAGCTCACGCCCTATGGCGAGGGCCTCGTCGCAGAAGGCCCCCCAAGGCCAGCAGAAGGTGGTGACGGGATGCCCCAGTTCGTTCTCGAGAAGCTGCTTGCAGTCACGCATCTCGCGGTACATGCGTTCTGTCCGTTCCGCGTCGGTCTCGAACCTGCCGAGACCGTCCGCGCCGAATGCCTCCACCGTATGCATCAGGCGCTCTGTCGCGGCGGTGTCGGAGAAAAAGGCGTAGGCTCCGTCCTTGTCCTGCGGTACGGTCTCGCGGATGGCGTGCAGAAGTTCGGCCGAAGGCAGGAAGGCGCGTTCGCGCAGTGCCGGACCCACCTTGAAGCGCGGCAGCCCCCACGGCACGTCGCCCTCCACGCGGTCGAAGGTGCGCCCCCGGCGTTGCGGGGCGTAGAAGCCCTCATACGAAGCCGAGGTGAAGACGCTGCGATGCCACATGGAGTGGGCCGCCACCGCGAGGGTGCCTGTCGATTCGGCATGACGGGCCTCGTCCCAGTTGAGGAACAGGTCGTGCCGTTCATCGAAGCCAAGCCTGTGCTTCACGAAGGGGGCGTCCACACGGGGCAACCCCTCGGCGGGGATGCGCCCCGACCATACGTCGGCGAGGGTGGGGCGCAGCCCGGCTGCGGTTTCGAGTTTGCCCGCCGTGGCGAACACCGTGCCGCAGTGCCCGTACTTTTCGAGAATGGGCAGGGCGTGGACGTAGTTGTCGAGAAAGCCGTCGTCGAAGGTGATGAGCACGGAACGTTCGGGCAGTGGCGTGCCCTCGGCAAGGAACGCTTCAGCCTCGGCAAGGCTCACGCCGCGCCAGCCCTCGGCGGCCATGCCCCGGCAATGGTCTTCGAACTGGTCGGGGTGTACGGCGATGGAATCGTGGACGCGGCTGATGTAGTGGTACATGAGTACCGGAAGGCTGCGGAGCATGTTGCATATCCTGACGGGGCGGCGCGGGATGAATGCATCCCGATGCGTACCCCTTTCTTGACTGCCGGTTAGGGCGGCTTATCTAAAAGGACGAAATCGACGAGTGCAGAAACTGGCACCGTCAACAGGAGAGCTATACGAGATGGGTGTCGAGTTCAAGGACTACTACAAGCTGCTGGGCGTGAGCCGCACCGCCTCACGGGATGAGATTGCCAAGGCCTACAAGAAGCTGGCCCGCAAGTACCATCCCGACCTCAATCCGGGAGACAAGAAGGCCGAGGAGAGCTTCAAGGAGATCAACGAGGCCTACGAAGTGCTCAAGGACGACGAGAAGCGCAAGCTCTACGATCAACTCGGGCCCAACTGGCAGCACGGACAGAACTTTCAGGGGGCACCGGACTTCGAGAACGTCCGCTTCGACTTCGGCGGCGGGCAGGGCTTCGGCGGGGCGGGCTTCAGCGACTTCTTCGAGACGCTCTTCGGTGGCGCAGGCGCTGGCAGGCGGGGTGGGGGAGGCTTCGGCCCAGACCCCTTCGGCGGTTTCTCCGGGCGTCAGCGCAAGGGGCGTGACGTGGAGGCCGAGATAGCCCTGACCCTCGAAGAGGTGCACGGGGGTGGAAGGCGCGCCATCACCCTGCAAGGGCAGACCGGGCCGCGTACGCTCGAGGTGAACATCCCCGCAGGCGTTCGCGATGGCGCCCGGATACGCCTTGCCGGACAGGGCGACCCGGGCATGGGTGGAGCCCCTGCGGGCGACCTGTACCTCAAGGTGCGCCTCGCGCAGCATCCGCTTTTCGCCGTCGAGGAGTCGAACCTCGTCTACGACTTGCCCCTCGCACCATGGGAGGCGACACTGGGAACCACGGTGCGCGTGCCCACGCTGGATGGCGAGGTGGACATCGCCGTGCCTCCCGGCACCGGCAGCGGCCGCAAGCTGCGGCTCAAGGGGCGCGGTCTTGGCCCGGTGGGCAAGCGTGGCGATCAATTCGTGCGCATCGTGGTGCGCGTGCCCGACACGCTGACGCCGCGAGAGCGTGAACTCTGGGAAACCCTGGCCCGCGAATCGTCGTTCCGGGCGCGTGAAGGGCGGTAACGCCTCAACTCCGGCCCGACGAGGAGAACAACATGGAAGGTAAGCACAGCGTAGCCGGTCTGCCCATCCGTTCGGAACTGATCGCAAGGGCCGAGTTTCTGGAACTTGCGGCCATTCTTCCAGCCCGTCTCAACGAGCTCATAGAACTCGGGTGGATAGAGCCGGTGATGACACCGGTAGAGGCCATGCTCTTCAGGCAGATCGACGTCTATCGCATTCGCAAGCTCGAACGCATCTGCGCTGATTTCGAGTTGCCGAGCGTCGGCGGCATCATCATCGTCGACCTGCTCGACCGCATAGACACCCTCAACAGCAGAATTCGCGAACTCGAGGTCTCGATCCGCAGGTAGCGGACGTACAAGGAGGAACGCGCCATGGATATCGGAAAGTTCACCGAGAAGTCACAGCAGGCACTGGCAGAGGCCCAGAACATCGCCGTCCGCTTCGGTCATCAGGAAGTGGATGCCGAACACCTTGCCGACGCCCTCGTCAGGCAGGAGCAGGGGCTTGTGCCCAGATTGCTCGACCGCATGGGGCAGAAGCCCGAAGCCTTTGCCGAGGCGCTCGAGCGCGAACTCGGCAAGCGTCCCGCCGTCAGCGGGCCGGGGGCGGCACCGGGGCAGATATTCGTCTCGAAGCGACTCAACGCCGTACTGGTGAAGGCGCAGGACTTCGCGCGGCAGCTGAAGGACGAATATGTCAGCGTAGAGCATATCTTCTGTGTGCTTCTCGAAGAACCCGCTTCCACCATCATGGGGCGCATCGCCCGCGAGTTCTCGCTCAGCCGCGAGAAGGTGCTCGGTGTGCTGGAGGATGTGCGCGGTTCGCAGCGCGTCACGTCCGCCAACCCTGAAGACACCTACGAGGCGCTTCAGAAGTATGGTCGCGACCTCGTGGAGGAGGCGCGCAAGGGCAAACTCGACCCCGTCATCGGGCGTGACGCCGAGATTCGCCGGGTCATCCGCATCCTTTCAAGGCGCACCAAGAACAACCCCGTGCTCATCGGCGAGGCTGGCGTGGGCAAGACGGCCATCGTCGAAGGTCTGGCCCACCGCATCCTCAAGGGCGACGTGCCCGAAGGCCTGAAGGAGCGTGGCCTGTTCGCGCTGGACATGGGGGCACTCATCGCCGGGGCCAAGTACCGCGGCGAATTCGAGGAACGCCTCAAGGCGGTGCTCAAGGAGGTCGAGAAGTCCGAGGGCCGCATCATCATGTTCATCGACGAGTTGCACACCATCGTCGGTGCGGGCAAGACCGACGGCGCCATGGATGCCAGCAACCTGCTCAAGCCCATGCTGGCGCGGGGCGAGTTGCATTGCATCGGCGCGACCACCCTCGACGAATACCGCAAGTACATCGAGAAGGACCCGGCCCTTGAACGGCGCTTCCAGCCTGTGCTCGTCGACGAGCCGACCATAGAGGACGCCATCTCCATCCTGCGTGGCCTGAAGGAGCGTTTCGAGGTGCACCACGGCGTGCGCATCAGCGACTCGGCCATCGTCGAAGCGGTGACGCTCTCGCATCGGTACATCACCGACAGGCAACTGCCGGACAAGGCCATCGACCTCATCGACGAGGCTGCCGCCCTCATCCGTACCGAGATAGATTCGCTGCCCGCCGACCTTGACGAGGCCAACCGCAAGATCATGCAGCTTGAGATCGAGCGTGAAGCCTTGCGGCGCGAGACTGATGTCGCCTCTCGAGAACGCCTGGAACGGCTGGAGAACGAACTCGCCGACCTGCGGGCAGAGCAGACGGCCCTGCTTTCGCAATGGGAGCGCGAGAAGGGTTCCATCGACCACGTGCGGAGCATCAAGGAGGATATCGAGCGCACCCGTCACGCCATCGAGGAGGCCGAGCGCGCCTACGACCTCAACCGGGCGGCGGAGTTGAAGTATTCGCGCCTGCTCGAACTCGAGCGGCAACTCGAATCCGCCGAGAAGGGCGGGCATGACGAGACGCGGCTGCTCAAGGAGGAGGTGCGTCCCGACGACATCGCCGAAATCGTCGCGCGGTGGACGGGTATCCCGGTGACACGCCTGCTCGAATCGGAGCGCGAGAAGCTGTTGCGCCTAGCCGATGTGCTGCATGAGCGCGTGGTCGGGCAGGAAGAGGCCGTAGACGCCGTATCCGAAGCTGTGCTTCGTGCACGTGCCGGGCTCTCAGACCCTTCGCGGCCCATCGGTTCGTTCATTTTCCTTGGCCCCACGGGCGTCGGCAAGACTGAGCTTTGCAAGACCCTGGCGGAGGCCCTGTTCGATACCGAAGAGAACATCGTTCGCCTCGACATGAGCGAGTACATGGAGAAGCACGCGGTGGCGCGGCTCATCGGAGCCCCTCCCGGCTATGTGGGCTACGACGAGGGCGGGCAACTCACCGAGGCGGTGCGGCGCAAGCCCTACAGCGTGGTGCTGTTCGACGAGGTAGAGAAGGCCCACCCTGATGTGTTCAACACCCTTCTCCAGATACTGGACGACGGGCGGCTGACAGACAGCCACGGGCGGACAGTGGACTTTCGCAACACCATCATCATCATGACCTCGAACATCGGCTCACCCTACATGCTGGACGGCATCAGCGAAGGGGGCGAGTTCCTTTCCGGCGTTCGTGAGAAGGTGATGGAGGAGTTGCGCAGGCACTTCCGGCCCGAGTTCCTGAACCGCGTGGATGAGACCGTGCTCTTCAAGCCGTTGCTGCCCGCCCAGATAGCCCGCATCGTCGAGCTTCTTCTTGGCAGGTTGCGCGGGCGCCTTGCCGAGCGCAAGATCGACATCCGTCTCGGTGATGTGGCGCGCGACTTCATCGCCAAGGCCGCCTACGACCCCGTGTACGGTGCCCGGCCGTTGCGGCGCTACCTGCAACACAACATCGAAACTCCCCTTGCCCGCAAGCTCATCGCCGGTGAATTGCGCGATGGCACGACGGTGGAAGTGGACGTGGTCGATGATGCCCTGTCGTTCCGAATCGAATAAGACTCTCTGCCCGCTGCCGACCACGACTGCTTGAGGTCGTGGTCGGTAGCGGCATGACTCTGTGGTGCTGCTCCTGTTCTGCGGGGTCGCTCTGCAGCTGATGGTAGTGCCATGCGTGTCGGGCGTGTGCGTCAGTGTTTGCCCTTGAGCAACGCTTCTGGTAGAACCCCGCACGGCAACGCATCAACCTCAACGAAGTGAGCAGTGCCATGCGTGACATTCTCATGATCATCGCACTGGTCGCGGGCATTCTCTGTGTTTCACCGCAGGGGTATGCCGCACCGGTCAATGGAGGCCATACAATGATCAAGCTCGAAACCAGCATGGGTGACATCGTCATCGAACTCGACGATGAAAAGGCTCCCAAGACCGCCGCTAACTTCCGCCAGTACGTGGAAGAAGGTCACTATGACGGCACCATCTTCCATCGCGTCATGGATGGCTTCATGATTCAGGGTGGTGGCTACGACGCCAACATGGTCGAGAAGAAGACCCGCGCCCCTATCGAAAACGAGGCGTCCAACGGTCTTGGCAACAAGAAGTACACGCTGGCCATGGCGCGCACCAACGACCCTCATTCCGCCACGGCCCAGTTCTTCATCAACGTGAAGGACAACGACTTCCTCAACTTCCGTGCACCTGCGGGGCAGGGTTGGGGCTACGCCGTCTTCGGGCGTGTGGTTGAAGGCACTGACGTTGTCGACAAGATCAAGGGCGTTCCCACTGGCAGCTATGGCTTCCATGAGAATGTTCCGCGTACTCCTGTGGTCATCACCAAGGCTACCGTACTGAAATAGCCCTGCAGGTTTGTCATGAGACGCCCCGCCCCGGAAACGGTGCGGGGCGTCTCATGTTGCAGACTGTGGTCTGCAACCCGGCAAAGGGAGCAGGCGCGGGTTCCCCGCGCCGTGAGCGACCGCGTGCCGTGCCTTTCCACCCGGCGGCCTGTCCGCCGCAGGTGGCGCAACCCCGAACGGGGTTGTCGTGCGCCTGTCGCGCCCCGCCCCGGAAACGGTGCGGGGCGTCTCATGTTGCAGACTGTGGTCTGCAACCCGGCAAAGGGAGCAGGCACGGGTTCCCCGCGCCTTTCCACCCGGCGGCCAGGCCGCCGCAGGTGGCGCAACCCCGAACGGGGTTGTCGTGTGCCTGTCGCGCCCCGCCCCGGAAACGGTGCGGGGCGTTCCTGTTTTGATGCGCATGGTTGCACTCTTGATGACCTCGTGCGAGGCTGTTGCTGAACACGCAAGAACAAGCGTGTCTTGTCACAACCGCGGAGCTTCATACGGAATATCGGAAGCATACGGAGCGCGAGATGGAATACAGGACAGAACGTGACAGCCTCGGAGAAAAACGGGTTCCTGCCGGTGTCTACTACGGCGTGCAGACATTGCGTGCCTTGGAGAATTTCCAGATAACGGCCATGCCGGTGGCGACGTTTCCGCGGTTCATACAGGCACTCGCCGCCGTCAAGAAGGCTGCGGCCCTCGCCAACATGGAACTCGGTCTGCTTGATGCGGGCGTCGGTGAAGCCATCGTCAATGCCTGCCGCGACGTGCGCGCGGGCAGGTTCGACGACCAGTTTCCCGTGGATGTCATCCAGGGCGGGGCGGGAACCTCGGTGAACATGAACGCCAACGAGGTCATCGCCAACCGGGCGCTGGAACTCCTGGGGCACCCGAAAGGGCGCTATGAGGTCATAAGCCCTCTCAATCACGTGAACCTCTCGCAGTCGACCAACGATGTCTATCCGACGGCGCTACGCATCGCCCTCGTCTGGTATGCACGCGAGTTGTCAACGGCGCTGCGCGACCTGCGGGCCGCCTTCGACGCGAAAGGTGACGAGTTTGCCGGGGTCATCAAGATGGCGCGCACCCAGTTGCAGGACGCGGTCCCCATCACGCTGGGTGCCGAATTCGCGGCATGGGGCGTCACCATCGGCGAGGACATCGACAGGCTTGATGACGCTGCGCGTCTGCTGTGCGAGGTGAACATAGGTGCCACGGCCGTCGGCACCGGCATCAACAGTGTGCCGGGATATGCCTCGCTGGTACGTGAACGTCTCGCGGATATATGCGGTCTGCCTCTGGTCACCGCCGCCAACCTCGTGGAGGCGACCAGTGACGCAGGTGCCTATGTCATGCTGTCCGGTCTGCTCAAACGCGTGGCCGTGAAGCTGTCGAAGATATGCAACGACCTGCGGCTGCTTGCTTCCGGGCCGTTCACCGGTCTGCATGAAATCAACCTGCCACCCATGCAGCCGGGGTCGAGCATCATGCCGGGCAAGGTCAACCCCGTCATTCCCGAAGTGGTCAATCAGGTCTGCTATCAGGTGATCGGCAACGACCTCACGGTGACCTTCGCCGCCGAGGGGGGGCAGCTTGAACTCAATGTCTTTCTGCCTGTCATCGCCCTCAACCTCTTCCAGTCGTTGCAGATGCTCACGAAGGCGTCGCGCACCCTGCGCGAGCGGTGTGTTGTCGGCATCACCGCCAACCCCGAACGGTGCCTCGAGCTTGTGCGGCATTCTCTCGGGGTCGTCACGGCGCTTGCTCCGGTGATAGGCTATGAGACCGCCGCCCGACTGGCCAAGGAGGCGCAGGAGAGCGGGCGTTCCGTGCCCGAGGTGCTGCAGGCCGAGGGCATCATGACGCCGGAGGAGTTCGAAGAGCTTCTGGACCCTGCCAAGATGCTCTCCCCACGCGATGTTCGCCGGAGGTGACAGTGTATAAGCCATCAAAGGCACCGGACGCGGCTGCCGCTGTACAGGCTGGTCATGGAACGGTCCGTTCTGCAGAGGAATCGTCGGCAACCGGCGCCCTTCATGCTGCAGGGGGCGAAGCTGGTCATGGACGTGGTTCTGAAAGTGTAGCGGGCGGACGTGTCATGGCCTTCCCTGAGGAATGCGCAGACGCTGAGACTCTGGTCGCCTCGAAAGCCAGCCCGGCCCTTCAGGGCAGTGCAGAACGCGTTGATTTGAAGTGTGATGTTGCGCCTGATGCCTCCGTCGCTTGTCCCGTTGAGCGCAGGCCTGCCGAGAATACGGGGCGGCGTGCGTGTGACAGGGCCGGATGGGCTAGGTGGCGGCGTGTCATCGACGCGACGCAGCCCATAACCCCTGCCATGCCACTCTGGCCCGACGATCCTTCCATGGTGGCAGAGACAGTGGCCACGTTCTCTACCGAAGGGTACAGGTTGCGGGCCTTTCGCATGGGTGAGCACAGCGGAACCCACGTCAACGCGCCCTCATCCTTCCTGCCCGATGGCGTGTCACTGGAGGATGCGGCATCATGGCCGCTGGTGGCACCGCTTGTCATTATCGACTTGCGCAAGCGCGCGGGGCTGGATAGCGGGTGCACTTGCGGCATGGATGACCTTGAAGCGTGGGAAAACCGTTTCGGGCGTATTCCACGGGGCGCCTTCGTGGCCTGCAATACGGGCTGGCATCGCCACTGGGATGACCCGCGAGCCTACTTCGGCAGGACGGGCGACTCGGATGCGATACGCTTTCCTTCGTTCGCACCCGGTGCTGTGCAGTGGTTGTGCGCCGAGCGTCATGTCGGTGGCATCGGT
Source organism: Nitratidesulfovibrio vulgaris str. Hildenborough (assembly GCF_000195755.1). Taxonomy (NCBI): domain Bacteria; kingdom Pseudomonadati; phylum Thermodesulfobacteriota; class Desulfovibrionia; order Desulfovibrionales; family Desulfovibrionaceae; genus Nitratidesulfovibrio; species Nitratidesulfovibrio vulgaris. The sequence continues at coordinate 1,937,300 of NC_002937.3, read as the reverse complement.
ATCGACACGCACGGGGTGGATGCTCCCGACGATGCGTCGTTCTCGTGCAACAGGACGGCGCTCTCTCGGGGGTGTGCCGTCGTGGAATGTCTGGGGTCGCTCGATGCCGCGCCGCTTTCTGGGGCGTTGATCATCGTGGCACCGCTTCCTCTTGTCGGGGGTACCGGGGCACCCGCCACCGTCACAGTGCTTGTGCCGTAGTCCCCCCTGTCTCCTGACGATTTCCCGAGCAGATGAGTCAAGGCCCGCCATCCGGATGGATGGCGGGCCCCGTGTCGTCGCAGCTTTCAGCTTCTACGTCCGTGCGGGGTCACTGGCGGCGCATCTCCTCAATGACACCGTGCAGTTCATCGGCAAGGCTCGCCACGTCCTGCACGGCCCGTGCGGACTGCTGCATGGCGTCTGCCGTCTCAGACGCGATACGGTTTATCTCGTCGGTGGAACGGGTAATCTGCTCGCTGGCAGCGGACTGTTCCTCTGAAGCCGTGGCGATGTTGCGCACGGAGTCGGCTGTCGTCTCCACCAGCCGCACTATCTCGCGCAGAATCTCGCCCGACTTCCCCACCATGCCCGTGCCGACTTCGATGGCGTCGGTGGCCTTGCGGGTGTTGTCGATGTTCGACCTTGCGCTCGTCTGGATACCCTTGATCGCGGTGTCGACCTCCCGGGTCGCGTTCATGGTCTTCTCGGCCAGTTTGCGTACTTCGTCGGCGACAACGGCAAAGCCCCGTCCGGCTTCCCCGGCGCGTGCAGCTTCGATGGCGGCGTTCAGTGCCAGCAGGTTGGTCTGGTCGGCAATGTCGGCGATGACATCGAGGACGCGGCCGATGTCCTCAGCCTGTTTGCCGAGTTCGCCCATGTGTTCGCGCAAGGTGTCGGCCAGCTGCTTGGCTTCGCGTATGGTGCGAACCGAATCGTCGAGTGCCGAGGCGCCTTCCTGCGCCTTGTGACGTGCTGTCTCGGCCTGTTCGGCGGCACCGGCCGCATTGCGGGCCACCTCCATCACAGAGGCGTTCATCTGCTCCATGGCCGTTGCCGCTTCGGCGGTGCGCTGCCGCTGGATGTCGGAACCGCGTGCCGCCTGATCAATCTGCCCTTCAAGGGTCGCAGCCGCTTCTGAGAGGTTTTGCGAGACAGTCTCGGCCTGTGTCGCGGCCTCGCCGATTCGCTTGTTCTGTTCCGCAATGAAGGCCTGCTGGCGACGCGCTTCCGTCACGTCAAGGTACAGGCAGAAACCGCCGAAGATGTTGCCGTCGGTGTCTGCCAGGTAGGTCACGTTGGCCAGCACCTGCACTTCACCACCCTTGTGGCCTTTTATGGTCACGTCGATGTTGGTGATGGCCTTGCGCTCGTTCATGGCGCGTCCGACGGCGGTCTGGCGGCCGGGGTCGTTGTAGAACACCTCTGCCAGTGTCCGGCCGTGCTGTTGTTCGGGCGTGCCGTCCAGTTGCAGCATGTCCAGACAGGGCTGGTTGATGAAGAGGGTGCGTTCTTCGCGGTCGACGATGAGCACGGGAACGACCATGCCGTTAAGCACCCCCTGCGCGAATCCGAGGCGGTGCTTCAGGTCTTCGACCATTCGTCCCATGGCGTCGGCGAGTGTGCCAAGTTCGTGCCGGAACGTTCCCTCAAGGCGCGCGTTGAGATTCCCCCCCGCGATGGCGTTGGCGTATTCGCAAAGCAGGGCCGTGGGGCGCGTGACCATGCTGCGGCTCATTAGGGCGATGGCAGCAGCCATGATGCCAAGGGCGATGACGCCTACAACGGCGAGGATGTCGCGCTGCTTGCGGGCGATGCTTGCTATGTCGTCTTCATAGGCACTGGCGCAGATTTTCCATCCGGTGACCTTCGAGGTGACACTGGCAAGCACTTTGGTGCGCCCCTTCCAGTCGTAGTCGAACACGCCCTCACTGTTTGAAAGGACGCGCTGCACGAAGGCCTGTTGTGAAACATCACTCAGCAGCAGGCTGCTGTCAGGGTGGGCAACGATGATGCCCTTGGCATCAAGAACAAAGGGATAGCCGTCCGCGCCGTACCGCATGGGCTGGATGAAGCGCTTCGAGAAGGTGTCGATGTCGAGGGCGATACAGATGCCGCCTGCGGCAACGCCGGTGACGGTGAGAATGGGTGAAGCCACGGTGATGACGACGCGTCCCGTGTCCTTGTCCCTGAAGGCTTCGCGTCCGATGAAGTCCTTGCCACCCATGATGCTGGGCAAAATATCCGAAGCCGGAAGCGTTTTGCCTGTGAGGTCGGCACCGGTTGACGTGAGTCCGGCAAGGATGATGCCCTTGTCGTTGAATGCCATGACGGCTGCATAGGCGGCATTGCCTTTGATCGTCTGGGAAATCTGGTCACGGACGACAAGGCTGGCGCTTCCGAGGGCGAGGGTGCTGGCAACTGTCTTCTGTTGGGCCAGCCCTTTCGCGGTGAGGGCGTGCCCCGAGATGAAGTCGTCAAGGGACGTCTCTATCTGGCGGGTGGACTGGGCCATATTGTGCGTCTCGGTGGCGAGAACGCCGGAATAGGCAGAGTACATTGCAATGCCGATGAATGCGAGCATGACGACGAGGATGAGTAGTGAGGAGAAGGCTGCCAGCTGGGCACCAGCACTGCGGAATTTCATGATGTCCCCCGGATAGGATGGTTCCTGTTTGCCATATTCTAGATGTAACGGACGTCCTTCCGCAACCTTTAGGTGTGTTGCGGTGTGCTCCTCATATGATGTGTGGCACAAGCTATGGCCTGATGCGCATTGCCGGTGCTGCTGCCTGCGTCGACTGGTGTCTGTGTTGCCGTGGCGCAGGTGGGCTACTCGGTGCACGACGGCAGGGTGCGAGGTGCCGATTGGGCGGAGGGCGACGGGTGGCAGGCCTCGAACGCGATGACGTCGTCTGTCTCGATGCGGAGTGCGCCTTCGGGGGATGAGACAGTCTCGGGGCAGGGCGTAAAAAAAGCCACCCGGAGGGTGGCTTTTCGTGGTCGAAGCACTGCACCGTTACAGGATGCCCGCTGCCGCAAGGATGTCCCGCAGACGCGACTGGTTGACCTGTTGCAGGGGGCAGAGGGGGAGCCTCATCTCGAGGTCGATGCGGCCCATGAGTGCAAGGGCCGTCTTGACCGGGATGGGGTTGGTTTCGAGGAACATGGCGCGATTGATGGGCGAAAGCTCGAAGTGCAGCCGCCGTGCAGTGGCAAGGTCGCCCGCCTTGAAGGCCCGGCACATGTCCGACATCTTGGCGGGAACGACGTTGGACGTGACGGAGATGACCCCGCAGCCGCCAACGGAAAGCAGGGGCAGCACGGTGAAGTCGTCGCCGGAGAGTACCTGGAAGTCGGTTCCGCAGTATTCGAGAATCTCGGAGACCTGAATGAGGTTGCCCGTGGCCTCTTTCACGCCCACAACTTCAGGAATGTCACGGTTGAGGCGCGCCAGAGTCTCGGGGCAGATGTTCGTGCCCGTCCGGCTTGGGACGTTGTACACGATGAAGGGCATCGACACCTCGGAGGCGATGGCCTTGAAGTGCAGGTACAGTCCTTCCTGTGTGGGCTTGTTGTAATAGGGGGTGATGAGCAGCGCGCCGTCGGCACCGGCTTCCTTGGCGAAGCGGGTGAGGTCGATGGCCTCGCGCGTGTTGTTCGAACCCGCGCCTGCCAGTACGGGAATGCGGCCCTTGACCTGCTCGACACAGATGCGGATGACGTCGCGATGCTCGTCATGGCTGAGAGTGGCGGATTCGCCCGTAGTCCCGCAGGGAACAAGGCCGTTGATGCCCTGTTCTATCTGCCATTCGATGAGTTCGCGAAATCGCTCTTCATCGACGCGACCATTGCGGAACGGAGTGACGATGGCGGTAAAGGCTCCAGTGAACTGCATGGTGACTCCTTGCTGCTTGCGACGGGGCTGCCGGTCCCCGTCCATGTTCCGCCGCCTAGGGCAGCGTCAGCCCCAGCCCTTCAGGGTGCATCTCGCCCGAGAACACCCTGACCGCCTTGCCGGAGAGGAAAATGGAACCATCTTCGATGTCGATGCCAAGCACTTCGCCTCCTGACGTTCTTACACCCACGCTGGCATCAGTCAATCCCAGCGTATGGGCGATGAAAGCCGTGGCTGCGGCACCCGTTCCGCAGGCGTAGGTCTCGTCTTCGACGCCGCGTTCGTAGGTGCGCAGATGAATGGTGCGGCGGTCTATGATGGAGGCGAAGTTGGCGTTGGTGCCTGCGGGTGAGAAGTGGGGGTGATAGCGCAGGGCAGCACCAAGCCTGCGCAGGTCGAGGCCATCCACGGAGTCGGAGAACACTACGGCATGCGGGACGCCGGTGTTGACGAAATGCACTGTGAACGGCGTCCCTTCCAGTTCGAGAGTCGTCCCCGCTGCGAGGTCGCGCGGCCGGGTGAGTTCAACCTTGGCGTATCCGGCTTCGACATCGGCGACGGCGTGCACGATGCCGGCATCGGTGCCGAAGGCGTGGCGCGGTCCGGCAAAGCCTAGATCGACGGCAAGGACGGCGGCACAGCGCGAGGCGTTGCCGCACATCTCGGCACGGGAGCCGTCGGCATTGTAGAAATGCCAGATGTAGTCGGCTTCATGCCCTTGCGGTGCGGTATCGAGAAAGACGAGTCCGTCGGCCCCCACGCCGAAGGCGCGTCGGCAGATACTGCGGGCCCAGTCGGGCATGGCTTCGACGGACAGTTTGAGGTGGCGGTTGTCGATGAAGACGAAATCGTTGCCGCAGCCGTGCAGCTTGTGGAAGGGCACAGTGGCCTTCTTGCCGCTCATGTCGTTGCTCCTTGCTCCTTGCCGTCTATTCCGCCGTTACGGGCGGGACCGAGCCGATGACCGCCTCCATGGCAGGGTCGTGCGCGACGGTGTCGGAGAGCATGATGTACCGCGTGGCGATGGTGATGCCCGGAACCCAGTCGTTGGGTTGTCCCGGTTGCGGGAGGGCCAGCACCTCGACCACATTGACGCCTTTGCCGTCACGTTCGGGGCGCGCCCACAGCACACCCGGCGCGACGCCGTCCACTGTACCATCGAACGCAGACCCCGTACCCGACCCGAAGAGGATGTCGAAGACACCCTCGCAACGGGGGAGCATGTCGCGTTCGTTCAGGCTGCCCCATGCACTGACCCCGATGACGAGGTCGGCCCCGGAGCGTGCCTTGCGTCCCGCTGAAAGGGCGTCCCGCACCATTTCGGGTGTCGGGTCGTCCACGCCCTGTGGCAGCGGAGGGAAGAAGACCACGGCGACACGCAGGGCGTTCACCGTATGTATTCGCGTCTGCGGTGGCCCGTCGACGCTACGAAAACCGTCGGGAGTGCCACCGGCGTGCGTCATGAACCACTGGGCCGCCTTCGGCGACAGGTAGCCGTCATCGACCTTCAGCAGGTCGTATCCCTTACGGGTCAGCCCCGCCAGTCTCCCGGCCCCGTCTTCACCGTTGTCCGGGGCGAATTCGCCGGGACCGACGATGAAGAGCGTGGGAATGCCCGTATCTTTTCGCAACTCTCCGAGTACGCCAGCCCTCCGGGCCAGCCCGCCATAGGTGGCACCACCTCAAGATGGGCAGGGGTACAGGGCCCCGCGTGTTTCGGCGTTGTAGAGGATGCGAAGAAGCGGGGCCGCCAGCGCGGAATCCGCTGCCAGAAGCGCCGTGATGGCTATCAGCAGCCCCGCGATACGGCTACTGCTGCTCATTGAGGAACTCTTTGAGTTCCTTGCCTGCGCGGAAGAAGGGCAGTCGCTTGGGTTCGACGTCGACCATCTTGCCGGTTTTGGGGTTGCGACCGGAATAACCGCCGTAATCCTTGATCTTGAAGCTGCCGAAACCGCGAATCTCGACACGGTCGCCTGCCAGCAACGAATCCTTCATGTTGTCGATGAAGGTGTTGACTACGATGGTGGCTTCTTCGATGGGGATGTTGGTCTCTTCCGAAAGGGTTCTGATGAGTTCGCTCTTGTTCATTCGAGTCTCCGTAGTGCGCGCTGAGTGGATGCCGCAGTCACTGCATATGTCAGGAAGTGCGAAGTATCAACGGGTTAGTAGTCATCGGCCGGAAGCGCCCGCAAGACGGGTTCTTCAGCCAGTTGGGGCAACAACGCCGTGCGGAGCCGTTGCAGCTTCACGGCGATGGCGAAAATGTCTTGTGCCGCAAGGGCACGGGGGTTTGTCTGCATCAGCGGTTTCTGACGACGCACCGCTTCGGGCAGGGCCTTGTCGAGCCGTATACCACCGAGAAACTCCGGGGTGAAGCCGAGGAATTTGTCACAGGCGGCGGCAAGTCGGCGGTAGGCCGTCTGCTCTTCGGCGCGGTCTTCGGCCTGATTGACGATCACGTGGAAATCGCGGACTCCGTGCTGTGTCGCCAGTACCTTCATGAGGGCATAGCTGTCCGTGAGGGACGTGGGCTCGGGAGTGATGATCACGAGACGGACACGTGTCATGGCCGCAAAGGCGAGCACTGTCGGTGAAAGGCCCGCACCAAGGTCGAGAAAGAGGTAGTCGTAGCGGGCAAAGGCCGGGGAGAGGCGTTGCAGCAACAGCGAGCGCATGTCCGAATCGAGTTCGACAAGTTCAGGCCCCCCGGAGGCTGCCGGGATGAAATCGAACCCGCCCTGTTCGATGGGAACGGCTACGTCATCGATGCTGGCGCCTCCCAGAAGCAGGTCGTGAAGCGTGCGTTCAGGCGCGAGGCCCAGCAGCACGTCAAGGTTGGCCAGACCGAGGTCGCAGTCCATGAGCAGTAGCGGATGACCGCCACGATGCAGGCAATAGCCCAGATTGAGGGCGATGTTGGTCTTGCCCACGCCGCCTTTGCCGCTGAGTATGGATACGCTGAGCGTGTGGTTCGTCGTCATGGCTTGGTCTGCCCTGTGTTGCCCGAGAACAGAAACTGTTTTTCGCTGGATTCGACCAGAGTGCTGCGTTCAGGATGTGTGATGCCGGGTTCCCGGTGGACGTAGATGCGATTGCGCCCTGCCTGCTTGGCCTCGTAGAGGGCCTTGTCGGCCCTGTCCACCAGAAGGGACGCCGGGCAGGTCACGCCGGTGGTACAGGTGGCGATGCCGCCGGAGAAGGTGACATGGAAGGGCGGAACGCCCGGGCAGTCCATTCCGGTGGATGCGAAACGTTGCAGGATGCGTTCGCAAAGGGCCTGGGCCTTCAACGCCGAGGCGCCGGGCAGGACGATGGCGAACTCTTCGCCGCCGATTCGCGCTGCAAGGTCGTAGAGGCGCACGGAGGTCTGCAACTGGGAGGCAAGGCGTAAAAGCACCTCGTCGCCGCAGGGGTGCCCGTAGTTGTCGTTGACCGACTTGAAATGGTCGATGTCGAGAATGACCAGACTGAGGTCGCCACGTCCTCTGCGCGTCCTTTCAAGTTCAGCTTCGAGGTGCCTTGCGAAAGCCCTGCGGTTGGGCAGGCCCGTAAGCGGGTCGGTGTCGCGCTGGCGTGCCATCTCCTCGATGGTGCGCTGCCATTCTCGCAGGTTGGTGCAGCTGTCGCGCGACAATTCCACAGGCAACCAGCCTTCAAGCTGGTGGCGTTCGGCGATGTCGCGCCATGTGTCCGCATCGAGTCCCTGAAAGAGACGGGTGACGGCCAGAATGGGAGGGGCGTCTGACACGCCGGAAGAGTTGGTCATTGCTTCCTCTGGGCTGTCCATCACGCAAGGCTGCACGGGGAGGCTGACGGCGTCTATGTCCGCGTTCGGCCGTGAAGACACAACCGTACCGCCGCCTTCGTGGACGGTCTCGTCCATGGCGGCGATGGCCGCCCGAAGGCGTTCAAGTTCGGCGATGAGCTTTTCACGCTCATGACCGTTGCCGGGGTCAGTTCGTCTTTTGTCCATGCAGGTACAGCAGGTAGTCCCGCAACAGTTTGTCGAGTCTGCCGTCGAGCACCGCTTCGACATCGCCCACTTCGGTGTTGGTTCTGTGGTCTTTCACAAGCCGATAGGGCTGGAGGGTATAGGTGCGTATCTGGCTGCCGAAGCCGATGGCGTCCTTCGCTCCGTACTGCGCCTTCTTCTCTTCTTCGAGTTTCCTCAATTCGAGCTCATAGAGTCGACCGCGAAGAATCTGAAGGGCGGAATCCTTGTTGTGGTGCTGCGACTTCTCGTTCTGGCACTGGGCCACGATACCGGTGGGGATGTGCGTCACACGCACTGCGGAACTTGTGGTGTTGACGCTCTGCCCGCCGGGGCCGCTTGAACGGAAGACGTCGATGCGCAGGTCGGTATCCTTGATCTCGATCTTGATATCCTGCCCTACGTCGGGGATGACGTCCACCGAGGCGAACGACGTATGCCTGCGCCCCGAAGCGTCGAACGGCGAAATGCGGATGAGTCTGTGGATGCCCCGTTCGCCCTTGAGAAGGCCGTAGGCGTTGGGGCCGGCAATGCGCAGCGTGACGCTCTTGATGCCCGCCTCGTCACCGTCGAGATAGTCGAGGTATTCCGTCTTGTAGCCGTGTGTATCGGCCCAGCGCAGGTACATGCGCAGCAGCATCTCGGCCCAGTCCTGCGCTTCGGTGCCACCCGCTCCGGGATGGATTTCGAGCAGGGCGGCGAACCTGTCCTCCTTGCCGGAGAGCAGCAGGTTCATCTCGGTCTCCTCGATGAGCTGCTCGAGGCGGATGATCTGCTCTTCGAGCGATTCGAGGGCCTCTGCGCTTTCGTCCTCTTCGGCGAGCAGCAGCCATTCGGAGACATCGTTACGGCAGGTCTCGAGCGCTTCAAGGCGATTGATCTCGCCTTCGAGCATGCTCTTCTCCTGCAGGACGGGGGTGAGCTTTTCGGGATTGTTCCACGCGTCCGGCGTGGAAAGCTGCTTCTCTATCTCGGAGAGGCGGTGTCTGTTGCCCGCGAGGTCAAAGACGCCCCCATAGCGTGGAGAATTGTTCGAAAAGGGTTGTGCTGCGTGTACGCAATTCGGGTAGGTGGAGCATTGTCTGTTCGTATGTGATTGATGTTATGCCGAAGGCCGGACAGGGCGAAGCAGAAGCAGCAGCGCCAGTGCCACCCCCGCCAGAGGCAGCCATGCGGCGATGTGGAAATACACCGTCCGCGATGACAGGGGGGATGCGGTGACAAAAACGGCCGCGTCGACGAACACGTTACTGCGGCCAATGATGCGGCCGTGCGGGTCTATAGCTGCCGTGATGCCGGTGTTTGTCCCACGCAACAGAAAGCGTCCCTGTTCCACGGCGCGCATGGCCGACAGCTGTATATGCTGCTCGGGGGCTGCCGTAAAACCGAACCATGCGTCGTTGCTGATGTTGACGAGAACATTCGCGCCATCGGCGACACGCTGCAAGGCCAACTCCGGAAAGATACTTTCATAGCAGATGAGCATACCGAGGGCAAGGTCGCCCAATTTGAGCGGCTGTGTCCGTGTTCCCGGGGTGAAGTCGCCTACGCCTTGCAGCAGCTTGGCAAGAAAGGGCAGGTTCAGGCCGGGGGGGAGGTATTCGCCGAAGGGGACGAGGTGTTCCTTGTCGTAATGCCCCAGTGTCTCGCCATCGGCACCGAGGAGATAGGCGCGGTTGAAAAGGGCGTAGCCCGCGCCGGTCTTCCGGTCATAACCGGGGGTGCCGATCAGTAGTGCGATGTTGTTTTCTTTTACGAAGTCACGGACGACCGGGCCGTAGGTCTTGTGTTCCTGAAAATAGAACGGCATCGACGTTTCGGGCCAGATGACCAGCCGCGGGCGCTCGCCGCCGAGGGCTTGGCGGGTCAGGGCCAGATACTTGTCAACGGTTCCCTTCTGAAAGGCCGCTTCCCATTTCTGGTCCTGATTGATGTTGCCCTGAATCATGAGCGCGCCAAACGGAGAACTTTGCGGCAGGGGGGTGGACAGCGTCATGATACCCCATGCGCATATCACGAGAGTGAACCCGGACAGCGTGGCCGCGCAAAGGGATGTCTGTCTGCCGTGAAGGCTTTCATAGGCGAGACAGGCTATGGCAGCCATGATGCCAGAAAGACCATAGCCTCCTACGACCGATGCGAATTGCACTGCAACGGGCCAGGGCACGAACGCCGAAGAGAGCGACAACCATGGGAAGCCGGTGAACAGCACTCCGCGCAGCCATTCCAGAAGAAACCACAGCACCCCCGCAAGCAGCGCTCGCCGAAGCGGGGACGTGCGGTCACGGAACAGATGTGTGGCCATGCAGAACAGCCCGGCATACAGCCCCACATAGGCTCCTATGACCACGGCGCAAGGCACGGCCAGCACCCACGGAAGGTCGCCGAAATCATGTACGGGCACCGCAAGCCAGTAGAGACAGGCCGAGGCCGCAGTCATGCCCGTGAGCCAGCCGGAACGAAGGGCAGTCTGCCATGTGGAGGCGCGCAGGGCACAGGCGTAGAGGGCTGCCGGGTACAACAGCGCGAGCAGTGGGACCTGCCCCAGTGGATTGGGAAACCCAAGCCAAAGGCCGAGGATGGCGACAAGGGGTGTTAGAAACTGGTGCATCGGGCCAGAAAAACCTCTGGTGGGGAAAAGTCAAGGGAAATGGCTACCTGCAAGGCCATGCCCGGTGCGATGTGTTGGAAGGCGTCCGGCAGTGGGGTCGTCCCGGTCATGTCGCATGAACACCGGCTATGACATCCCTGATTATACGTACATCTCTACTCACATCACCTTGTGCATGCAATCGCACGATGGCGTTACGAGGTGAGCGTGTGCTGGCAAAAAACTTTTAGAAATCGATAGAGAAAAGATGTTTTGAGGCGTCATGGTTTTCTGGGGCAGGGTGTCCGGTTGACGTTGCGGGAAGGGTGCTACTTGTCCATCCGACTGCAATAAAGAACTTTATTCGCTGCATGATGTGTTATACTCGTTGGCATACTCGCAACAGTGATGCGGCTATGTGTTGAGCGTGAGGGGGATCGAGCAAAAAGGGAAAACAAGGGGGGCGGCTGGTCGTTGCGAGGGCGTATGTTCGATCAAGGCAAAATTGCACAGTGGAATGACGAGCGCGGTTTTGGCTTCATCTCTCCGGATGACGGGTCGCCGCGTGTTTTCGCCCATATCTCGGCGTTTCGTTCGCGTCACCCGCTGCCGGAAGTCGGCGAGCGCGTGCTCTACTATCTCGGGCCCCCGTCACCCAAGGGGTCTCGCGCCAGTGTCGTGCGTTATATCGACAGGGTACAGAGACCTGCGGCATGGAGGGGGCGTCATTCTGCCCTTGATGTCTTCGCACAAAAGGTGGCTGCGCTTGTGGTGGTCATGGTCCTTGTCGTTTTGGCGGTTCTGTGGTCGCAGTTTGAGGGAGAGAGTTCCCACCAGAGGGAGGTGAACCTGCCTGCGCCAGCAAAGGCAGACCCGCAGTTCAAGTGTGCTGGCAAGACACGGTGCGACCAGATGACTTCGTGTGCAGAGGCGAAATACTACCTTCGGCATTGTCCCGGCGTTGCCATCGACGGCGACGATGATGGGATACCTTGTGAGATGACGTTGTGCAGGGGCTGGTAGCAGAACAGGCAGGGAGAGAATCCCTGCCTGTTCTGCTTTGAAGATGCCATGGTGCATGCGCGAACCTCGCGTAAGTCGGTTCACGTAGACTTGAATTTTCTGCGGTGGGTAAAGCACTATCGACGTGAGCCGATACAGTATGTTAGAAAAATGGCAACGATTGATCTTTATTTTCTTGTATTTGTTTTTCTAATGCGGCCTTCGGGCTTACCGGGGTTATTCCTCACTTCACCGCGTCGTTCAAGGGGTGACTCATGACCATTCGTGCCAAACTCATCTTGTCGTTTCTTGCAGCTATCGTGGTCGCCATCGGCAGCATCTCCCTTCTCGTCTCGTACCAAGTGCGTAGTTACGCCGAAAAGGACTTCAAGGAGAGTTCTCTTGGTCAGTTGAAGCGTGTCAACGAGTTCCTGGTCACATTCTTTTCCGAGTCTGAGCACGGGGTAGCCTACATTTCAAGCTTGAGCGCCATGAAGATGGCGAAGGGTACCGTACCCAGTTATGTGAATGAGTCGTCTTCCAAGGTCGTGCGCTACGGCGAAATGTCGGAAGCCGCCAAGCGTGCCTACGAGGTACTTGCCCCGCTGAAGAAGACGAACCCCTACTACGACGAAACCTTCGTAGCGTTTGATGACGGCGGTTTTCTTGCCGGATCGGAGATGCAGATGCCTGCCGGGTATGACCCCCGCAAAAGGGGCTGGTATCAGGCTGCGGTGTCCGGTGATGGTATTCAGATGACAGACGCCTACAAGTCGACCACGGGCGAGGCTGTCACCAGTGCCGTGGGGCGCATCGTCGACGCTTCGGGGCGCACCATCGGTGCCGCGGGCATCGACATCAACCTCTCTACCCTGACCAAGGTGATTGCCAACATTCGCATCGGCGAGACCGGTTATGTGGTGCTCATCGAAGATTCGGGCGTGGTGCTTTCAGACTCGAAAGACCCGGCCAACCTCTTCAAGAAAGTCACAGAGATTCAGGACAACCTCTTCCGCGATGCATTCGCCATGCGTGAAGGCGTGTTCGAGGCGAAGCTTGGCGGCAAGGAGCGTCTGGTCTCTGTGCTGACGGGTTTTGAAGGCTGGAAGCTTGTCGTCATCATCGACACCGATGAGATATTCGCAGAGTCGCGGGCCATCGTGCTGAAGATCGTCGGAGTGGGTGCCGTGATAGCCCTCATCCTTGTGGTCTGTGCGTGGTTCATCTCCCGCACGATAGCCAACCCCATCGACCTGCTCGTGCGTGCATCTGGGGACATCGCCGCAGGGAACTTCAATGCGTTGCCCGAGAGTTCACGGTTCTCTGGTGAACTGCTGACGCTGCATGGCAGCCTGAAGCGCATGGTGGAAAGCCTTGGCGAGCTCATCAAGACTGCTGAAGCCAAATCGCAGGAGGCCGAACAGCAGACTGCGCTGGCAAAGACAGCCCTTGAAGAGGCCGAAGAAGCCCGCAAGGCCGCCGAACAAGCCAAGCGGAACGGCATGTTGCAGGCGGCGCGTGACCTTCAGGGCATTGTCGAGGTCATCTCCGCGGCCTCTGAAGAGCTTGCCGCACAGATAGAACAGGCCTCGCGCGGGGCGGAGTTCCAGAGTCAGCGCACCGGAGAGACCGCCACGGCCATGGAAGAGATGAACGCCACCGTGCTCGAGGTGGCCCGTAGTGCTGGCAGTGCCGCTGAGACATCTGCCAATGCCCGGGACAATGCAGAGGTCGGGGCGGGCATCGTGCGCGACATGGTGAAGGGTATCAACTCCGTGAATCAGTATGCCGAGCGGTTGCAGCAGGACATGGACGTACTGGGCCGCAGGGCCGAGGACATAGGCCGCATCATCAACGTCATCAATGACATCGCCGACCAGACGAACCTGCTCGCGTTGAACGCCGCCATCGAAGCGGCCCGTGCTGGCGAGGCCGGACGCGGTTTTGCCGTGGTCGCTGACGAGGTGCGCAAGCTGGCTGAGAAGACCATGGCTGCCACCAAGGAGGTGAGCGACGCCATCGGCGGTATACAGTCCGGAACGCGTGAGAGCTTCGAGCAGGTGCAGCAGACGGTGAAGGAAGTGGTCACCGTGACGACCATGGCCGAGAAGGCGGGCAACTCGCTGGCTACCATCGTGCAGCTGTCGGACAAGTCTTCAGACCAGGTGCGCTCTATCGCGACCGCGAGTGAAGAGCAGTCTGCCGCCTCTGAAGAAATCGCCCATGCCGTGGACGAGATAAACCGCATCACTGCCGAGACCAGCGACGCCATGCGGCAGTCGGCACAGGCTGTGACCGAGCTTGCCGAACAGGCCCAGCGGCTGAAGAACATCATCGAGACCATGCAGCGCGACAACGCCTAGTCGCATCACATAGCCACAAACGAGAACAGGCAGGGATGAACTCCCTGCCTGTTCTGTTTTCATCTGCCGTGTTGTTTTCCTGTCTGTTCCGCCGGGTCAGCTTGTCGCATGCCGCCTTGGCCACTTCGCGCGTCAAGAACGCGCTGCGGCTGTCTTTGTGGGCTTGGCATGGAGCTCATGCAGAATTGCGTGCGCGATATGCGGAAGACAGCAAGCACCTCTGACGGGCGCATTGAGCCGTAGTCTGTCTTGGTGCGTTGTGCATGGCTCTCTCCTTGGTCTTGCGTTGTAACGCTCGAATCAAGGACAATGCGCCTTGAGCAGGAAGGGGGGCACAGGGCTTTTTTGCGTCGAGCCATTATAGGCGAGGGACTTGAACGTCTGCGGGGCTGGAGACCAGGTGTTGCGGGCGGAACCGCGTGAAGACGCGAGAAGACAGATTGACGCCCTGCGCGAGCTTCAAATGTGCCTCGTCCCGGGCAAGCCGTGCCTGCTTGAGGCTGACTTGCGGATAGACGCCACGCACCAGCATATTGGCCTTGGCCTGGAGACGATAGCGGAAGCGCCAGAGCTTGTGACCATTGGGCGATGCCTCAAGGCATAGTCCTGACGCGTCAGCGATGCGATAGGCCTTTGTCCATGGTTGTAAGGCTGTTACCTGAATATCTGTGAGCGCCATGTGAGTAGAGAGTCACCCCGGATGCTTTCTTCTCACATTTCTACTCACATCATCGCATACATGACCCCGCACAATGGCGTCTGCTGGCGGATGTGCTGGGGCGCGAGAAGCCCTGAAGAATCAAGAAAGCCCGGACGTTTGGAGGCGTCCGGGCTTTCTGAGGGGCTGTGTGCTTGGTGGAGGCGGCGGGAATCGAACCCGCGTCCGAGAATGTTCCACACGAAGCGTCTACAGGCTTAGGTCGAGTACAATCGTCATCTCAGGTTTCGCCCCCGACCAGGCAACCTTCGACCAGCTCACCTGTTTTTCTCGCACCCTTCGCGGCGAGCGCCGTCAGATGCCAGCCTGATGAAGTTACGTCTCACCGGTCTATCAGGCGTGAACCGGTTCGACGTGGCCGTCAATTAAGCAGCCAGAGCGTAGTCGTAATTGTTGGCAATTACTTTTGTGCCGCTTTTTACGAGGCCAGCGGCGCCTCGGCCTGCAACTCCGGCTTCTACGTCCCCGTCGAAACCAGTGCGCCCCCATGGCTTTGCGTTGACAACAGCCGCTCAAACTGTCGCCTGCAAGAAATATAAATCCTTTCCTACCGTTGGCAAGGGCCACGCGGAAGAGATAAGTCTTTAGCCCGAAAGCACGAAGTGCGCAAGGGCTTCAACTGTTGCGTGTGAAACAGAAATGGGACATCGCACCCTTAAGGCTCACCTGATATGACGACGGACCGGTATCGCGGGCGTCTTCCTGTGCATACTGTGCCACGCCACCTCGGGTGGACAGCACCCTCTGGATGTTGCCGATGTCACGAATGATCTCGGACTGGCTCGCAATCTCTCCGAACGCTTCCCCCAACTCGGGAGAAGCGTCGAGTATCTTCTGCACGGCTTCAGCTTGCGGATGCGAAGATGCGACCACAAGCTGAGAAGGCTCGTCAAGCCGCAGTGTCAGCTTTTCGGACAGGTCTATCCCCGCTTCTTCAAGCTTTGCATGAAGGGTGGAGATGAAGCCGCCCTGGAGGGATGAGACGTTGTTTTCGAGGGCTTCGATAGCGCTTCCGCCTTGTTCGGATATCTGACCAAGGACGTTACGCAAGCGAGGGCTGAGGGATGAGAGGCGGGCTTCATCGATGATGCTACCCAGATTCGCGGTTTCCGCCCCGGCTGTAGCCCGTGAGGATGCCTCTCCTTCGCGTGTCGCGCTGAGATTCATCATCAGGTTGATGTTGTTGGCAATGCCGTCGACAGTCACGACGCCCTCCGGGTGCATTTTTTTCCCTTGTCCTGTTAGGTCGGGAGTTAAGCAATATGCGTGCCTAATCCTGAACCGATGGGGGCCGCCGTCGTCCCCCATCTGCTGTCGCGGGATTGACGGAGAAACATCCAGACGGTAGCCGTGGAAATGACGCGAGAATACACCCGGAGGAACGATGCGTTTACTACTTGCCCTACTGGTGGGGGGATGTCTTCTGCTGGCACAGCTTCCAGCCCATGCCGAGGGAAGCCTGTTGCCAAGCGGGGAGTACCCGGAGGCTGACTGCCGTTCTCCCTTGCGTCCGTTGGCGGGCGACCGGCATTCCGAGTGGATGCATTACCGCAACGAGATGTTGCGTTACAGGGCATGCGTAGAGGCATACGTGCGGACGGCACGTGAAGATATGCAGCGCATCCAGCGTCAGGTCGACCGCGCTGTACGCGACTACAACCGTGAAGCCGGGATGCCTTGAGAGCGCGCAATCTGGATCAAGAGATGTCTTGGCTCGGGTACCGCGAGAGTCCTCGTCGCGGCCACGGTCGTTTCAAGGAGTCAGGGACTTCTTCACCATTTTGATGTGCAAGGTTGCCGGGGCTCATGTCTGCAAAGGCTACCCATGTTCCCTGCCGGCTGACGTCGTGTGACTTGATGCTCTATCGTTTTCTGCACTGCATGGGCGTGGCTCCATAACCCCACGTGACCGTGGCTGCATCTTCTCTTTCAATGAATGTCTCATTCCTTCCCTGATACACGCCACCTCCATCAAAGAGATACATGAGTGAGACGCTATCGCCTCGTTCTGCGACGAGCGTCGGTGGCGTCGTCTTGAAACGGGTAATGACGACTTCACTCCCGGGGGCGTCGTCGCATCCGTACACATGCGGTCCATCGCTTGCGACAAGCCTGTATAGAGCCTGAAGCTCCGCAATGCGCAGCTGGTACTGGTCACGGATGCAGGCCATACGATCAGGGCTTTTCCAGCACTCGTTACGTCCCTTGATCCATCCTCGCTGTTCCGCTGCGAGCGTCGGCGGGTGCTGGTCGGTCGCCTTTTGTCTGGCCTGCCGGTACACTTCGTCCATTTGCCGATCGAGAATCGCAAGGTCGTCTGACGCGCAGATGTCGGCTTCGATGCTTCCCGCTTCTACATGGGTGCAATCGAACGATGGGGCGACTCCGGCATGCACATGTGCCGGTATGCCAAGCGTCGCGATTGCGAGTAGCAGCCGTTTGCACACCGTCCGGTATGAAAATAGAACAGTCATGGGGCTCGCTCTGGTGTTATGGTTTTCGCTGGAAGGTGTACCATGCCAGCAGCGTAAGGCAAGAGTCTGAGAAGGGGGCACAGCGGCGGGTGAACCCGCGGGACAATGAAAAAGGCCGCTGGGGGCGGCCTTTTTCATTGCTATCACAAGCAGGCTATTGGGCTTTGGGCTCGAGCCTGTCGATGACATTGTCCTTGATCCAGTGCGAATCGAGCCACTCGATGGGCTGCACCTGCACTCCCGAAACCAGCATGCCGAAGTGGAGATGGTCGCCTCCTGCCATGCCGGTCGTCCCGGTGCGGCCAAGGATGTCCCCCTTTTTGACTTCGGTGCCGACGTTCACGGCAATCTCGCTCATGTGCGAGTAGAGCGACATGAGGCCGAGGCCGTGGTCGACGATGACCAGCTGGCCGTAGATGCCCAGATTGCCGGCGAAGACCACGCGCCCGGAATTGGCGGCAGGGATGGGGGCCATGGCGAGCGAAGCGAGGTCGAGTCCGAGGTGGGTCTGTTCGTCTACCACGCGTCCACCATAGATGTAGCTGCGGTGGTCGGCGAAACCTGCGCGATTGGCCGAATTGGGCAGGCGCAGGAACTCTCCCTTCCAGAGCATGTTGGATGCCGTGTTGCGACCGACTTCAAGGAGTTTTTCCTCGTTGGACTTTCGCATCACGCTGTTCACCTTGAGGAACAGGTCGAGCATGCTCGTGGCATCGGGGAAGTCTGCCTGGAAGTCCGGCATCTTGCTGTTCAGGAAGTTGTCCGAGAGCGGGATGTTGTCATGCCGGAACTGCTTGTCGATGGGGCGGAAGGCGAGGCGGCTCGAAGTCACGTTGCCAGCCATGTCCTCGGCCATGATGTCGGGGGCATACTGCTGCACTGTAAGGAAGTGCGGGAAGGCGAAGAAGCAGTAGTAGTCCCCGTTGGGCTGCCTGAAACCGGGAAAGAACAGGTCGCCGACCTTGACGCCGCTGGTGCGCACATCTTCGGAAACGGTATAGGCGATCGTGCCGACCCCGCCGCGCCGTACATAGGGGGGCATGGTCTTCACGGAAATGCGCGGGGGCAGACTGTCCATGCGCATCTCCATGCGGCGCGTGGTGGTGTTACCCTTGCCGAACCCCGCAAGCGATGCGTCGGATGCCTTGATTTCAAGCTCGAAGGCCCCTTCGCGCAATCCGGCGTCCTTCAGGTTGAAGGTCACACGCTGGTGGAACTGCACATCGGGAAAATGTTTCTCGAAGACGACATAGGTGTTGGAGTTCTTCTTGACGGTCACCGTCACTGCCCGGATGCCCGACTTGGCGTCTTTGAGGTCGAGCACCATATCCAGCTTGGGTGACACCCGGTCGGTGGCGGGAGAGAGGGTGACTTCAGGCCCGCTCATGTCCTGAAATGTGACGTATCCGCCGACGGCAAGCAGGCCGATGACGATGACAGAGAGGAGTAGAGCGGAGATGTTTTTTGCGGCAGCCATGAATCTATCCTTTTACTTCAACATGAAAGCCGTCCGTTGGGTCCCGGACGGCTAGCGACGACAGGTACCGGCACAGAACTTCACGATTCTGCGACAGCGTCCAGCAGACTGATGGTGAGCTTGAGGAAGTCCGCTTCGGTAACGATGCCCACCAGCCGTTCCCCTTCGAGAACCGGCAGACAGCCGTACTTGTTGTGAAGCAGGATTTCCGCAGCGTCACGCAGCATCATCGAGGGGGGGACGGTGACCACGTCCGTCTGCATGATTTCTCCGACGGGAATGCCCGCGTCGATTTCTCCCTGGATGTGCTCATCCACGTCGGCGAACCGGGATATGGTGGCCGAGAGGATGTCACGGTGCGTAAGCAGGCCCACAAAGCCTCCGCGCCCATCGACGATGGGGATATGGCGGATGCGGGCGAGTTGCATGAGAGAACGGGCATCGCGTAACGAGTCGGACCTCTTGAGCGTGAAGAGGTTGGTCGTCATGAGATCGGCAATGTAGATCATGCGGACTCCCTCGAATGATGTTGATGCAGTGTGGCATACCTGAATCATATGTCAAGGGTGGTCGAGTGGACGCATCTGGTCCTGCCAGCCCCGCGTGGCGTTGACTTCGGCGTTGAAATCTGTTCTCCAAGAGCGTCACGACTCGCAGCGTGGCTTACTTGCTTTTAATTATCTGTTTCCGAGAGATCATCCTGATGAGCGGCAATCCGAAGCCCCTACCGGACATGCGTCGCAACCGAGAGCGCATGGTGCGGCAGCAGCTCATGCCTCGTGGCATTTCCGACGAGGCCGTGCTGGCTGCCATGGGGTGCGTTCCGAGACATCTTTTCGTGCAAGAGGCCCTTCGGGCTCAGGCATATGAAGATCATCCGCTCCCCATCGGCAACGGACAGACCATCTCCCAACCGTTCATCGTGGCGTTCATGTCGCAGTTGCTCGAAGCCAAGCCGGGGATGCGTGTGCTGGAGATAGGCACGGGCTCAGGCTACCAGGCTGCGGTGCTCGCAGAGATGGGCCTTGATGTCTATACGGTCGAACGCATCCGTGAAATCTACCAGACAACCCGCGACCTGCTGCGTGCCCTGCGTTACACGCGCATCCGGTGCAGGCTTGATGACGGAACGCTCGGATGGCCCGAATCTGCACCTTTCGACCGCATCATCGTCACCGCGGGAGGCCCCGAAATCCCCGTCCCTCTGGTCGAACAACTGGCAGACCCCGGCGTGATGGTGCTCCCTGTCGGCGTGTCGCGACGTTCGCAGGAGCTTGTCGTCGTGCGCAAACGTGACGGAAAGCTCTTCCGTTCCAATCGCGGTGGGGTGAGTTTCGTCGACCTTGTCGGCTGTCACGGCTGGTAGTCGATGTCTTCCGGACTTCAGCGGCGCGTACTGGACTGGGTGGCGCGTGTCTCGGAGACACGTTGGGCCCTGCCATGCCTCGCGCTCATATCCTTCGCGAACTCTTCGCTTTTTCCGGTCACCCCCACGGTCCTTCTGGTGCCGATGGCCCTTGCGAACAGGGGGCGTGCCATGCGTCTTGCCCACATCTGCCTCGTGAGTGCCGTTGCAGGCGGTCTGCTTGGATTCGTGGTGGGGCGCTATTTCATGGATACCCTCGGGTCGCCGCTGATTCACCTGTACGGGGTGGAGAACGAGTTCTCGCTCATGAGACGGTGGTTCGAGGAGTGGGGGGGATGGGCCGTTGCGCTTGCGGGGTTCACGCCGGCCCCGTACAAGGTTTTCGCGCTCACCGCGGGGGCCCTGCATATGGACGTGCCCTCGTTCCTCCTCGCATCCGTGGTCAATCGGGGGCTCCGTTTCTATCTCGTTGCCTTGCCCATCCGGTACTATGGCGACCGGATGCTGACCCTGCTCGAGGGGCGTCGGGGGCTACTCGTCACCGGGGTGCTGCTCTTCGTGGCGGTGTTTCTTCTCGTCCGGCACCTTGCGGGGTGAGAGCGCACGGCGTACATGGGGTGGCTTCGCGGGAACATCTTGGTCTCGAGACCTGCCCTGGCATGCTCTGGCTTGACGCTGCCGTGTTTTTCATTACCTTACGCGCAGGCACGCCCGGTGCGTTTTTACGGGCAACGCGCCAATCCCTTCAAGGAGTTTCGCATGTCATCCTGTAGTTCGTGTTCTTCCGGTCGCAAGGGCGGCGAGGGCGGCGTGGACGCCGCAACCGCCATTCAGGACCAGCTCATCTCCTCGACGCTCGGAAGGATCAAATACAAGCTTTTCATCATGAGCGGCAAGGGTGGCGTGGGCAAGAGCTCCGTCACCGTGAACACTGCCGCGGCTCTTGCCGCTCGCGGTTTCAAGGTGGGCATCCTTGATGTCGACATCCACGGCCCGAGCGTGCCCAACCTTCTCGGCCTTCATGCCACGCTGGAGGCCGATGAGCGGGGCGGGCTCATCAACCCTGCGAAGTGCAACGAGAACCTGTATGTCGTCTCCATGGACTCGTTGCTCCGTGATCGTGACACCGCCGTGCTGTGGCGTGGCCCCAAGAAGACGGCTGCCATCAGGCAGTTCGTCGCCGACGTCAACTGGGGGGATCTTGATTTCCTGCTCATCGACTCCCCTCCCGGCACCGGCGACGAGCATATGACCGTGCTCAAGACCATTCCCGATGCACTTTGCGTCGTCGTGACGACCCCGCAAGAGATTTCGCTGGCCGACGTCCGCAAGGCCATCAACTTTCTCCAGTACGCGCAGGCCAACGTGCTGGGCGTGGTGGAGAACATGAGCGGACTGTGCTGCCCCCACTGTGGCAAGGAGATCAACCTCTTCAAGAAGGGGGGAGGGCGCGAACTGGCAGAGAAGTACGCGTTGCCGTTCCTTGGAGCCATTCCGCTTGACCCGGCGACCGTGGTTGCTGCCGATACGGGGGTTCCGGTTGTTCTACTGGAGGGTGACTCGCACGCGAAGCAGGGCTTTCTTGCCCTTGCCGACAATATCGCCGCTGCTGTCGGCAACAGCCTCGAGGCTATTTCCAGCAGCCATGCCTGATTCCAGTGCGGCGGTGTCCCTTGCGGGCGCCGCCGCGTCCTTTTGCGGCTTTGCTCGTCCGGCGAAGTGTGGTACCGGTAGCACATCCTTATGACCGACCAGCCATGACAGGTGTCCGATGTTCAATCTAGCCAATCGCATCACGATGGCCCGGGTGCTTCTTGTCCCGCTCATCATCGTCCTTCTGTATTTTCCGGGACGTATCACCTGTCTTCTGGCCGTGGTGTTCTTCATCATCGCCTCGCTCACTGACCTCCTCGACGGGCATATAGCCCGCAAGGAGAACATGGTGACGAGCTTCGGGAAGTTTCTCGACCCGCTGGCAGACAAGCTTCTCATCTGCTCGATTCTCGTCATGCTGGTGGAGTTGAACTGGATACCTGCGTGGGTCTCCATCATCATCATCTGCCGTGAACTGATGGTCACCGGATTGCGCGCCATGGCGGCAGACGAGGGTATCGTCATCGCAGCAGACAAGTACGGAAAGATCAAGACGGTGCTTCAGATGGTGGCGCTCGTCCCCCTCATGCTGCACTACCCGTGGTTCGGCTTCGACCCTCAACCCCTGGGCCAGTTTGTGCTTTACATGGCTTTGGTTTTGACTGTATTTTCAGGGTTCAACTACCTTAATGGTTTCTACAGGAACTGGCTCGACAAGGACGCGGCAGCAGGCTAGGTGGTCCTCCTCCGTGCACGGAAGATTTTATGCGGAATGACGGCGAACTGCACAGCAGGCTCAAGAATTGCCTGCAGACCATTCTCGACCTTGAGCCCGACATCGGGCGCTACGACGCCAGCCGCAGCCTCATGCGCGAGTTCACGATGCTCAAGGCATTCATGGAGCGCCTTGAGGATATGCTGTTGGCCGAGGATGACGTGCGGCGCATCGAGCGTGCAACGACACATTTTCTCGAAGAACTCCGTGGGTCCATGGCGACAATGCAGCAGCGAACCGGACGAGGCAGGCTGTTGCAGTGAAGGTCTTCCCACGGCTTTTGTTCCTCGGGCTGGCGCTGGGCTTGAACGCGATACTTCTTGGCCGGTTGCTGTTCAGCGAGCAGGGGATCGTTGCATACAGGGAACTCAAGGCGCAGCATCTTGCCCTTGAGGATGCCGTGAAAAAGGCAGATGCCGTCAATCTGTCTCTCAGTCGAGAAATACGGCTGTTGCAGTCCGACGACCGGTATGTTGAAAAGATGATTCGAAAGCGTCTGAACTTCGTGCGCGACAACGAAATTGTCTACCTCTTCCCTGATGCTCCGGAAGCACGGTCAGGAGTCGGATCCGATGAAGGCAAAAATTGAGTGGTATCAGGAGGTCCTTGAGCTTGAGCCCAGCTCCAAGGTGTTCTTTCCTCTCGCTCGACTTCTTGCCGAGAACGGACAGCCCGCCGATGCGGTGAAGACGCTCCGTACCGGTCTTGAAAGGCATCCGGAGTTTTTCGAAGCCCGTCTGCTTCTCATCGAACTGCTGCACACGCTCGGGCAGAATCTGGACAGGGATACGGAAGTCTATTCCCTCTCGCGTGTGCTTTCCTCCTATCCCCGCTTCTGGGACGCATGGAGTGCCTGCACCGCATCCGGCAAGGGCGGGCGGGATGTCTCCGTGGCCCTGCGCTTCATCGCCGCCAGCGAGTCGTCTCCTGGCCTTTCTTTTGCGTCCGTGATGGAGGCTGGGCTTTCATCGCTGACAGGCTTGCCCGCCACTGCGGCCCAGACCGTAAGGGCTGAAGACTCCCCGAGGCGGAAAGAGCCTGTGGCGGATGAACCTGCCGACTCTGGCGCGATGGCGGATGAGACTCCCTCGGCTTCTCCCTTCGTATCCCTCGACGATACCGCGCTGCGGACGCTGATAGGTGACAGGGGAGCGTCGGATGACGGACTTCCCGGTGAAGGGGCATCGGGTTCGATACCAAGCCCGGGCCTTCTGCAAGCCGAGGCCGAGGAAGAGGACGAGCCCTTCTCCCTTCGTACGCGTTCCATGGCTGAAGTCCTTGCCGAACAGGGCGACACCCAGGGTGCCCTTGACATCTATCAGGAACTTCTAGCTTCTGCCGATTCGCCGGAAAGTCGGGCGGCCATCCAGTTGCGCATCGATGAATTGCGTTCTGGTGCCACATCGACAGTCGTGGCAGATGAAGCCCCGGCAGCCGTCGAAGAGGCCCCCCTACAGGGCAAGCACAAACTCCTCCACATGCTCGAGATGCTGGCCGAACGTCTTGAAACGCGCGCGCACAGCTGAGGCATTTCGCGTGTGGTGCGTCAACCCCATTTCAGGAGACATCTAGTGTATCGACACTCCAGGCTGGTCGGCGTCATGCTTGCCGCATCGATGGCTTTCGCTTTCGGTTGCGGTCAGACTTCCCATTCCATGTGGAAGGACACCAAGCGCTATTATCGAGAATACCTGAATCCGCCAGCCCAGGTCGATTTCGGTGAAGCAGGCTATTCGACCCCAGAAGAGGTTCGTCTGGCCAACGGCTTCGTCGGGATAGACCTCCAGCTTCGCGCCCTGGAACGTGGTCTCGACAACGCGGACAGGCGCCCTGACCGTAGTTGGGTCGAGGCGTTCCTTCGTTCCTATCCGTGGATGGCAGGTGCCGCCGCCATCGATGCCTCGGGTGAAGTGCTTGCCCGTATGCCTTCGTTCGACATCAAGAATATCGACTTCTCCGGTGTTCTCGAGGCCGACCCCAAGCAGAAGATGCGCATGTTGCGTAGCGTGATCGTGGATACGCCTCTTGGCCCAGAAATCGTTGTGGCCGTCCCGCTTTACGCTGGTATGGACTTCAAGGGCGTCATCGCAGTGCATTTCGACGTCCGTGCGCTGCTGCCGTACTCCGCCGCGCCTGCCGATATCGTCATCGCCGCGCCCTCCGGCATCCTGTGGCCGGGCAAGTACGACATCACCGCAACCCCCCTGCATGACGCCGACTGGGCCAAGCTCGTAGCGAAGGACGCGTTCGGAACGCTCTCCAACGCACAGGGTGAGTTCTTCTGGGTTACCCGCTACATCGGCAATATCCCGCTGGTCTTCGCAGTGCCTGTCGAAGGGAGCTTCCCCGAGAAGCCAGAACAGCTCGCCGTGCTTGCCAAGGCACGTGAACTCGGTACCGGGGGCCGGGTGCAGACCCCCGCACCTGTCGAACCGTCTCCCGCCCTTGGCGAGGACGACCCCAGCCTTCTGGTCTCGCCGGCTCCAGAACTGCCCGGTTCCCCCATCGAGGAATCGACCGTCCGATAGTTTCTTTTCGTGCCGGAACCCGCAGCCTTTTCCTGTTGCGGGTTCCGGTTTCGTGTTTTGCAGGCGGCATTGCCGCAAGAAGGAGCATAGTCATGCCCGAAGTTACCGTTACCGAACATCTTCTGCTGCATCAGAAAAAGTCTCCTGCAGCTACGGGCCAGTTTACGACCCTGCTTAACGACCTCGTCCTTTCCGCCAAGATCATCTCCCGCAGTGTGACGAAGGCCGGATTGCTCGATGTCCTTGGGGGCACCGGCGAAGTGAATGTGCAAGGCGAACTTGTGCAGAAACTCGACGAGTTCGCGAACCGTGTGCTCATCTACAGAATGGAGCGCTCCGGTGCCGTATGCGCCATGGCCTCCGAAGAGAACGCTGACATCATCAAGGTGCCCGAGAAGCTGCACCGTGGTGATTATGTGCTCATCTTCGACCCGCTGGACGGTTCCTCCAACATTGACGTCAACATCAATGTCGGCACCATCTTCTCGATCCTGCGCCGCAAGTCTCCTGCCTCGGACGACGTGTGTATCGATGATGTCCTGCAGCCCGGCTATGAGCAGGTGGCCGCTGGCTACATCCTCTACGGGCCGTCGACCATGCTCGTGTTCAGTACCGGGCAGGGCGTTCACGGGTTCACGCTGGACCCCAGCGTGGGCGAGTTCCTTCTGTCGCATCCCGACATGAGCATCCCCGAAAGAGGGCGTATCTACTCCATCAACGAGTCGTACTGGAACTACTGGGACGAACCTACGAGAGAGATAGTCTCCTACTTCAAGGGTGATCACAACGAACGCGGCAAGCCCTATTCGTTGCGTTATGTGGGCTCGCTCGTGGCGGACTTTCACCGTACGCTGCTCTATGGCGGCATCTTCATGTACCCCATGGACTATCGCCATCCCGACAAGCCTCAGGGCAAGCTGCGCCTCATGTGCGAGGCGTCTCCGCTGGCATTTCTCGCTGAGCAGGCCGGGGGGCGCGCCATCGACGGTTCGCGGCGTATTCTCGATGTATGCCCCGGAACGCTGCATGAGCGCATTCCGCTCTTCATCGGTTCGGCCCGCGATGTCGACAAGGTCGAAGAGATCTACGCCCGTCACAGGGCCTGAGGAGACCGCTCAGGGAGCTACCTTCGCGGTTACGGTAAACTATGCTCTGTATCGGAATAGAGACCTCGTGCGATGAGACGGGCCTTGCGCTTGTACGTGACGGCAGGCTTGTGCATGCCGTCATGTCCAGTCAGGCAGACATCCATGCGCTGTTCGGTGGTGTCGTGCCAGAGATCGCGTCGCGCGAGCACTACAGGCTCATAGGCCCCTTGTACGACCTGCTTCTTCGGGAAGCGGGCGTCGGGCCTACTGAACTCGACGCGGTTGCGGTGGCCCGTGGCCCGGGGCTGCTGGGCAGCCTGCTCGTGGGGATGGCCTTCGCCAAGGGGCTCGCACTCGGGTTCGATATTCCGCTCGTGGGCGTGAACCATCTCCATGCGCACCTCCTTGCCGCGGGGCTGGAACGCGAACTGGTGTTCCCTGCCCTCGGATTGCTTGTTTCCGGGGGGCATACGCATATCTATCGCATCGAGTCGCCGGTCTCGTTCCGTCTGCTGGGGCGGACGCTCGATGATGCCGCTGGGGAGGCCTACGACAAGGTTGCGAAGATGTTGCGTCTTCCCTATCCTGGGGGGCGTATTCTCGACCAGCAGGGACGTCGTGGCATAGCTGACCCACGCCTGTTTCCTCGTCCGTATACGGACAATGACAACCTCGATTTCAGTTTCAGCGGGCTCAAGACCGCTGTGCAGACCCACTTGTCGCGCCACCCGGAGCTTGTACCATCCCCCGATGCCGCTCAAGCCGTCGCCGGAGGACATGATGCACCTGAAGGGCTGCGGAACATGTGCGCCTCATTCAACGAGGCGGTGGCAGAGACGTTATGCATCAAGCTGGGGCGTGCCCTTGATGGCGACGACGGAGTGGGGGTGCGGGCGCTCATCGTCGCCGGAGGCGTCGCCGCCAACAGCTATGTGCGAGAGCACACGGCCCGCTTGGCTGTATCCCGGGGGCTTGAGCTTATCGTCCCGTCTCCACCACTTTGCACCGACAACGGGTCGATGATCGCGTATGCGGGGTGGCTGTTACGTCAGGGGGGGCTTTCGCACAGCCTCGACCTTGAGGCCGTACCCCGCGGGCGTGCCATCCCTGATGACTACCGTCAGGGACCTGCCGGGTGCTCTTGACACGGCAGGGCACCGCTAATATCTCTCTAAAGTTGCCGAGAATCGGGGCGGTGCAGGCTACCGTCCATCCAAGCCGGTTTCCGGTGTCACACCTAGACTCAAGGAGCTCACCATGGCTGCTCAGATCACCGATGCCACTTTCGAAGCCTCTGTTCTCAAGTCCGCCATTCCCGTGCTGATCGACTTCTGGGCTCCCTGGTGTGGGCCGTGCCGTGCCATGGGGCCCGTCATCGATGAACTTGCCGCCGAATACGAGGGCAAGGTGCTCATCGTGAAAATGAACGTCGACGACAATCCCGCCACTCCCAGCAAGTACGGCATCCGCGCCATTCCCACGCTCATCCTCTTCAAGAATGGTGAAGTGGTGGAACAGGTGACCGGGGCCGTTTCCAAGAGCAGCATCAAGGATATGATCGCCCAGAAGGCACTCGGGTAATGCAGCAGTTCGACGCCATCGTCATTGGGGGCGGCCCCGCAGGCATGACGGCCGCCCTGTATCTTGCGAGGTCGGGCGTTTCCGTGGCCATGGTCGAAAGGCTTTCGCCCGGTGGCCAGGTGCTCATGACCTCCGAAATCGAGAACTACCCCGGTTTCCCGAAAGGGATTCAGGGCTGGGAGCTTGCAGACCTCTTTGCGGCTCATCTCGAAGGCTATGCCATTACCCGTTTCAATGACGAGGTCAGGGAAATCGTCCCCGCCCCCGCAGACAACAGGGTGCGGGTAGGGGATGACTGGATTTCGGGCCGCACGCTCATACTGTGCTCCGGAGCGCGGTACAAGCGCCTTGGCTTGCCTGACGAGGAGCGGTTGACCGGAAAGGGTGTTTCTTACTGCGCCCTTTGCGATGGCAACTTCTTTCGCGGGCAGGTCGTGGGCGTGGTAGGCGGAGGGAACTCGGCCCTCGAAGAGTCGCTGTATCTTTCCAAGCTTGTCAAGAAGTTGCACCTCATCCACCGCCGCGACGACTTCCGGGCCGCCAAGTGCTATCAGGACAAGGTGTGCATCATGCCCGACATCGATGTGGTGAGGAGTTCTGTCGTCGAGGCCATTCATGGCGATGACAGGCTCACGGGCGTGACGGTGCGCAATGTGAAGACCGGCGAGACATCGTTCCTCGAACTCGATGGTCTGTTCATCTTCATTGGGTTCGAGCCTGTCGGCGGTTTTCTGCCCGGCGGTATCGAGCGGGACGAGCAGGGCTTCGTCATCACTGATGGCGAAATGCGAACCAACCTGCCCGGCATCTTCGCCGCAGGCGACATCAGGTCAAAGATGTGCCGTCAGGTGACCACCGCCGTGGGTGACGGCGCAACGGCGGCCAACGCCGCATTCGTCTATCTGGAACAGCTCGATGCGTAAGACACTCCTTCGCGCAGCCTGCATGGCGGCTCTCACCTTCATGTTGTCCGGTTGCGGTATTATCGACTATTTCTACCTGCCCCCCCCAGAGGACACGGCGCAGGAACTCTACGAGTCTGGTAACGACGCCATGCGTGAGAAGGACTACGTCGCCGCCGCGCAGGCCTATACCAGACTCAAGGACAACTATCCCTTCAGCCCCTACACCATAGAAGCTGAACTCTCCCTTGCGGACGCCTACTTCCTCGACGAGGAATATCCGGCTGCTGCCGAGGCGTACAAGGAGTTCGAGACGCTGCATCCCCGTCATCAGGCCATCCCATATGTCCTGTACCAGGTGGGCATGGCACGTCTGAAGAGCTTCATCTCGGTCGACAGGCCCGTGAACAATGTTCAGGAGGCCTACCAGTACTTCCAGCGGCTGCGTGAATCGTACCCCGGCACCGAGTATGCGGCCAAGGCCGAAGAGCATATGAAGGAATGCCGCCGTCTGCTGGCCGAACGCGAACTCTTCATCGCCGACGTGTACTGGCGCACCGGAAAATATGGAGCCGCATGGCAGCGTTACTCCTTCGTGCGAGACAACTTCAAGGATGTCCCCCACGCTGTGGAGTACGCCACCGAGAAGGCGAACGTGGCCTATCTGCGCCATCGCGAAGCACAGTCCGAGAATATTCGCGAAGCCCGCGAAGGATCGTGGAAGCAATGGTTCAAGTGGCTGTAGCCGGCCCGACGAATACTGCCATGAGCCCCGGAGGAATCCGGGGCTTTTTGCGTTGTATGCTGTGACCCTTTGCGCCGGTCGACTGGAGGAAAAGGCCCTGCTATGCCGGGCCTCCGGGGCACCTTTCTCCTGAGGCCCCATCCGGTTCTGTCCTTCGTGCGGCAAGGGCCATGCACTGCATCTCGCGAAGCATCCTGCCGGACTCTGGCCCCTTGCCCCGCAGGGACGGCGGGAGTTTCACGGCAAGTATCGTTTCAAGTTCCGCCATGGCGGTGGCCGTATGGTCGATTCCGCTGTCTGCCGTGACCAGATTCCAGACGTTCCTGATGATTCCGGCATGGTGCAAGACCAGCAGGAGGTCGACCCGCGTGTGCGGGCGCAGGGTGTCGTAGCGCCCGGCCTTCATATGCATCCGGGCTGCCAGTGCGCCGCCGCGGATGAAGCGGTTGCTCATGCCAAGTCGCTGCCCGAGGGCCGTGGCGGCTTCCTCGCCACGATGTTCATGGCCGAGATGTCTCGGAAGAATGTCTGCCGGTGTCGTTCCCTTGCCGAGGTCGTGGCAAAGGCCAAGCCATACATCGAAGGCGTCTCCCGCGAGGCGACGCATGATGTCAATCGTATGGTCGAACGCGCTTCCCGTATGGTAGGCTGGCGGCCCGGCTGGCACCCCTGTAAGGTCTGCGACTTCAGCGAACCACGGTTGAAGGCATCCACCCTTTGCCAGCGATATGAAAAAACGCTCCGGTGCAGGGCTGCCAAGGGCCTTCAACGTCTCGCGGCACACCTGTTCACATGGCATCTCCGCGAGGTACCCTGCTGCCGCGACGGCGCGCATGGCCTCCAGCGTCTCCTGTGCAAGGGACATTTCCGGCAGTTGTGCAGCGAACCTCGCCGCCCTCAACACTCTTACGGGGTCGGCCATGAGGGCCCCCGGCGAGGCGGGCCGTATGATGCTAGCCCTCAGGTCGGCGAGTGCATCAGGGTGGGCATGGAGTGTTCCGTCAGCCTCGAGTGCCAGTGCATTGATGGTGAAATCGCGTTGTAGCAGGTCGGCGCGGATGTCGCCCCCCTGCACCGGGCGATGCTCGACATTCCCTATCAGGTAGACGTCGATACGTTTGCCCACCTTGCGGGCGGAAGGATTCGCCTGTAAGAAATGCGCCACGGATGCCTCGAAGGCGATGTCGTGTTCACGGGGTGTCCGCCCGATCAGAATGTCGCGAACTGCGCCGCCCACGAGATAGGTTTTCATGGCCGAACCCTAGCAAAGAACGATGGTTCGCAAAAGGTCGGAGAATACGATGCCGACGGCGCTTCATATGCTCACGGCGGGGCTGGCTGACGTCGCAGCCCCTCTGTCGCTGGATGAGCTTGATAGGTCAGGCTTTCTGGGGCCATTATTCGAATCATTCGGCTGCCCCGCCGGGGCCCAGCCGCGGGCTTTCTCCGCAGGGCAGGGTGTTGGCTGTTCCCATGATGGCGAGTGGGATGTCCTTGAACTCGCAGCCGGCAACGAGACCCTGTTCCTGTGTGGTGACGCCACCTCAAGCCTCGACGTCGCACGCATCCTGACTGATAGGGGGGCGTTGCCCGAATGGGGCATGGTGCTCGTACTCAGCCAGAGTGCGGGGCGAGGGCAGTTGAGGCGCCCGTGGGTCTCGCCGCGGGGCAATGTGTATGCCGCCCTCCGCCTTCCGGCTGACCCGCCCTTCACAGCCGACTACGCCGCACTGTCAGTGGGCTGCATGCTCGCAGAGGGGTTCCGTACGCTAGGCATTCCCGTGCAGCTCAAATGGCCCAACGATATCTTGCTGGACGACTGCAAGGTCGGGGGCATACTCCTTGAAGAGCGTGCAGGCATCATCATTGCCGGAATCGGCATAAACTGCACTTTCGCCCCGCCCGTTGCACAGCTGCGTGACGGGTGGGCAGTCCGTGCCGCCAGCCTGCTTGAAAAGGGATATGATCTTACCCCGCTGGCCCTGTTTGCCAGTCTTGTGAAGAACGGGCGTTTCTGGTACTTGAACGAGATTCGACGCGCAGGTCACGGGGCGTTTCCCTCCTGCGCCGAACGGCATCTTGCCTGGATGGGCCGTGGCATCGTTGTGCACGGCGGGGATGTAGACGACAAACCGGGCAGGATAGCGGGGCTTTCGTCCGAAGGTGGCCTGCGGGTGCGTTTCCCGGACGGGGAGCGTGTCATCCTTTCCGGCAGTATTGTGCCGGGTTCGTGACTGTCTGCTTCATTCCTTCTGCAACGCGTACAGACAACCCGGGGGCCGAAAGGCTTGCCGGTCAGCCCTGACTACGAGGAGTGAATGGCCATCAAGACGTTTGAACAGGTGATGGAAGAGGTTCGGGGCAAGGCTATTCTGGTTGCAAACCGGGGCATCCCGGCACGCCGTATATGCCGCTCCATACGCGAACGTTTCGACGCCGTGGCTGTCATGACCGCCACTGATGTCGACAAGACCTCTCCGGCCGCCTCCGCCGCTCAGGAACTCCTGCTGCTCGGTGCCGACCCCAGAGCGTATCTCGATATCGACCGCATCATCAGCCTCGCAAAGCAGCGTGGCGTGGTCGCTATCCATCCCGGTTGGGGTTTCGCCTCCGAAGACGACCGTTTTCCCTCCAAGTGCCACGAGGCGGGGCTGACCTTCATCGGTTCCACCGCCGAGGCCATGAACCTGCTCGGCAACAAGGTGCAGGTTCGCAAACTCGCCCGCAAGCTCGGTGTGCCTGTCGTACCGGGGTCTGAAGGTGCAGTCGACATCCCCACGGCCCGCAAGCTCATCGACGAGATCGGCCTCCCCATCATGCTCAAGGCGGAAGGGGGCGGTGGCGGTCGTGGTATTTTCGCCATCCGTGACGAGAGCGAACTCGACGATGCCTTCTTCAAGGCGTCCACCATGGCGCAGGCGTCGTTCGGCAATCCGCGGCTCTTCGTCGAGAAGTATCTCGAATCGGTGCGCCATATCGAGATTCAGGTCATTGCCGACATGTACGGCAATGCCTTCGCCTTTGACGAACGCGACTGTTCCATCCAGCGCAATCACCAGAAGCTCATCGAGATCACGCCTTCGCCGTGGCCGGGCATCACCCCGGAGCTGCGCGAAAAGCTCAAGGAATACTCGAAGATGCTCGTCCGTGAGGTCGGCTACCACTCGCTGGCGACGGTCGAGTTCCTGGTCACCGCCTCTGGCGAGGCCTATCTCATCGAGGTCAATACCCGGCTTCAGGTCGAGCATGGCATCACCGAATGCCGCTACGGCATCGACCTTGTGGAAGAGCAGATTGCCGTGGCCTTCGGTGCACAGCTGCGCCTCACGGAAGAGAACACCAAGCCCGTCCACCACGCCATGCAGGTTCGCATCAACTGCGAAGACCCGCAGGCGGGCTTCTCGCCCAACTCCGGGCTTGTCAGCCGCTATGTTTCGCCCGGCGGCCCCGGTGTGCGCCTCGACTCGAACATGTGCGCTGGCTACGAGTTTCCGCCCAACTACGACTCGGCGGGCTCGCTGCTCATCACGTACGGGCAGGGCTGGCAGAAGGTCCTGGGCATCATGGAGCGTTGTCTGTCCGAATACATCATCGGCGGACTCAAGACGACCATCCCGTTCTACAAGCAGGTGATGAAGCACCCGCGTTTCCGCGCTGGCGACTTCGACACCAACTTCATCGCCGAGACCCCTGAACTGATGTGCTACACCGACCTCGCCCCCGAAGGCGAACGGCTTGCGCGTCTTGTGGCGGAGATATCCGCCAAGGGCTTCAACCCCTATGTCCAGCTGGGCGAGTACCGCACCCGTGAAACCCCTCGGATGCCCAAGTTCGAGCCGGTGTTGCCGCACATTCCCGGACAGGTTCGACGCAACCCTTCGCCGTATCCGCATGGTGACCGGGGAGCTTTGCTCGACTACCTGCGTGACGCCGGACATGTGCATTTCACCGACACCACGGCGCGTGACATCACCCAGTCGAACAGCGGCAACCGCTTCCGCCTTGCCGAAGATGCGCTCATGGGGCCGTATCTCGACAACTGCAACTTCTTCTCGCTTGAGAACGGTGGCGGAGCACACTTCCATGTCGCCATGATGGCGAACATGACCTATCCGTTCAGTGAAGCCGCCGAATGGAACAAGTTCGCCCCCAAGACGCTCAAGCAGATACTCATCCGCTCGACCAACGTGCTGGGCTACAAGCCCCAGCCCCGCAACCTCATGCGCATCACCGGCGAGATGATCTGTGAACATTACCAGGTCATCCGCTGTTTCGACTTCCTCAACCACGTTGAGAATATGCGCCCCTTCGCCGAGGTCGCACTCAACCGGAACGACGTGGTGTTCGAGCCTGCGCTCTCGCTCTCATGGGCGCGTGGCTTCGATGTGGCGCATTACGTGGGCGTGACGGAGGCGATTCTGCGCATGGTGGGCGATGTCGCGGGCTTCGGTCCCGAACAGGCATCCCGTTCCATCATCCTCGGCCTCAAGGACATGGCGGGTGTGTGCCCCCCCCGGTTCATGACCGAACTGGTCAGCACGCTTCGCAAGCGTTGGCCGTCCCTTGTCCTGCATTGTCATCGCCACTACACGGACGGACTGTTCGTGCCCGCGGTGGGGGCGGCTGCCAAGGCCGGGGCCCACATCGTCGACACGGCCATAGGTGCGTCGGTCCGCTGGTACGGGCAGGGCGATGTGCTTTCCATGGCTGCCTACCTTGAGGATGAACTCGGCCTGCGGACCAACCTCAACAAGACCATGATCCGCGACTGCAACTTCGTGCTCAAGCAGGTGATGCCCTTCTACGACAGGTACTGCGCACCCTACTTCCAGGGCATCGATTACGACGTGGTCGAGCACGGCATGCCCGGCGGGGCGACGTCGTCGTCACAGGCAGGGGCCATGAAGCAGGGCTACATCCACCTGTTGCCCTACATGCTCAAGTTCCTTGCGGGTACGCGCAAGATCGTGCGCTACCACGACGTGACGCCCGGTTCCCAGATTACCTGGAATACGGCGTTCCTTGCCGTCACCGGTGCCCACAAGCGCGGTGGCGAAGATGAGGTTCGCTACCTTCTTGAAGTCCTCGACAACGTGACGCGGCATCCCGAGAGCGACCTGTCTGAAGACATGAAGAAGGCGCGTCTCGCCATCTATCAGGACTGCAACGACGCCTTCCGCGACCTTCTGCTCGGCAAGTTCGGCAGGCTGCCTCTCGGCTTCCCCGACGAGTGGGTGTACCGCAGCGCCTTCGGCAATGAATGGCGCAAGGCCATGGCAAGCAGAACCGAAGCCTCTCCGCTTGACTCGCTTGCCCCTGTCGATCTCGCACTGGAAGAACGCGGGTTCATCGACATCGTGCGGCGCAAGCCCACCGAGGAAGAGTTCGTCATGTACCTGAACCACCCCGGTGACGCCATCAAGACCATCCAGTTCAAGGCACGGTTCGGCAATGCCAACAACCTGCCCCTTGATGTCTGGTTCGAAGGCCTTCAGCCCGGCGAGGAACTCAACTTCACCGACAGCAGCGGCAAGCCGCATCATCTCGTCATCCTCAGCATCTCGCGTCCCAACGACGCAGGGTACAGCGTCATCCGCTATGTGCTCGACTCCGAGATCATGAGTTGCGAGGCGCAGGTGAAGCAGTCCAGCGTCGCCGACATCAAGGGCGTTGAGATGGCCGACAGGGCCAATCCCATGCATGTGGCTGCGCCGAGCAACGGAGACCTGTGGGTGATGTACGTCCACCCCGGTGATGTGGTAAAGAAGGGCGAAGAGTTGTTCAACGTGTCCATCATGAAGCAGGAGAAGGCGGTACTTGCCCCCATGGACGCCATGGTCAAGCGCGTGCTCAAGACCGCCGACTACCGCGAGAGCAAGCAGATGGTGGCCGTCCGCGAAGGTGAACTCGTCGTCGAGCTCTGCCCCATCCCCAAAATGTGCCCTAATCATGCGTGTGGACATCCCATAACGCTTGACGGAATCGATTTCTGCCCCTACTGCGGAGAACGTCTCGACGCGTAGCGGAAGACCCGTTCAACGAACGCGCACGGTTGTCGGCCGGTGTCCGGTGACGGAGCCTGTCGGCAACCGTGCGAATGACTGTTCCGGTTCTCGGAGAATCACGGCGCAAGCCACTCCAGCATCCCCCTAGAGGAGGAGTCACAATGGGCAAAACTCAGGCTGAGAAGCCCGCAGCCAAGGGGCGTCCGGCGGAAGCCGACATCGCCGAACTGACCAAGAAGCTTATCCTCAACGGTGCCGACATCGTGCGCATCGGTGAAGACGCCGAGCTCCTTGTGGGCGGCAAGAACTACAACACTGCGCTCATCAGTCAGGTCGAAGGCATAAGAACCCCGCAGTTCCGGGCCATCTCGTCTGTGGCCTTCCACAGGCTTCTTGATGAGACCAAGGTCAACGCCTCGCTCATCCGTGCCATTGTTGACAAGGAATTCAACAGGATCGACTGGAACGACACCGAGATCAACCGTGATCCCGAGTTCCTCCAGAAGTTCGTGCGCAACCTCGCCAAGGACATCCATGCCGAGGTGCAGGCCAATCCGGGTACGCTCATCAAGCTGCGTACCTTTGTGAACAACGTCGTTGAAGGGTTCGCCACCTCGCCGGAGGGCATCGACCAGCTTCGCAAGCGTTCGGTGCTTGTGCAGGCGGGCATTCTGTCCGTCGACCTGCCCAAGGAGGTCGAGGACGAGGTCAAGCGCGCCTACCGCGATATCTGCAAGGAGGCCGGGGCCGACGACGTGCCCGTGGCCGTGCGTTCGTCCGCTGCGGGCGAAGACTCGCGCAAGAAGGCCTTTGCCGGCCTGCAGGACACCTACCTCAACATGGTGGGTGAAGCCCGCGTGGCCCGCGCCTACCACTGGGACTGCGCTTCGGCGTACAACCTGCGTTCCATGACCTACCGCCGCGAGGCCATTCTCGACGCCCTTGCCCGTGCCGAAGCCACCGGTGACGAATCCATCGCGATCAAGGCCAAGCAGGAATGGGCCATCGAGAACACGTCTCTTTCGGTCTGCATGATGCGCATGATCAACCCGGTCATTTCGGGTACCGCCTTCAGCGCAGACACGGCCACCGGGTGCCGCGGCACCAGCCGTCGCGACCTCGTGTCCATCGATGCCAGCTACGGTCTTGGCGAGGCTGTCGTGGGCGGCATGGTCACCCCCGACAAGTTCTATGTGTTCCAGCGCGACGACGGTGCAGAAGTTGTCGTGCGCCAGATGGGCTGCAAGGACAAGAAGATCGTCTACGACGAGAAGGGCGGTACCAAGAAGGTTCCCGTTCCCGACCTCGAGGCGTACCGCTGGTCGCTTTCACTGGCGCAGGCCGAACAGGTCGCCCGGGGTGTGCGTAACATCAGCGTCGCCTATGGCAGCATGATCATGGACACCGAGTTCTGCATCGACTCCGGCGAGCGCCTGTGGTTCGTGCAGGCTCGTCCCGAGACCCGCTGGAACGAAGAATTCGAGACCCATCCGCACACCATCTTCATGCGTCGTCTTGAAGTCGACCCCAAGGCCGCTGCCGGTGCCGAAATCATCGTCGAAGGCAACGGTGCTTCGCGGGGTGCGGGGCAGGGCAGGGTCAAGTACCTGCGTTCGGCCCTTGAACTGAACAAGATCAACAAGGGTGACATCCTCGCCGCAGAGCGTACCGACCCTGACATGGTTCCCGGTATGCGCGTGGCATCCGCCATCCTTGCCGACGTGGGCGGTGACACCAGCCACGCGGCCATCACCTCGCGTGAACTTGGCATTCCGGCCATCATCGGCATCCAGCGCCTCGAAATCCTTCGTGCCCTCGATGGACAGGACGTCACCGTCGACGGCACGCGCGGTCGTGTCTACCGCGGGATGCTGCCGTTGCGCGAAGTCGGTGGCGAGATGGACCTTTCGAAGCTGCCCGCCACCAAGACCAAGGTCGGGCTCATCCTCGCCGACGTGGGACAGGCCATGTTCCTGTCGCGTCTGCGTGAGGTGGAGGACTTCGAAGTCGGCCTTCTGCGTGCCGAGTTCATGCTTGGCAACATCGGTGTGCACCCGCGTGCCCTTGAAGCCTACGACAACGGCGAACTCGAGCATGTCGTCCACGCCAAGCTCAAGGAACTCGACGTCAACCTGTCGAAGCTCCTGCGTGAACAACTCTCGGCGGGCCTTATCGGCATCGACATGAAGCTGCGTGAATACGTGGGCCATGTGACAGGGCTTGCAGCTGAAATCGAAGAACTCGCTTCGCGTGACAACCTGCGCGGCACCGAAGAGGTGCTGGCTGTCCACCGCCGGATGCGTGAACTCGACCACAAGCTCGACGAGCATGTGGAACTTGCCACCCGCCGCATGGATATTCTCAAGACCAGCGTCGACCTTGCCGACCATGTGCGTGTCATCATGGGCTACGACGACGAATTGGCCCTGCTTGCGGGTACCGACCCGGATATTCTCAAGCGTCGCGCCGAGATCGAAGCCAATGTCCGTGCACACGTGGAACGTGCCGAGCAGATTCCCGCCGTGCAGGAGGCCCTCGCCAAGATCGCTTCGTTGCGTCACGAGGTCGGCCTGCGGAGTGGTCTGCAGACCGCCATGGACGACGTCCGGGCTGTTCCCGAGAAGATCCGTCTGCTCATCCGTTCACGCGGTTTTCGCACCGGCAAGGAGCATTATGTGCAGACGCTGGCACAGGGACTCGCCCTGTTCGCCATGGCGTTCTACGGAAAGGACATCGTCTACCGTACCACCGACTTCAAGTCGAACGAGTACCGTAACCTGCTGGGCGGTAACCTGTTCGAGCAGCACGAAGACAACCCCATGCTCGGCTACCGTGGCGTGTCGCGTAACATCCACGACTGGGAAGTCGAGGCCTTCAAGCTGGCTCGCGGTGTCTACGGCGGTGTGAACCTTCAGATAATGCTCCCCTTTGTGCGAACCCTTGAGGAAGCGCGTAGCATGAAGCGCTACCTTGAGCAGGTGCATCGTCTGAAGAGCGGCGTGGACGGTCTCAAGGTCATCCTCATGTCCGAGATTCCTGCCAACGCTGTCCTTGCCAAGCAGTTCATCGAGGAATTCGATGGTTTCTCCATCGGTTCCAACGACATGACGCAGATGGTGCTTGCCACCGACCGTGACAATGCCAGCCTTGGCCACATCTATGACGAAGAAGACCCGGCAGTGGTCTGGGCCATTCTCGTGACCATCTTCACCGGTCAGAAATACGGTCGCAAGGTGGGCTTCTGCGGGCAGGGCGTATCCAACAGCGTCATCCTGCGTGGTCTGGTCGCCATCGCGGGTATCGTGTCCGCTTCGGTTGTGCCCGACACCTACTACCAGACCAAGCTGGACATGGCTGAAGTCGAGTCGCACAACATCCCGACAGAGAAACTCGGTGCATGGCTGCGT
Source organism: Nitratidesulfovibrio vulgaris str. Hildenborough (assembly GCF_000195755.1). Taxonomy (NCBI): domain Bacteria; kingdom Pseudomonadati; phylum Thermodesulfobacteriota; class Desulfovibrionia; order Desulfovibrionales; family Desulfovibrionaceae; genus Nitratidesulfovibrio; species Nitratidesulfovibrio vulgaris. The sequence goes on along the minus strand of NC_002937.3, from coordinate 1,898,815 downwards.
GAACAGCACTTCGGCAAGCTGCGTCAGTTGCTCGACACCAAGGGATACGGTCATATCCTCAAGAAGCACACGCAGGCAGAAGACCTGAGCGACTGGTACGAAGGTGAACTGCGTCGCCTGCACGAACAGCTTCGCGAGAGCATGGATACACCCAAGGAGAAGTTCTACAGGCAGGAACTGGCTCAGTTCAGGGCTGCATTCCACAAGCCTGTGATCTATGCGACCTGGGACTGGAACAGAACGGTCGAGGACGCCATGCGTCAAGCCGGTTTCGCCTCATTCGCCGAACAGGCGGAGGCATTGGCTGCACAGCGCGCCAAGAAGTTCTAGGTTCACTCTCTGCACAATTGCTGAATACGAGAAGGCGGTCGAAAGACCGCCTTTTCGTATTCAGCTTCCCATGACACAGGGGGGGCGAGAATATCGTTATGGCGTGCAGCGAAAACTGGTATGGGGCCGCCATTATCAAACTATGGGCGAATACCATCCCGCCGGAGTCATGGTTCACGTCATGTTGAACTGCAAGACTCAGGTTTTTTTGGCAAGAGAATCGCCGCAAGATGTTGTTAAGCGAAGAGGTGTGAGCTGAAGGATGAATTATGCGAAGGCTGCGACCGGGGCTGATGAATGGATCGTCGAAGAATAGTGGTCTCACCACATCAATACGCTTCATGGAAGCCCTTCGAAAATGAGCTCGCCATCGCTTTGCGTGCTATCTGAAAGGCATAAGCCACTTGATCCAGTGTGAATGGTTTGCCTGTTCAGGTTCAAGATGAGAGTCGCGTTGTTTTCACAGTGTGAGGCAAGCTTGCCGACAGGAGAATGATGCGAGCTCGAATCTTTCTGGGCAGGAGTTCCTTCACTTCACCTGTCGCTATTCGGACTTCTTCCTCTCGGTCTCTACTGTTGCTTCGGTTCTGTGCAGGGCTATTCCAGTCCCTTTCAAGGTGGTAAGCCCCTCAATGCAGAAGGGTACCGGAAAAGGTGCAGCTTCGAGTGCCACGCACATGTGGCATCCGTTTGCTGAAGAGACTGTACTACGCCAGACCCACGCTTCACAAACGTAGGTAAAGGCTATGCCAGCCATAGGCCATGCCTGATGGGCCCTAGGACGAAAGGTCGGCTCAGGCGTCGGGTTCGGGTTCCACGCGGATGGTTCGAATCTGCTTGGCGTCTGCTTCCATGACAGTGAACATCCTTCCTGCAAGGGTGAAGCTCTCGCCCTGTTGCGGAACATGTCCCGCCAGTTGACTGAGGTAACCACCGATGGTGTCGACTTCGTCGGAGTTGAGGATGATGCCGAGTTCTTCGAGGTCTTCAAGTAGCGCTCTTCCTGACAGCATGTAGCGCTCGCTGTCGAGTACCCGGATGTCGTCTTCGCGGGGCGCGTCGTGTTCGTCTTCGATGTCTCCCACGATCTCTTCGAGGATGTTCTCGATCGTCGCAAGCCCCGAAGTGCCGCCGTATTCGTCGAGGGCTATGGCGAGGTGGGTCTTGCGGGTGCGGAACTCTTGAAGCAGGTCGCTGGCGATCTTCGTTTCGGGAACGAAGAAGGGCGGACGCATCAGAGTGTCGATGGGCGACTGGTGCTTTGCGGGGTCGAGCAGATAGGGCAGCAGGTCTTTGGCATAGGCAATGCCAACGATGTTGTCACGTGTTTCCTGATAGATGGGAATACGCGAATGCCCCGAACTGATGATGAGCCCGGCAACCTCCACAGGGGAGTGCCGCTTTCTGCGCAGTCCATATCGGTACGGGGCGTCATGATGTCCTGAACCTGAAGTTCATCAAGTCGCAGGATGCTCAAAAGCATTGAACCTTCTTCGGCTTCGAGTTCGCCGTCTTCCCGGGCCTCCATGATGGCCTTTTCGACGGTGTCGCCGTTACGGTTCTGAAAAAGGCGTGTGAGTCTGGACCAGATGGAACTGGTACTGTCCGGGCCTCCGTCCAAGATGGGGTCTCCTTGCTGGGGGGTGTTGGGCCGCCGGTTGCAGGGCGGGTGCGCCGACGGTCTGAATGCCGATCGTACGACAGAAAAGGAGACATTACGATACGCAAATGGACCTGTAAAGCTCGAGATGGCGCCTGAGCGCCCAGCGGGTCAACGGTTCGACCTCGCCATCAGGGCGGGCTGGCGTCCACGTGACGCTTGCCATCGGGGCGGTGGTCACTCCCCATTCCCTGTACTGCAGACCCGTTTCGGTGTGTTGCGTCTCCGTCTCGGTGAAATGGTTGCGGTGCGAGCACTTGAGCCAGTAATAGAGAACCCGTCCCTCGTCTGGGTCGTACAGCGCAAGTCGCAGCAGCAGCCGCAGGTCCGCATCGTAGCGCAGTCCACCTTTCTTCGTGATGTCGCGGCTTATCTGAAGACGTAGCCCCCCGCCGGAGATGTTGATCAGGTTCAGGGCGTCTCCCCCGTCCGGTGACGCTGTCGCCATGGGCGGAGGGAGTCTGTGCGGCGACCACTCTCCCTTGTCTGATACCCCGGGTGGCAACTCCCACATGTCTATTCCCCGTATGAGATGGGGGGGAGGGGTGAGACGGAGGAACGCTCGTTTCTGCTTGCGTTCGAGCATGGGGGGAAGGGAGACATGAACGAGGACTATCCCTTCGTCATTGAGGGATGTTCCGCTGATGGTGGTGTGGAAGCCGTAGAACACTTCACAAGCCCCCTCCTGAAGTCGGAAGAGCAGGTCTACCCTGCGTCCGGCCCACGAAGTCCGCGGCGGGGCCACGCTTGAGCATTCAAGGGTGAGATTCGCATCATCGATGTGTACACATGTGCACAGTGCCGTGGCCCGTCGTTTTCCGTCGGCGGAGGTGAACTGCAACTCGTAGCGCGAGCGTTCGGTGACCGTTCTCTCGAGGATGTGGCGTATACTGTCATCTCCTGCGACCATATCGATGGCCACAGGTTTGTGTCGCGACTCGAAATGGCGCCGGACGAGGTAGATGAGCAGAAGCGTTCCCAGAATGGCGCCGGTTGCGGTGGCGACGCCGGAAACGGTGCTGAGATCGACGCTACGCTCTACAAAGCTTCGCGACACCTCATACAGGAAACCTCGTCCCGTTGAGGTGCTGTCGATGGCAGAGAACAGAGGTTGGTACATGCCCCCTCGATGGGTGGTTGTAGTGCCGGGCAGTGTCGGGCTGGCTATTCGTGAAGAGACCAGATTGATACGATAAGGACTATCCACCGGCGTTGCAACGTGATTGTCTGTCGAAAGACGGGGGCAGTGCGGATGCCGAAAGCTGGCGGACGCAAGCACATCTGCCGTGCTTGTTCGCAGTGTATGCACGCAGGACAGGAAAGAAGCGACGACCGTGGCAATGGTGCCCGGTCGTCGCTTTCACACCTCGTGTAGAGTGGCTAGCGTTGTCCCATCTTGCGTAGTTGTATCTCCAGACAGGTGAGTGCCGCTGGCGTGACGCCGGATATACGGGCAGCCTGTCCCAGAGTATGGGGGCGAACCTTGCCCAGCTTCTCGACTATCTCACGGGTGAGACCGGGAATGACGGTGTAGTCCATGTCTTCAGGCAGTACCGTATCCTCCATGCGTGCAGAGCGCGCGACGAGTTCCTGCTGACGGGCGAGGTAGCCTGAATACTTGACGATGGTCTCGGCCTCTTCTCGTACGTCGTCGGCAAACCGGGTGACGCCCTCCCAGAAGGGGGCGAGGTCGGGGAGCGTCAGCGAGGGTCTGCGCAGGATGTCGGCAAGACTCACACCCTTGGTGGGGGCGGGTTCACCGAGGCGCGAGAAGATGTCGCGGGCGGCGGCATCGGGGGTGATACGCCGGTTCTCCAGTTCGTCCAGCAAGCTGTGCAGGGCGGCACGCTTGGTCGAGAACAGCTGCCAGTGGGTATCGTCGACAAGCCCGAGTGCGCGACCGGTTTCGGTGAGGCGCGCGTCGGCGTTGTTCTCGCGCAGCAGCAGCCTGTGCTCCGCCCGCGAGGTGAACATGCGATACGGCTCTCTGGTGCCCTTGGTGACGAGGTCGTCGACGAGAACAGCCATGTAGGCCGTATCTCGTCCGGGGAGGAAGGGAGGCATCGAACGCAGGGTGCACGATACGTTAAGCGCTGCCCAGAGTCCCTGTGCCGCCGCCTCTTCGTACCCCGATGTGCCATTGATCTGCCCTGCGAGCCAGAGTCCGCGAAGGGCTTTGGTCTCAAGCGTGGAACGCAACTGCACCGGGTCGGCGTAGTCGTATTCGATGGCATAGCCGGGGCGTACGATCTGTGCATTCTCAAGGCCGGGAATGGTGGCGATCATCGCCTTCTGCACTTCCAGCGGAAGGCTTGTCGGGATGCCGTTCGGGTAGCATTCAGGGCTTTCGAGACCTTCCGGTTCCACGAAGACCTGATGCCGTTCCTTTTCAGGGAATCGCGCCACCTTGTCCTCGATGGAGGGGCAATAGCGCGCCCCGGTGCCCTTGATGACACCAGTGAACATGGGCGACCTGTCGAATCCGGCGCGAATGGCCTCATGCGTCCGTTCGTTGGTCCACGTCACATGGCATGGCAACTGGGGCAGACGGACGCCGGGGCCCCTGAAGCTGAACGGCCGTGGCGGGTCGTCGGGAGGCTGTACCTCCATCATCGAGAAGTCGATGCTGTCGCGAAGGAGTCGCGGCGTGGTGCCCGTCTTGAGCCTGCCGAGTTCGAGGCCGATAGCCCGCAGCGACGCTGAAAGCCCCGTGGCGGGGGCGTCGCCAAGGCGACCGCCGGGAAAGTTGCTCAGTCCCACATGGATGCGTCCCTGCAGGAACGTACCCGTTGTCAGCAGCACATGGTGTGCCCTGAACTCCTGCCCATAGGCTGTACGTACGCCAGCGGCCCTGCCCTCTTCGACGATGATGGACTCCGCCATGTCCTGCCACACCCGCAGATTCGGCTGTGCGAAGATGTCACGGCGTACGACGCGCAGGTAGGCGTCGCGGTCTATCTGTGCGCGTGTGGCACGGACTGCTGGCCCCTTGCTGCTGTTGAGCGTGCGAAACTGGATGCCGGCTTCGTCGGCCCACAGGCCCATCATGCCCCCGAGGGCGTCGATCTCCTTGACCATGTGGCCCTTGGCAAGCCCGCCGATGGCGGGGTTGCACGAGAGATGTCCGATGCGATCGGCATTGCCGGTGAGCAGCAGGGTGGCATGGCCCATGCGGGCAAGGGCCATTGCTGCCTCGCACCCGGCGTGCCCGGCACCGACGACGATGCAGTCGTACATGTCGGGAGGCGATGGTTTACGGATGGTGCTCATGGTCAGGCGTCGAAGAGCATACGGGCGACGACCTTGGCGTCACCGATGGTGCGCGAGATGCGTGAAGCCTCGTTGGGAGTGTGAGGATTGGGTACGAGCGTCGACCATACGGCCACAGGGAGTCCCCGCTTGCGCAGGATGGCGCCCACTGTGCCTCCGCCCACGCCCATGGGGCGGGCTTCCACGCCGTATTCGGCACGGATGGCACGGGTCAGGCGATGCACGACGTCGCTGTCGGAGGAGGTCGCGGGCGCGGCCTGTTCGGCCTGTACATCGGAGAGAGTCACGGTGACACCGTAGGCCCGTTCGATATCGTCGGCGATTTCCCGTACGGCCTGCCGCACATCGGTGAGTAGGTAGCAGGGCAGGACACGGCAGTCGATGTAGAACACATCGTTACCGGGGACCGTGTTGACGTTGGGCACGTTGGCTTCCTTCTTCGTGGGGACGAAGGTGGAGGCGGGCGGGTTGAAAAGCGGGTCTACCGCATCGAAACGCGCGTCAAGCTCATGCACGCGCAGTATCATGGCAGAGGCGGCAACCAGCGAGTTGATGCCCTCGTCGGGTGTGGACGCATGGCACTGTTTGCCTGCAACCTGCACTTTGAGCCAGAGCATGCTCTTTTCCGCGATTTCGATCATCGCGCCGTCTTCGGTGCCGAAGTCGGGCACGATGACAAGGTCGTCGTCGCCGAAAAGGTCGGGGCGGGCCGTGGCGACATGCGCCATGCCGTAGTTGTTGCCAGTCTCCTCATCGGCGACGAGGAGAAGGCCGAAACCCATGTCGGGCACCGTGCCGGAGGCAAGAAGTTCCTGTGCCACCAGCAGGCCGGTGACGATGCCTTGCTGGTTGTCCTCGACGCCGCGCCCGAAGATGATGTCGCCATCGACCTTGAGTTGCCACGGGTCGGTATCCCACAGGGCCGCCTCGCCGGGGGGCACGACATCCATATGGCCTATGACCCACAGGGTGCGCCCCGTACGGCCGGGTATGCGTGCCGCGATGTTCGGCCTGTGACCGCAGGGGACACGCGGGTCGGGGGCGTCTATCTCCTCGATGAGGGGCATTCCCATGTCACGCAGGACGGAAAGAAGATAGTCGGCCTTGGCGCGTTCGCCTTCGCCGCCGCTTTCGGGGCCGAGGGCGGGCAGGGCCGTCATGTTGCGCTGGAGTTCGATGACCCTGTCACGCAGGTTGTCGAGGCGGGAGAGGAGTTGTGAAGACATGGCAAGCTCCCGGCGGCCTTGCTGCCGCCGTCATTGTCGCGGCTGCGGGCGGAAGACCTACCGGCTCGCCGGAGGAAGAAAAAGGGAAAGGGTACGCAAGGTACCCTTTCCCTGCGGGGGCGAAAGACTAACGGCCCTTCGCGGCGCGCTTGGAGGCCTTGAGGGGGTTGACCTTGGCAGCAGCGGCAGCAGCGGCCTTGACGTGGGTGGCGAAATTGCAGCGACCACCGGCCCACTTGCGTTCGGGGGCGGGGTAGCTGGAGCAGAAGCTCTGCTCTTCGAAGGTACGGATGCGTTCACAGCCCTCGCACTTGTCGACGATGGGCTGGAGGACGAAACCGTTAAGCATTACGCCTTCGGCCGTCTTCACGGCACCTTCAAGGACGTTGTTGGCGCTCATTGTGATGTTCCTCCATCTCGCGCGCAGGGCGCGTGTGTGTTGTCAGAAAGCAGGTCTCAATTATACAGATTGCCGCACTTGTCAACGGGAAAGTACGGTTTTCGTCCGACTGTCGTTCTGGCGGGCCCGGTTTCAGGGGCTACCGCGCAGCGCGTACCTGTTCCATGGCCCATGTGCGGGCCTTGCGCACTTCCTTCAGCAGGTCGTCCATGTCGAAGCGGGTGTAGCATCCATCGAGGTAGAGCACCTCCCCGCCGACCATGGTCAGTCGGGTCTCGTGGCCCGTCGCCGCGTAGACGAGGTGCGATGCCGGGTTGAAGATGGGCTGCATGTTGGGGGCGCGCAGGTCGAGGGCTATGATGTCGGCTGGGCACCCGGCTTCGATGCGTCCTATTCCCTGCATGTGCAGGGCATGTGCCCCGCCACGTGTGGCCATGTCAAGGACGGCGGAGGCGGGAGCGCAGGTGGGGTCCATGTGATGCACTTTGTGCAGCAACGCGCATGAGGTCATTTCGGTGAACATGTTCAGGCTGTTGTTGCTGGCTGCCCCGTCGGTCCCAAGTCCAAGCGTCATGCCCCGCCCAAGCATGGCCGTGGCCGGTGCGATGCCGGAGGCGAGCTTCATGTTGCTCTCAGGGCAGTGCGCCACGGTGACACCGCGTTCTGCCAGCAGGTCAATCTCCCCTTCGGTGAGGTCGACGCAATGGGCCAGTGTCGTGCGGGGCGTGAGCAACCCCAGTCCGTCGCAATAGGGCACGGGGCGTGCCCCGTGCTGTTCGATGCATTGCGCCGTCTCGGTGGCGGTTTCCGCAAGGTGCAGGTGTATCGGCAGGCCAAGCTCTTCGGCGAGGTCGCGGCAGCGGGCGAGTATCGCAGGTGTGCTGGTGTATACTGCGTGAGGGGCCACAGCCAACGCCGCGCGGGCATGGTGCTTCCAGCGGTCGTGCTGGGCGCGGACGAGGTCGAAGGCCGTCTCCGGGTCTGCGTAGGCGGGCGAGGGGAAGGCGAAGATGGCTTCACCGGCGAGGCAGCGCAGTCCGGCGCGGTCGACCGCACGCAGCGTGGCGTCTTCGATGAGGTACATGTCGCTGAAGGCCGTCGTTCCCGTCCGCAGCATCTCCGCACAGCCTAGCAAGGCTCCCAGTTCGACCAGTTCCCCTGTCAGCCCTTTTTCCACGGGAAAGATATGGCCCGTGAGCCAGTCCATGAGGGGAAGGTCGTCGGCAAGGCCGCGCAGAAGTGTCATGGACGCATGCGTATGCGCATTGACGAGACCGGGCATGATGAGGCTCTCACCCATGTCGATGACGGTTACGCCATGCCAGTTGCCGACGATCGCATCACGTTGCCCGACGGCTGCAATCCGTCCTTCGTGTATGGCTATGGCACCGTCTTCGATGACCGTGCGGGCGTCGTCCTGGGTGACAATGAGGGCAGCTTGCAGGATAGTGTCACAGGGAAGGGGCATGTTCTGTCGCTCCGTGGCGTGGTTTCGGTGAGGCGCGAAGTGGGCCTTTGAACTCCGGCGGTCCGGGGCGGCAGGCTCTTTCCCCGAGAGGGGCGCTAGGTGTATGCTACCGGAAAACAGGATGAACCTGCAACAGGAGCCGGAGGTCGGTCATGGGCGAGGTCGGGGGCACTGGAGGAACAATGACCGGAGGGGCATGTCTGCTCATTCACGGTTTCGGCGGGGCGCCGTTCGAGATGGAACCGCTGGCCGTTGCGTTGTCCGAGGCCGGGGTCGAGGCACACGTCATCACCCTGCCCGGGCATGATGCGACACTTGAAGATTTCGAGGCCACCTGTTTCGACGACTGGGCGCGCCATGCCGACGAGTGCTACCGGGACCTTGAGGCACGCGCTGGGCGCGTTGTGGTCGTCGGTCTTTCCATGGGCGGAACGCTTGCCCTGCACCTGGGCTGCCGCTTCCGGCCCGCCGGGGTTGTCGCCCTTGCCGCGCCTGTCTTCCTGTACCGTGCCGTACCGTTCGTCATGCAGGACTGGCGCCTACCCTTCGTAGGGTTGCTCAAGCGGGTGCGGCGTCGATGGCCTGTGCCGTGTCGCAAGCCCGAGGCCACAGCCGTGGCGCCGTGGCGCGGTTATGACGGGGTCATGGCCTTGCCGCAGCTGCACAGCCTCATCAAGGGGATGGGGCAGGTTGAGCGGGAGTTGCCACTGCTGGTGGCCCCGCTTCTTCTGATGCACGCCCGCGGCGACCGTACCGTGCCTGTGGAGAATGCCCTTCACATCGCCCGACGCGTGACGTCGGATGATGTCTGTGTACGGTTGTTCGGGCTCGCCGACAGGGTGGCAGGGCATCATCTCATCACGACCCATCGCGAGAGTCGGAGCTTTGTCGCTCGTGAGGTCGTTTCGTTTACGCAAAGAGCATTGTCTCAAAATTGTAAAAAATAGTCGTTTTAGACCCCCATTGGATCAGAGAGCGTATTTTTTATAAATATTCTTTTATTTCGGTTATTTATGAGTTTTAATTGGCGCTTTGAGCGGGCATTCTTCAATTGAACGATTGACCGGTTTCGACAGCATCGTTAAAAGTAGTGCTGTGAGCCCCCATCGGGTGCGTCACTCCGCGCAAGGCGGAAGAACCCTTTTCACGCATCGAGGATAGCAACGTGCGTTCCAAGCCCATCAGTCAGCATTTCAACGATTTCGTCGTGGAGCGCGAACGGGCCCGCTGCATCGACTGCGAAGTGTGCGTCCGGCAGTGCTCCTACGGCGTACACTTCTGGGATGAGGCACGTAAGCGGGTAGAGCATGACAGCAGCAAATGTGTGGGCTGCCATAGGTGCGCGGCCATGTGCCCCACCGACTGCCTGACCATACGTCGCAAGCCTTCCGACTTTCGCGAGAACGCACTCTGGACCCCGGCGTTCATCAAGAACATCTACAAGCAGAGCGACACGGGTGGTGTGCTTCTTTCGGGCATGGGGTGTCCGTCTCCCAAGCCCGTCTACTGGGACAACATGTTGCTCGACGCCAGTCAGGTGACGAATCCATCCATAGACCCGCTTCGCGAACCCATGGAACTCCGCACGTTCCTCGGAGGAAGGCCCGACAGGCTCGTGTTCGAGGAAACGCCGCAGGGGCCGAAGCTTCAGACGGAAATCGGGCCACAGTTGCAGCTTGAATATCCCATCATGTTCGCCGCCATGTCGTTCGGGGCCATCAATTACAATCTTCACGAGGCCATGGCCAAGGCGGCGACCGAACTGGGCACGTTCTACAATACGGGAGAAGGCGGCCTGCACCCCGACCTCTATCCTTATGGTGCCAACACCATCGTGCAGGTGGCCTCCGGGCGTTTCGGGGTGCACAAGGACTACCTCAATGCGGGCTCAGCGGTCGAAATCAAGGTCGGGCAGGGCGCAAAGCCCGGCATCGGCGGACATCTGCCCGGTGAGAAGATCGACGAAGAGGTCTCGCGAACGCGCATGGTACCCAAGGGGTCTGATGCCATCTCGCCTGCGCCGCACCACGACATCTACTCCATCGAAGACCTGCTTCAGCTCATCTGCGCCATCAAGGAGGCTACGCAGTACCGCGTGCCTGTGTCCGTGAAGATAGCGGCAGTGCACAACGCCCCCGCCATCGCCTCGGGCATCGTGCGCGCAGGGGCCGATATCGTGGTCATCGACGGCTTCCGGGGAGGCACGGGGGCAGCCCCGACCATGATCCGCGACAACGTGGGCATTCCCATCGAGCTTGCGCTGGCCGCCGTTGACGACAGGCTGCGTGACGAGGGCATCCGCAACCGCGCATCCATCGTGGCCGCCGGCGGCGTCCGGTGCAGCGCCGACGTGGTGAAGGCCATCGCGCTTGGGGCCGACGCCGTCTACATTGGCACCGCCGCGCTCATCGCAGTAGGGTGCACGCTGTGCGGGCGCTGCTACACGGGCAAATGCCCGTGGGGTATCGCAACCAACGAGTCGCGCCTCAAGAAACGCCAGAACCCCGACGAAGCGGCGCGCAGGCTGACCAATCTCGTCAGGGCGTGGGGCCATGAGATTCAGGAGATGCTGGGCGGCATGGGGCTCAATTCCATCGAGAGTCTGCGGGGCAACCGTGACAAGCTTCGAGGCATCGGCCTTGGCGACACTGAACTCGACATCCTCGGCATCAAGCACGCGGGCCGTTAGGCCGGAGACACGTCATGAAGGCTCCCAAGGACTTCTGGAAATTCGACAAGGACATCGCGGGGTGCGGCGTCTTCGGTGTCATCGACCGCAAGCGCAACCTCATACCCGGCACCATGCCCATCGACGCCATGTGCACCATGCACGACAGGGGCAACGGGCTTGGGGGCGGTTTCGCCGCCTACGGCATCTATCCGGACAGGGCGGACGACTACGCCTTCCATATCATGGGTGACGACGCGGCCGCCCTCGAACGGGCAGAGACCTACCTCGCCGGGCTGTTCGACGTGCACCACGCCGAACCCATTCCCACCCGCGACGTGCTCACGGTGAAGAACCCGCCCCTGGTACGGCGCTACTTCCTCGCACCCAAGGCCGTGCGACCACAGTGGCAGCATATGGGCGAGTCGGATTACGTGGTCGGGGCGGTGATGCACGTCAACACGCGCATTCCCGGTGCGTTCGTCTTCTCAAGCGGCAAGAACATGGGCACGTTCAAGGGGGTCGGCTACCCCGAGGACATCGCCGACTTCTTCCGGCTTGACGAGTATCGCGCCTACATGTGGACGGCACACAACCGTTTTCCGACCAACACGCCCGGCTGGTGGGGCGGGGCGCATCCGTTCACGTTGCTGGACTGGGCCATCGTGCATAACGGCGAAATATCCTCGTACGGCATCAATCGGCGCTATCTGTGTGAGCACGATTACGAGTGCACACTCATGACCGACACCGAAGTCGTGGCCTACCTGCTTGACCTCATGGTGCGCAAGCACGGGCTTTCGAAGCGCATGGCCAGCTGGGTGTTCGCGCCGCCCTTCTGGGATGAGGTCGACCGTATGCCCGAAGAGCAGCGCAAGGCTTTCACGGCGTTGCGGGCGGTCTATGGCGCGGCCCTGCTCAATGGCCCCTTCGCCATCCTCGTGACCGACTCCAGGGGTATGATGGGGCTCAACGACCGCGTGAAGTTGCGTCCTCTCGTCGTGGCGGAAAAGGACACCATGACCTTCATGTCCAGCGAGGAAAGCTCCATACGCGAGGTCTGCCGCGACCTTGACAGGGTATGGGCACCCAAGGCCGGAGAACCCGTCATCGTCGAACTGGAGGCATGACAATGGCAGACAGGATCATCATCGACGCCGACGGAATGCCCTATCGCGAACTCAATGTCCGAATCCGCGAGGCGGTCGCCGCCGGAACGCAGGTCATCGACCTGCACGGGGTGCGGGGGCAGCGTTTCATCGGCAACGCCGTCGAGGGCGACGTGAGCATCAACATCCTCGGCGTGCCGGGGCAGGACCTCGGTGCCTTCATGCGCGGTCCGCACATCAGGGTACAGGGCAACGCGCAGGATGGCGTGGGCAATACCATGGATGGCGGGCACATCGTCATCGACGGCATGGCGGGCGATGTCCTCGGCTATGCCATGCGCGATGGTAGCATCCTCGTGCGTGGTGACGTGGGCTACCGGGTGGGCATCCACATGAAGTCGTATCTCGACAGGGTGCCGGTCATCGTGGTGGGCGGCAAGGCGGGCGACTTTCTCGGAGAATACATGGCTGGCGGGGTCATCGTGCTGCTTGGAATGGACACCGGCAAGCCGGAGGCGCCCGTTGCGGGGCGTAGCCTCGGTACCGGGATGCACGGCGGGGTCATCTACATCCGTGGTGAGGTGCCGGAACATCTGCTGGGACCGGGGCTTGCACTGTCGCCTCTGGATGAGGAGGACGGGGCTGCGCTCGCACGGCATGTGCAGGCGTACGCCGATGCCTTCGGCAAGGACGCCGCAGAGATACTCGGCGCGTCATTCGTCAAGGTGCATCCGCGCTCGCACAGACCCTACGGCAATATGTACGTCGGAACGAACTGACCGTGTTGCGGCGGGGCACCTGTCCGGCTTCAGTCGTTCCGCTTCGAGTGCGATGTCCGCGTGAACGACCGGATAGAGCGCATGTTGTGACTTGCGGGATCGCCCCCGTTCCTTCTTCGAAGGGCGGGGGCTTTCGGCATGGTTGCAGGTAGGCGCTGCAAGGACGTGAGCGGACGTGGCTGCCATGCGCGGCTGCATGTTGTCGGAAGTGACTGTCCCGCAAGCATGAGCCTGAAGGGTAGTCATGCGTGGCGCAGACGCATCATGCCGGGGGCTCGCACGCATTGTGAATTGCTAATGGTGCCACATTTCCACCGATGGGCGTAACGGCGGTGCGGGAATGCGCTCCTTCGCCGCGTTGTCGCTGGGCCTTCGCATCTGCGCTGTGTGCCGTTGTGACCAGAAAAGGCGTTGCAAGACGGGGCATGAGCGGTTAGGTAGGTCAGGTTTAACGATGATTACGCCCGGGCATCCGGGCGCAACCGCCATAAGGAGGCACCATGCTCTGGACTACCGCAGCGTACGCCATGGGCGCAGGCCAGCAGGCCGGCGCAGAAGGCGGAGCCGCCGCTCTCACCAGCTTCGTCCCGCTGATCCTGATGTTCGCCATCTTCTACTTCCTGCTCATCCGTCCGCAGCAGAAGCGCGCCAAGGAACACAAGGCCATGCTCGATGCCCTCGGCAAGGGCGAGCACGTGCTGACCGCAGGCGGTCTGTACGGTCGTATCGTGGATATCGATGCTGATACGGTGACCCTCGACCTTGGCGAGACCAAGGTCAAGATCGGTCGCGGCTTCATCACCGGTGTCGTCGATCCTTCCAAGAAGGCCGCCCCCAAGAAGTCCGACGCTAAGGACTCCAAGTAATCAAGGCGTCACGCCCTGGGGCAAGCACGGGCCAACGCGGTGCGTGCTTGCCCTTTCGCCGTTGAACAGCACCCCGGTTCGGGGTGGCCCCGCGTTGCGGGGCTGAACTCGTGTGACCTGAGGAGTGGCAATGAACGAGGGTCTCCGTTGGCGGCTGGCCCTGTCGCTGGTGGTCTTTCTGGCTGCCGTGGCCTATGTGCTGCCGAGCATTCCCGCCGTCAAATCTTCCCCGATGGGCAGATTCCTGCCCGACAACCGCATCAGCCTCGGCCTCGACCTCATGGGGGGCATCCACCTCACGCTGGGCGTCGACGTGGACAAGGCTGTCGAGAATTCCCTTTCGCAGATGGGGCAGGACATCCGCTCCTCGGCCCGTGAGAAGGACATCTTCATCCTCCGTCCCCGCATTTTGCCGGGTGACAGGGTCGAGTTCGTTCTCGCCAAGGCTGCGCAACGCGACCAGCTGGGCGAGATGCTCGCCAAGCAGTTCCCGCAGCTAGCCGTGGGCGCCCCTGTCGAGATCGACGGCGGGCAGCTGCGTTATGTGGCGACGCTCAAGAAAGAGCAGCGCACACATATCGAGGACATGGCCCTCGATCAGGCTGTGAAGACCATACGCAACCGCATCGACCAGTTCGGTGTGGCTGAACCGGATATCCGCAAGCAGCAGGACCATCGCATTCAGGTCCAGTTGCCCGGCCTTGCCGACCCCGCACGCGCCATTCAGATCATCGGCAAGACGGCGCACCTCGAATTCCGTATCGTCAGGGACGACGTCGATCCCGAGAAACTCGCCAAGGGCCTTGTGCCCCCCGGTGTGGATGTGCTTCCCATGATGCGCCGTGGCGGCGACGGGTCGGCGGGCGAAGTGCCCGTGGCCCTCGACAAGGAGATTCTCCTCACCGGCGAGAACGTGGCCGACGCCAGACCCGGCTTCGACCAGTTCAATCAGGCGTATGTCATGCTCACGTTCAACAGCCGCGGTGCCGCCATCTTCGAGCGTGTGACGGGCGAGAACGTGCGCAAGCGTCTTGCCATCGTCCTTGACGGCAAGGTCTATTCCGCGCCTTCCATCCAGGAGAAGATAGCGGGCGGCCGCGCCAGCATCACCGGTCATTTCACCACTGAAGAGGCACAGGACCTTGCCATCGTGCTGCGCGCAGGCTCGCTGCCCGCTCCGGTCAACGTGCTCGAAGAGCGCACGGTTGGTCCCTCGCTCGGTCAGGAGTCCATCGACAGCGGTATTCTCGCCGGTCAGGTGGGCGGGGCTGCCGTCGTCGTCTTCACCATCCTCTATTACGGGGCCAGCGGCGCCATCGCCGTCGGGATGCTGTGCTTCACCATCCTGCTCATCCTTGCTGGCATGGCTGGCTTCGGCGCTACGCTGACGTTGCCGGGCCTTGCGGGTATTGCGCTGACCATCGGCATGGGCGTCGACGCCAACGTGCTCATCTACGAGCGCATCCGCGAAGAACTGCGGCGCGGTCTCACCCCGCTGGCGGCCATTCACGCCGGATTCGACAGGGCCATGCTCTC
The DNA here is from genome assembly GCF_000195755.1 of Nitratidesulfovibrio vulgaris str. Hildenborough. NCBI lineage: Bacteria > Pseudomonadati > Thermodesulfobacteriota > Desulfovibrionia > Desulfovibrionales > Desulfovibrionaceae > Nitratidesulfovibrio > Nitratidesulfovibrio vulgaris. Next base: position 1,883,503 of record NC_002937.3, on the reverse strand, counting down.
CATCACCGACTCGAACCTCACCACGGTGATTGCTGCAGCCATCCTGTACCAGTTCGGCACCGGCCCGGTGCGCGGCTTCGCCGTGACCCTCACCCTCGGCATCCTCGCCTCGATGTTCACGGCCATTTTCGTCTCGCGCGCCGTCTTCGACCTGTGGATGCGCCTGTCGCCCTCAAAGCGGCTCAGCATCTAGCGGAGGAACATCATGGGACTTTCATTCATCAAATATGACACGAAGATAGACTTCGTGGGCATGCGCCGCATCGCCTACGTGCTTTCGATCGTCGTCATTCTCATCGGCTTCGCCTCCATCGCCATGAATGGCGGACTTCGCTACGGTATCGACTTTGCTGGCGGTGCCGTGGTGCAGGTCAAGTTCGACAAGCCGGTCGAAGACGAGGCCATCAAGAAGAGTCTCGCCGACGCCGACCTGCCGGGGCTTTCCATCCAGCGTTTCGGTGAGGGTGACGAAGACTATCTCATCCGCATCTCCGATACCGGGTCGTCTGCTGACAGCATCCGCCAGACCGTGTCGACCGCGTTGCAACAGAACCTCAAGGACGTGTCCTTCACGGTGCAGCGGCTTGAGATGGTCGGCCCCAAGGTCGGGGCGGACCTGCGCAGCAAGGCCGTCGAGGCCCTGTACTATGCCGTGTTGCTCATTGCCGTGTACATCTCCGGTCGTTTCGAACAGCGATGGATGGCCTCTGCGGTGATGGCGGCAACCCTCTGGGGTGGCATGTACCTGTTGTCGGCCATAGGGCTTGGACGTGAATGGCTGGTGTTCGTCTCCCTGCTGGTGACCGTAGCGCTGTGCTGGAAGTTGAAGCTCAACTTCGCGCTGGGTGCCATCATAGCACTGTTGCACGACGTGCTCATCTCCATCGGTCTGCTGTCGCTTCTCGGCAAGGAGTTCGACCTGAACATCATCGCCGCGCTGCTGACACTCATCGGCTACTCGCTGAACGACACCATCATCGTCTACGACCGTATCCGCGAGACGCTCCGCACGAACCCGGATGACCCGTTCGACGTCATCATCAACCGCAGCATCAACCAGACCCTCAGCCGTACCATTCTCACCGGTGGCACGACGCTGATGGTCATCGTCAGCCTGTTCTTCCTCGGCGGTGGCGTCATCCATGACTTCGCCCTGACGATGTTCTTCGGCGTGTTCATCGGAACGCTGTCGTCCATCTTCGTGGCAAGCCCGGTGCTTCTCGCCTTCGGCAAGCCGGTCATGGCCGCTGTCGATGCCGACTACGAAAAGCCCGGAGAGCATGGCGTCGTCTAGCCGTCTGCTCACTTCAGCCCTGACAGGGGGCGGTGGCCACGCGCCACCGCCCCCTTTTTTATCGTAAACCGCGCGAGGGGATTGCCTTTGTTCCGTGTGATGCGGTATGTATGGAGTATTGTCCACTATCAGTTCATCTCTGGAGGATGCCATGAAACGAGTTCTGCTTTTGTCCAGCCTGTGTGCCGCCCTTTCTTTCGGACTTGCCGTGTCCGGTGTCGCTGCCGATGGCGCCGCACTCTACAAGTCATGCATCGGATGCCACGGTGCCGATGGTTCCAAGGCTGCCATGGGTTCGGCCAAGCCCGTGAAGGGGCAGGGGGCCGAGGAACTGTACAAGAAGATGAAAGGCTATGCAGACGGTTCCTACGGTGGCGAGCGCAAGGCCATGATGACCAACGCCGTCAAGAAATACTCTGATGAGGAATTGAAGGCGCTCGCCGACTACATGAGCAAGCTCTAGCGAGGTCGTATGTCTGGGCTGCATCGTGTTGCACACCGTGCGTGCGTGATGTTGTTTGCGGCCTGTGTCCTTTCTGTGGCCGGAGCGGGTCTTGCCGCTCCGGCCACCCCTGAGGGGACGCAGACGCAACATCGAGGAGCTGAAGGGCATGGACTTGCCTCCACTCCGGCGGGAATGACGCACGGAGAGCATCAGACCGAACAGCGTCAGGTCGCCCCTGACGGGCATGATGCCAATGCCGCCGAAGGGCACACGGGCGCCCATGGTGTGGGGCCAGCGGCTGTGTCTTCGTCACATCCCGCAAGCGACACTCGCGCGAGTGCCACTGGCGGCAGTTCAGGTGGTGACAGTGCACATGCCACGCATGATACTGCCCCCGCTGCTGGGGCAGCGGCGAACGCGACCGCAGGGCACGGGCATGATGCCGCCGAGGCCCCCCATGTGCATCCTGCGGCGCCAGCCGGCGAACCGTCCTCGCTGCTGCAGAGGGCGAAGCAGGATGGCACCCCCGTAGCCGGTGTGGATGAGAAGCTTGGCACCATCATTCCTGAAGGCATCATGCTTCGTGATGAAGCTGGCAATCTGGTCGATGCCCGCAGCCTCATGACCGTGCCGACCCTCGTAGCCCCGGTCTATTATTCCTGCCCCACCGTCTGCAACATGTTGCAGAGTTCCATCGCGCGCGTACTGCCTGCCCTCAACATGAAGGCGGGGACAGAGTACCGGGTGCTGTCGGTGAGTTTCGACGAACTCGACACGCCCGAGTTGGCGTCGCACAAGAAGAAGAACTATCTGGCCGCCGTGGGTGGAGACTACCCCCCCGACGGGTGGCGCTTCCTGACCGCCGACCTGCCCAATGTCCAGCGATTCATGGATGCCATCGGCTTCCGGTTCACACGACAGGGGCGCGACTTCGTGCATCCGGTGGTCCTGGTGGCGGTGTCCCCCGAAGGGCGCATCACCCGGTACCTGTATGGCAACGGGTTTCTTCCGTTCGACGTGACCATGGCACTGCATGAAGCAGCCGAGGAGAAGGTGGGCCTGTCGCTACGGCGTGCCGTCTCGTACTGCTTCACCTACGACCCCAAGGGGCGCAAGTACGTCTTCGATGTGATGAAGGTGGCTGGCGTGGTCATTCTTTTCGGGGCGGGCGTCCTGTTGTTCGTGCTTCTACGCGGCGGACGTCGCCGCAACTGACAGATACGACAAACGAGGTTGCGATGAGCGAAGCGGCACACACATCCGTCAGTTTCTTGCGGCCCATGGCAGGCACGAAGGGGGGCATCGCCTCCTGGTTGTTCTCCACGGACCACAAGCGCATCGGTATCATGTATCTTTGCGGTATCATGGGGTTCTTTCTGGTCGGTCTGCTGCTCGGCTTTCTCGTGCGTCTGGAACTCATCGCACCGGGCCCTACAATCATGGACGCCCAGACCTACAATACGGTGTTCACGCTGCATGGCGTGATCATGATCTTTCTCGTGGTCATCCCCAGCATCCCTGCTGCGTTCGGCAACATCATCCTGCCCATTCAGATAGGTGCAGAGGACGTATCGTTTCCGAAGCTCAACAACTTCTCGTTCTGGCTGTACGTCATCGGGGCGTTGATGGCGCTTTCGTCGCTCTTCACCGGCAAGGGCGGGCCTGATACGGGCTGGACGTTCTATGTCCCCTTCAGCCAGACCACCAGCACCAACGTGAGTGCGGCAGTGCTCGCCGTGTTCGTGCTGGGGTTCTCTTCCATCCTCACCGGGCTCAATTTCATCACCACCATCCACCGGCTGCGCGCTCCCGGCATGACCTGGGACAGGCTGCCCCTTTTCGTCTGGTCGCTCTATGCGACCGGGTGGATACAGGTTCTGGCCACGCCTGTGCTTGGCATCACCGTGCTGCTCATCTTCGCGGAACGCGTTCTCGGTGTCGGACTCTTCGACCCGTCGCGGGGGGGCGACCCCCTGTTGTACCAGCATCTCTTCTGGATATACTCGCACCCGGCGGTCTACATCATGATTCTGCCCGCCATGGGCGTCATCTCGGACATCCTGCCGGTGTTCGCCCGCAAGAACATCTTCGGCTACAAGATGATAGCCCTTTCCAGTCTTGCCATAGCCTTTGCCGGTTCACTTGTATGGGCGCACCACATGTTCACCAGCGGCATGAGTGATACAGCCGTGCTCGTCTTCTCGTTCCTGACGTTCGTGGTCGCCATCCCTTCCGCCATCAAGGTCTTCAACTGGGTGTCGACGCTGTACAAGGGGTCGATTCGCATCGAACCGCCCCTCTGGTATGCGCTGGCATTCATCTTTCTTTTCTCCATAGGCGGACTGACGGGGCTTGTGCTCGGGTCGGCAGGGACGGACATACATGTGCACGACACGTATTTCGTAGTGGCGCATTTCCATTATGTCATCTTCGGGGGGCTCGGTTTCGGTCTGTTCGGGGCCATGCACTACTGGTTCCCCAAGATATTCGGCAGGATGTACGACAAGAGGACTGCCACGCTCGCGTGCTTCATCACCTTCGTCGGTTTCAACGTCCTGTATTTCCCGATGTTCGTCATAGGGATGCAGGGAATGCCGCGTCGGTACTACGACTATCTGCCGCAGTATACGACGGGGCATTTCATCTCGACGATGGGGTCGTGGGTGCTGGCAGCCGGGATTCTGTTGATGTTCTGGAATCTCTGGCGCGGAAGCCGAAACGGCCCGGCAGCGGGAGACAACCCATGGGGCGGTGCTACGCTCGAGTGGTCTGTTTCGTCGCCGCCCCCGCATCACACCTTCGTCAGTGAACCCGTCGTCACCAAGGGGCCCTACGACTTTACGGGAGTGAAGGCCGATGGATGAGCACCCGACAATGTCTGCGGGCGGGCATGGTCTGCCCCGTGATGACTATGCTTCACGTCTTGGGATGTGGTTGTTCCTCTTCACCGAAATACTCCTCTTTGGCGGGTTGTTTCTGCTCTATGCCGCCTACCTGCATCGTTACCCGGAAGCCTTTCATGCGGGTGGCAAGATGCTGGACAAGGTCTTCGGCACTGTGAACACGGTGGTGCTCATCACAAGCAGTGTCACTGTGGCACAATCCATCACGGCATTGCGCCTGGGTAATCCTGACCGAGCCTGCAAGCTTCTGTACGCCACTGTCGCCCTTGCTGGCATGTTCATGGTGAACAAGTTCTTCGAGTGGAGTGCCAAGATCGCCCACGACATCTATCCGGGAAGTGCACACCTTCTCGAGGCACAAGACGGATTGGGCATCTTTTTCAGCCTGTATTACGTGATGACGGGGCTGCATGGCATCCACGTCATCATCGGTGCCGCAGTGCTGCTGTATGCGTTGAGGGGCATCCGGAAGGGTCATGTGAATGCCGACGACTATGTGCTACTGGAGAACTCCGGTCTGTACTGGCACCTCGTCGACCTGGTGTGGATATACCTCTTTCCGCTTTTCTACCTCGTCGCCTAGGGGGAGTCATGGGTAGCGGTCACGACGATGCGCATCACATCATAAGTTATGGCACGAACACCCTGATATGGTGTCTGTTGCTTCTTCTCACGGCGTTGACGGTGTACGTGGCAAGTCTGGATTTCGGCTTCCTCAATGTCGTTGTGGCCCTTACTGTAGCGACGACCAAGGCGGGGCTTGTGGTGCTGTACTTCATGCACCTGCGGTATGAAGGCTGGCTTTTGCGGTCGCTGGTGTTTCTGGCCTTCTTCATTCTCGCCATCGCCATCGGGTTCACATTCTTCGACCTGGCGTACCGCTAGGAGGTGGGCATGTATCCGCAGTCGCTTTCACCGGTGCAGCAGGTCGACCTTGCCTTCTATGTCATCTTCGGGGTCTCTGCGATCATGCTTCTCGGCATCACCGCCACGATGCTCTGGTTCGTGTGGCGGTATGACCACAGGCGCAACCCCGTCGCCACAGAGATTCCGGGTAGCGTTCTTGCCGAAACGGCGTGGACGCTCATACCCACCCTCATCGTGATGGCCCTGTTCTATTACGGATGGGCTGGCTACAAGGCGTTGCGAACCGTGCCCGCCGATGCGCTGGAGGTGGGCGTCAAGGCGCGGATGTGGTCGTGGATATTCGAGTATCCCAACGGCAAACGCAGCAGCGTCCTCTATGTTCCCGCCGGAAAGCCCGTGAAGCTCGACATGACGTCCGTGGATGTCATCCACAGCCTGTATATACCCGCCTTCCGTATCAAGATGGACACGGTGCCGGGCATGCAGACCTACGCATGGTTCAAGACGGATGGTCCCGGAGAGTTCGACATCCTGTGCGCCGAATACTGTGGTCTCAAACATGCGAACATGCTTTCTGTCGTAAAGGCCGTCGAGCCGGATGAGTTCCGTAAATGGCTTGAATCGTCCGAAGCGCCGGGGGGCAAGGGGCGGGCTCTTCTCGACGCCTATGGTTGCATCTCGTGCCATTCTCTGGACGGAAGTCCCGGCCCGGGCACCACGTTCAAGGGGCTGTACGGAGCAGAACGGGTGGTCGTTCTCGGTGATGGAAGCAAGCGCAAGATCATCGTCGACGAAGCCTATCTGCGCCGGGCGCTGAAAGACCCCAATGCCGAGCTTGTGGAAGGTTTCGACCCCATCATGCCTTCAACGGAGGGGGTCGTTCCCGAGCAGGATTTCGAGGATATGATCGCCTGGTTCATGCACGGTAACGGCCTCACGCGCGAAGAGGGCAGACGGCTCATGGAACAGGAGGGCTGCCTGTCGTGTCACTCGACAGATGGGTCGGTCGTAGCCGGTCCCACGTTCAAGAACCTGTGGGGTAGCGAGGTCGATGTGCTGGTCGATGGCGTTCCGAAGCGGGTGAAGGTCGATGCCGACTATGTGCGCGAGTCCATTGTCGCGCCGCAGAAGAAGCTGTCGAAAGGGTGGGACCCGTTGATGCCCGGATACGATAGTTTCACACCAGAGCAGATGGAAGCCATGATGGACTATATGCGCTCATTGTCCGGCACGCCCGATAAGGCTCCTGCAGACGCGTCGTCACCGGGACTGCATGGAGGCACATCCCCCGCGGGCAAGACTCAGTGACAGGCGACGACATGACTGTCATGACGGTTTCAGGAGTCTCGTGATGGGGCGCTGTACCATTGCAGACGTCGCCATGCTCATCCGGTGGAGGGTGAGCCTCATGGTAGCCGGGGCGACCTTCTTCGGTGCCATGCTGGCTGTCCCCCACGTGACGATAACGCACCTTCTCGCCTCTCTTGCCACGTTTCTTCTGGCCGGGGGGTGTTCCGCTATCAATCAGGTGCAGGAGGCAGACCTCGACGCCGTCATTCCCCGTACGGCCTCACGCCCCATACCCTGCGGGCGTATCGGCCACATGTACGGTTCACTCATGGGGCTTGCCCTTGTCACTGTCGGCTGGATGGTGCTGTGTCTCGCGGGGGGACTTACGTCGCTACTGGTCGGAATCGGCATCGTGGCGGTCTACAACGGGTTGTATACCCCGCTGAAAAGACGGACCTCCTTCGCGTTGCTGGTGGGGGCGGCAGCCGGTGCCATGCCGCCTGTGGTCGGATGGCTGGCTGTGGGGGGGCACCCGGCATCTCCTATGCTGGTGGTCGTCTATACGTTGTATCTGCTATGGCAGATTCCCCATTTCTGGCTGCACGCGGCGCGTGACCGGGAAGCCTATCGCAAGGCGCGCCTGCCTCTGCCGCTGCTCTCATTGCCGCACGAACGCTATGCCAGACTGCTGAAGGTCTGGTTTCACGCCTATGCCGTAGCGGTGCTGATGGTGCCAGCCTTTCCGTTGCTGGAGTGGGTGGGCATGCGCATCATGGTAACCCTGTGCGGGATTGCGCTTCTCTTCGCCGCCATGCTGGCGGTTCGCAAACGGCGCGTGGCACTCCATATTGCCGACGCGGTACTTTGTGCTGTAATGGTGGTACTCCTCATCGACAGGCTCGCCATTCCCGTATCGTTGTTCTGACTCCTTCGGAGGCGTACATGCTCTGGTCGCATCCTCTTGTGCAGGTGATTGCCCTGGTCCTCTCCGTCCCTGCCGTGCTGTTCGGCTGGAAACGTTTTCTTGCCGTCCATTGCGGGCAGAAGTGCGTCTTTCCTTGGAAACAGCATGTGCGATGGGGGACCTACGCCATCGCCCTATGGCTGGGCGGTGGGCTTCTGGGGTCGCTGCTGGTGTGGTTCTACTGGCGCAATCTTTTTCTTACCGGTGTGCACGCGTATGTCGGTCTGGTCATGCTGCCGCTATGCGTCATCGGCTATATGACGGGCTACAGACTGGACAAGGAGAAGAGACGTCGCAAGTGGCTGCCGCTGGTGCATGGCGTGAACAACCTGGTGCTTGTGGCGCTTGCTCTATGGCAACTGTGGACGGGCGTCTCGCTGGTGCGGCTTTACCTGATGTGAACGTCGCAATACGGCAGCGTGCACTGCGTGATGCATGCGCTGTAATGGGCAGACGCAAAAGGGCCACCCCTCTCGGGGGGCCCTTTTGCGTCGATGTTGCGGGGATACCATCAATCTATGCGATAATGGCAGCCCAGACTCTGGCGGTTGCGGAGTGCCGCCTGCGTTATGGTATAGGCCGTGTGGCAGCCATGGAAGAGGTCGACCAGCGGTTTTGAGAGCGTCGTGCGCTTGTAGAAGTCGTGCAGGTGGCGCGACAGGTCGCGCAGGTCTTCGAACGCACGGCGAAGTCTGCCCGTGCTGCGGGTGATGCCGACATAGTTCCACATGGTGTGCCTGATGGTGGCCCAATCCTGTGCGACCAGTGCCGGGTCGTCGTTGCGTTCGTCACCAAGCGGCTGCCAGTCGGGGATGGCGGCATGAAGCCGTTTGCTCATGGGGCGTTGCCTGTGCAGCCTGCGTGCGATGTCTTCACCCGCCGTGCGGCCCCATAGCAGGGCTTCCAGAAGTGACGTGCTGGCGAGGCGGTTCGCCCCGTGCACCCCGGTACAGGCGCATTCCCCCACGGCATAGAGCCTGTCCAGGGTGGTGCGCCCTGTGAGGTCGGTGAGGATGCCGCCGCAGAAGTAATGGGCGGCGGGAACGACGGGAATGGGTTCGACCCTGATGTCGATGCCCATGTCCTGACAGTGCTGGTAGATGGTCGGGAACCGCTGTTCAAGGTCCTGTTCGACCTGCGATGCATCAAGGTAGACGCAGTCCTCACCGGTACGGAGCATCTCTTCGACGATGGCACGCGCCACGATGTCGCGGGGCGCGAGGTCGCCCCGGCGGTCGTAGTTGTGCATGAAGGCTTCGCCAGACCCGTTGACCAGTCTCCCGCCTTCGCCTCGCAACGCCTCCGAGATGAGGAAGCGACGTTGCGAGCGGTGGAAGAGGGCCGTGGGGTGGAACTGCACGAACTCGGCGTTCTCGATGCGTACCCCCGCGCGCTGTGCCATGGATACGCCCGACCCGATGGCATTGGGGCTGTTGGTCGTGTGCAGGTAGACCTGACCGACCCCGCCGGTGGCAAGGACAGTGACGTCCGCCAGCATGGTCTCCACCGAGCGGGTATGCTCGTTGAGGACATAGGCTCCGACGCACTGGTTGTTGATCTGATAGCGGAATTCGTTGCTGCGGGCCTGATGGTGCGTGGTGAGCAGGTCGACCGCCGTCCTTCCGGAGAGGACTCGTACGTTGGGTGCCTCTTCGATGGCGGCGATGAGGCCATCCATGATGGCGCGGCCCGTGTAGTCGGCACAGTGCATGATGCGGTGCGCCGCGTGCCCACCTTCCATGGTGAGGTCCCATTCGCACTGGGGTTTTCCGCTTCGTGCGAAGGGAATGCCGAGCCTGTCGACGAGAATGCCCTGTACCGCCTGCGGGCCTTTCACGCTGATCTGTCGTACAGCGCGGCGGTAGTTGATATGGTGCCCGGCGACCATGATGTCGTGTTCGAGAAGACGCGGGTCGCCGTCCACTGCCTTGAAGACGATGCCTCCCTGCGCAAGCGGCGAATTGCCGGTGTCGAGGCGTGTGCCGGTGGAGATGAGGGTGACCTCGGCCCCGAGGTCGGCGAGGGTGAGGGCGGCGGTGCAACCGGCGATACCGCTGCCGATGACGAGGACGGGCGTGTGAAACCTGTTGGTGCTCATGGCGTTACCGTTTTAGGCACATGCTTCTAGCATGCGTTGGAGGGCGGCGTGCGCGTCGTCCTGCAGGTCGAGGGGGATGGCTACGGGTGAGGCCGTGCCGCTGGCGATGGATTCGAGCGTGGCGAGAAGCTTGGGTGCTGTCACACGCGCCATGTGGGAACAGCCGCTCTCAAGGAGCGGCAATACGGTGATGCGTCCGGCGTGTTGCGCCGCAAGGCGTTCGACGAGGTTGATTTCAGTGCCGATGACGAGCGTCGTACCGGGCTTCTGTTCTTCGGCGTAACGGATGAGGAACGACGTTGATCCTGCGGCGTCGGCGGCGCGAACCACCTCGGGCGAACATTCGGGGTGGACGGCGATGCGGCACCCGGGGTGCTCGTCCCTCATGCGTTCCATCTGGCGCAGGTTGAACCGGGCGTGGATGGCGCAACAGCCGGGCCACATCAGAAGTTCGGCCCCTGATGCGGCGTCCATGTCCACAGCCGCGCCTCCGTCCCGGATGTCGAGGATATGTCTCCGGTCTTCGGCGATGCCGAGAAGGTCTGCCGTGTTCCGGGCAAGGTTCTTGTCCGGCAGGAAGACCACTGCGTCAGCCCGTTCGCGCGCCCACGTCAGCATCGTCTTCGCATTGGCAGAGGTGCACACGGCACCGCCGTGCCGTCCGACGACGGCTTTGACCGCCAGCGAAGTGTTCACGTAGGCCAGTGGTATGACATTGCGTCCGGTCCCGGAGAGATTTCGCAGCACCGCATCCACGCGCTGTGCGGGGGCCATCTGCGACATGACGCAGTTGGCGTCGCTTTCCGGGATGTGCACGGACTGCCCGTCACGCGCGAGCAAGGCTGCCGATTCGGCCATGAAATAGACACCGCAGAAGACGATGTGCTTCGCGCTGATGGCATCCACCTTGCGTGCAAGTTCCAGCGAATCGCCGCGCAGGTCGGTGTGGCGGATGACCGAATCGTGCTGGTAATGGTGCCCCATGACGAGCACGTCGTCGCCAAGCTGCCCCCGCAGGGCGTCGATACGACGTGCCACGTCTTGTGGCGTTTCACCGGAGGATGCGGGCGTGGGGCGATGGAGGGTCATGGATGCTCCTTGCTGATGCGCATGCTGAAGTCCGCAGCGGGTGCCGAATGGGTAAGGCGACCCACGCTTATGAAATCCGGGCCGCGGTCGCCCACGAGTGCCAGACTGCGGATGGTTTCGAGGGTGACGCCGCCGCTTGTCTCCGTCTCGATGGTACGCGGGATGATGCCCAGCGCGGCACGCATGGCCTCTGGCGTCATGTTGTCCAGCATGATGCGGTCGACGTGGCAGGCAACGGCTTCGGCGACCTCTTCCATGGTGCGGCATTCCACTTCGATGGGGGGGCAGGGGGCATACGCCGTGCGCAGACGTGTGACGGCTGCGGTGATGGAACCTGCCGCATCGATATGGTTGTCCTTGAGCATGAGCATCTCTGCAAGGTCGATGCGGTGGTTGAGGCCGCCGCCAACGAGCACGGCGTATTTCTCGACATGCCGCAGGCCGGGGAGGGTCTTGCGCGTGTCGAGAAGGCGCGTATGGGTTCCCTCAAGGGCCGTCACATAGTCGTGCGTCAGGTTGGCTATGCCTGAAAGATGGGTCATGAAGTTGAGGATGACCCGTTCAGCCTTGAGGATGTGCCGTGCGCTTCCGGCTACGCGGAGGGCCGTATCGCCGGGGGCGAGTCTGTCGCCATCGCGTACAGGCATCTCAAGGGTATAGGGATGGACTTCCGGGCAGCGGTCGAGAATGATGGGGGCGATGGGCAGGCCCGCCACGAGCGTGTGTTGCTTGGCCACGACCACGGCTTCGAGTCTGTCTTCGGGTGAGAAGACGGCATCGGAGGTGAGGTCGGGGCCGTCCTCGACGAGGGCAAGGTCTATGGCGGCGGTAAGACGGTCGAGGGCCGTGCCGGAGAAGAATGCTGTGAAATCAGGATGTGGCATACTTGTTCCTCGGGGCGTCGGATGCTACAGGACGGGCGCCGGTCGCCCCGTGCGAGTGTACTAGGTGACGGCAGTGCTTTGGTCAAGCCGTCGGTGCCGCCTGCTGCGGGGCCGCAAGCCTCAATCCGTGCGGGGGAATCACCATGAAAGATGAAGAGAGCGGTATCTCCGAAGGCCGTGGAAGGCGGCATGCCCCGCACGAAGACATGCCCGCGGGCGACCCGTGCGCGGGGCTTGTCGACACCGATACGGAGTACGCGCACCCGGCCGACGTTGCAGAGCACATCGAGAACCTCTCGCTGGAAAAGCAGGTCTGCGTCCTCAGGAACCTGCCAGCCGAAGATGCGGCTGAAGCCCTTGCCGAGCTTGATGAACACGTCCGCGTCGACCTTCTTGAGAACCTCGACGCCGATGTGGCCGCGCAGATTCTCGCCGAGATGTCCCCCGACGACGCGGCGGACGTGCTCGACGAACTCGACGAAGACCACCGCGATGTCCTGCTGAACAACCTCGATACCGAGGACGCCGACGAGATTCGTCACCTCATGGCTTTCGACCCCGACACCGCGGGCGGGGTCATGAACACCGAGATCGTCATCCTTGACGAACAACTCACTGCGGATCAGGCGATACTTCAGATTCGCCGCGAGATCGAGGACAAGGAAAACCCCTATTATGCCTATGTGGTCGATATCGACGACCGCCTCATAGGCGTCCTTTCGTTGCGCGACCTGCTTCTCAGCCGTCCGGGAGTTCGTCTGCGCGATGAGGTGGGCAACCAGAACGTCATCTCCGTATTGTTCGACCAGGACAAGGAAGAGGTGGCCCACCTGCTGGGGCACTACAATTTCATGGCCATGCCCGTTGTTGACTACGAAGGGCGCATCCTTGGCGTCGTCACCTACGACGACATCTTCGACATCATTCAGGAAGAGGCCAGCGAAGACATGCTGGGCATGGTGGGTGCAGCGCAGGACGAGACGGTGGATACGCCGTGGTTCGAGTCGCTGGTCAAGCGCCTGCCGTGGCTGGTGGTCAACATGCTCAATTCGGCGCTTTCCGCGTCGGTGGTCTACATGTTCGAGGGCAGCATCGCCCAGATGGCCATACTCGCCGTGCTCATGCCCATGGTCGCGAATCAGGCGGGCAACACTGGGCAGCAGGCGCTGGCGGTGATGATCAGGCAGCTGGCGGTGGACAGGTTCGACAGCCGCAAGTCGTGGCGGGCCGTGGCACGAGAGGGCAAGATAGGCCTCGCTTCGGGTGTCATCATGGCTGTTCTCGTCTGCGCGGTCATCTGGGCCATCTCCGGAAAGGGTGCGCTTGCGGCCGTCATGGGCCTCGCGCTGCTTTGCGACATGCTGCTCGGGGCCGTGGCTGGCGGTTCCATTCCCCTTATCTTCAGGGCACTGGGACGCGACCCGGCGCAGGCTTCGAGCATTTTCCTGACGGCTATCACCGATGGTGCGGGGTTCTTCATCTTTCTGGGGCTTGCCTCGCTTCTGCTTCTCTGACATGCGCGGGGCGTCTGCCTCCTGCCGCGTTGTGTCCAGTCACGGCATGTGCGGGCCCCGTCGAGAGGTGCGAACAGGAGGGCTTGCTACTGGCGCGGGTAAGCGCCGTGGCGTCGTGCGTTCGATGAGCGAACCCCGTTGATGCTGCAAGCCCGCGAAGCTCATGTCATGCTACGCAAAGAGGCCGGATCCATTCCGGCCTCTTTGCATAATCGAATCCATGCGTCGTTGCAGGTCACGCGCGTAACGCATTCGCTCTCTGGCAGGGTTCCTGCGCCTCGCAGACGATGTTGCGCCCGGCGGCCTTGGCTGCGTAGAGGGCTCCATCCGCTTCACAGACGAGCCTTTCCGGGGAGAGCGGTGCTGCCGCGGAAAGCGTGGCAAGGCCTATGCTCACGGTGACGGCGATGGTCTTGCCGTCCACTTCGACCCTGCTGGAAGCGAGGCGTTTGCGTAACCGTTCGGCAAAGATGCGTCCGCATTTGCCGTCGGTATGCGGAAGGATGACGCAGAACTCTTCGCCGCCGTAGCGGGCCGCGAAGTCTGTCGTGCGACAGGCGTTACGCATGGTCTGCGCGACTTCGCGCAGGACGGCATCTCCTGCCGGGTGTCCGTAGGTGTCGTTGACGGCCTTGAAATGGTCGATGTCGAGCATGAGCAGCGTCATGGGCATCCCGTAACGCTGATGGCGGTCGACTTCTTCGGCCAGCCGATGATCGAAGCTGCGCCTGTTGTGCAACTGCGTGAGCGCGTCATGGTCGGCCTGAAGCTTGATTTCACGGTATACGACGGCATTGCGGAGCGCGAGCGTGAGGTGACGCATGACAGAGTCGAGGGCCTGTGCCTGGTCCTTGCCCAGCGCCGGTGTCTCGGCGAGAGCCATGGCTATGGCCCCGAAGGTGTTCTTGCCGTTGCCAAGGGGCAGCATCATCACTCGTCCTGCTTCGGGCAGGGGCGACGGTTCGTCGTGCGTCAATGCCGTCGTGCGGTATTCTGCCACGTCGTGTCGGGCGAGTCTGTGTGCAGACTCCAGAAGCAGGCGTGTCCATGCCGCATGGGCTTCTGTCTGCCTGTAGGCGCCGATGAAGAGTTCGGCGTCATGTGCGCCCTCCGTGGGCGAGGGCGGCCACAGAATGGCATGAAGACCCGTCACGGGCAGGAGTTTGCCGAATCCTTCGCGAGCGTTGATGAGAATGTCTGCGATGTCGAGGCTCTCTGTCGTTCTTGTCAGAAAAGTGACGACAAAGGAGAGCAGGTCGTTCTTCCGTGCGAGCAATTCGCGTTCGAGGAGAATCTCCCGCGTCATGCGCAGAATGTCCTGATGGACATTGCGGGTCTCGACGGCGCGGCGCAACACGGTGAGCACTCGCTTGCGCGAGATGGGATGGCGTACGATTTCCGAGAAGTCGAGGTCGAGAGCCTGTTCGAGGTCGTTTTGCGTGTAGCTGACGTCGAGAACAAGCGCTCGCGGCACGAGTTCGAGATGCTGGCGCAGTTGGCGTGGATGTGCGGCAAGGGCCGCCTGTACAGACGCCGCCACCCATATGATGCATGGCGCCTCGCGTTCGAGGTCGTCCGGGCTTGGCAGGGCGTCGGCAGGGACGGTCTGCATGGTGTAGCCTGCGCCTGCGAACTCGCTGATGCGGGCCGCGTCGAGGTCGCTGAGGCCGATGTTCCACATGAGGTGCTGGTGCTTCATCCTGTCTCCCCCCATCCCTTTTCCCCCGGGATTGGTTGTCTCCAGACTTGAAGCAATATGCGGGCCATTACGGTTCTGAGCCCATGGCTCTAGGCGTGGAGAGCCGTCATCCCCGCTGCTGGTGAAACGAAGAGACGAAAGGGCAGTTTTTTCCGGGCGGAGATTTGACATGCAGGGGTATCTGTGGCTTTGCTCCAACATGCAGCACACTCGCCTGTGGGGAACGCTTCACCCCTTTCTTGAACACTCTGTGGTGATGGGACGTTGTGTAGCCAATGAGGGGTTTCTTCGTGCCCTGCTGCACCTCGACCCTTACGACGGCTATCACTTCTTTCTTCCCACCCGCGATGCCGGGGCGCATCTCGCCCAAGCGCTGTGTGATACACCGGCGGTGCGGCGCGGTGCACTGAAGGTGGCTACGCGCCTTGAACTGCCGGCAGCCCTTGTGCGGCAGCCCTTCCATTGCTTTCATCTCTCCGACCCGATGACGGAACAGCCATGGCTTTCTGCACTACGCAACCATCTTGCGCCGCAGGTCTTTCCGGTGACCGGGGTGACGCACTCGCTCAGCTACACCCGTTACGGTGCCTCGCTGCTGGCGCATATGTGGCCCGGTTGCACACGACGCGACGCCATCGTCTCAACGTCGCATGCCGGTTGTGCCGTCGTTGGACGCATGTTCGCCAACCTGCGGCGGGGCTATGGCTTGACCCCAGAGGCTCATCCGCAACCGCAGGTGCTGCGGATGCCCCTCGGTGTAGACCCGGTGTCGCTGCCCGCCCCCGACCCGAAGGCGAGGGCGCGTGAACGCGGACGTCTTGGCGTCGGTGATGAACTGGTGCTTCTTGTGGTGGGGCGTATCGCCCACTATGCCAAGATGGATTTGCTGCCACTCTTCAGGATGCTGCAACGGGCCGAATCGTGCGGGCTGCCCCGTGGGGAGTACCTGCTCGTCATTGCCGGACAGGCTGATGCGGATGACGGAATGCCCGGCATTCTCGAGCGGATGGGGGCACTGTACGGTGTGCGGGTCCGTGTCGTGCGGTCGCCGGATGACGCAACGCGTAATGGTCTGTACGCCGCTGCCGACATCTTTCTCTCGCCTTCCGACAATGTGCAGGAGACGTTCGGTCTGACGCTTCTTGAGGCTGCTGCTGCGGGGTTGCCCGTGGTCGCTTCCGACTGGGACGGCTACCGTGACCTTGTCGAGGATGGCGTGACCGGTTTTCTGGTGTCGACCCTCGGTCCCGCCGTGTCGGCTGGGGTGGATGTCGCCGCGCCGCTACTCTACGACAATCAGTACCATCTGCTCCTTGCGCAGCAGGTCGCCGTCGATGTGGAGGCTTTCGGCGCTTCCATCGCCCGACTTGCCGTCTCTGCGGCGTTGCGCGAAGAGATGGGGCGTGCCGGACGCGAACGGGTGCTTGCACGGTTCGCTTGGGAGTCTGTCGTCTCCCGATGGGTGGGGCTGTGGGACGCGTTGTGGCAGGAACCCGTCGATGAACAGTGCCGGATGCACGCGCACCCCATGGCGATGTCCTATGCGGATGTCTTCGGGGGGTATCCCTCTGCAAGGCTCGACGCCAACCTGCGTGTCAGGGCGACTCCGGCGGGGTTGGCCGTTTATGGCGGGCGCGAACAGGCGACGCCGTATCCCGGCGTGGCGTTCATGGTTCCTGATGAGGCGTTGCACAGGCTGCTTTTCCGGACCAGGAAGGGGGCTTCGCTACGTGAGATTTGCGGCCACCTGCTATCGGGTGCGGACAGGGGGGGCGATGCTGCCCCCGACATGTCTGCGTCTGTTCCGAGTGCCGCTGGACGGTCGACATCGCTCATGCCGGATTCGCCTCCGACGAGTCCCCGCGGGGCCGGTGCCAGCGAAGATGCCGTTCCGGGCGGCAGTCTCTGGTCGCTTCCGGGGAACGGCGACCTGACCTTGGAAGGTCTCCATTTTCTCGTGCTATGGGCCCTCAAGCACGACCTGCTGGAAGTGTACTGATGGGCCTTGCCGTCGTTCACCATACCTTTTTCGCCCACAGGGGCGGGGCTGCGCGTGTGGCGAACCTGTTGCACCAACGGCTTGGCGCTGAAGGGGTCGATTCGCGGCGTACCGCAGAAGTGGCGGATGCGGCTACCGGTTGCACGCTGGTGTCGCCTGATGCCGTTGCCGCCGTAGCGCGAGGCGCCCTCATCCATCTCCATGCCACTGCGGACTGGCTACTGGCCTTATCTGCCTTGCGGGGGCATCCGCGTGTGGTTATCACTCTGCACGACGCCGCGCTGCTCACCGGTGGGTGCATTCAGCCCTTCGACTGTCCGGGCTGGCATCAGGGCTGTCTTTCGCCATGTCCGCGTGGCTATGCGAATGCGGAAGAAAGACAGAGGCACCTGCGAGAGTTGCTGTATGAACTCGCTCCGTATCTGGTAAGCCCCTCGGGGTGGTTGGCGCGGATGGTCAGGCAGGCTTTGCCGGGACTGTCGTGCGCAGTGGTGCCTAATGGCGTTTCCATACCGGAGACCATCGATGCCGGGGCCGCCCGGAGGGCGCTGGGCATCGGTGCTGAAGCCTTCGTGGTGCTGTGTCTCGCCCATGGCGGAGAGACCTCGCAACTCAAGGGAGGCGGACTCTGGACCACCATATGGGATGCGGTCAAACAGGCTGTGCCGAACGCGTTGGGTGTGTTCGTCGGGGGCGATGCCATGCGGCGGGATGGCGACCTGCTGCGTCTGCCGTACCTTGACCAGGCGCATCTCCACATCGTCCGTGCCGCGGCGGATGTCTTCATCCATCCATCCCTTGCGGACAATCATCCGCTCGGCATTCTGGAAGCGATGGCTGCGGGACTGCCCGTCTGCGCCTTCGACGTGGGCGGGGTTCCCGAAATCGTGCGTGACGGTGTGACGGGACGACTCGTCCCGGTGGGTGATGCGGCGACGCTGGCTCTCGTGTGCGCCGAATTCGCCGCGCAGCCGCATGTACGGCGGGGGTTCGGCAAGGCCGCTCGCGACCTTGCGACCCGATGCTTCGACGAACGCCGCATGGCCCGGGACTACCTGCGCGTCTATGGTACCCTGGAGGGGGCGTGACCGCGGTTGTCCTCTCTAGAGGTGCGCTGGTTAGGTAACAGGCAGCCCGTCACGGATGCGTCGAGCCGTCTCCAGCACCAATGTCCGTGTCCGTGCATCCCAGAGCATCCAGACATGACTGACGGCAGGGCCTTCGACCTCGGTCCAGCCGTGTGCGCGAATCCGAAGCCCCTCCGCCGGGATGACCATGTTGTCCAGCGGGGAACGGATGGCGACACAGGGCACGCCGGGTGCGGCTTCGTGTCGTTCGACGGTCTGGACGAGCGTCCCCCTGAAGAGAAGGCTGCGTGCCAGATTGCCGATACCAAGCCTTGCCAGTGCACTGCCCTGATGGGGCGTACCCAGTGTCACGACGCCGGAACAGCGGCGGGCGCCATCATGGCGAGAAAGCCACGCCCTGATGATAAGCCCGCCGAGACTGTGGCCGATGAGGATGGGCGGCGTGGCGGGGTGCGCTTGGATGAGGGCGTCGACCGCCGCATCCAGCTGGTGCACCAGCGTCGCGAAATCGTTGCTGAAACTGTCATAGCCGAACGTATGCACCGGGCCAATGCCCTGCCTCGCGAACGTCGGTCGATAGAGAAGCCACGCGCTCGGGTTGTGATAGAGACCGTGGACGAACAGGACGGGGACGTGAGGCCCTGCATCTCCGGCCGAAGCTTCGGGCTGCAACGGCAGGCGGCAACGTCGCCGGAAGGGGAGGGCTGCAACGACCATGCAGAACGCGCCCACGCTCTGACACATTCCCTCGGCAAGTGCTGCGAGACGCCTTGCGGTGTGCCGCCCCGGCAGGGGCAGGCCGTTGTGGAGGAGAAAGGCCCCGTAAGTGACGACAGGTATGGTTGCCACCGTGGCGGCGATCGTTGCAAACAGGGCGTTCAGGAAGGACATGCTCCCCCGGTGTGCGGGCTTGACCGCTGCATTCCGCAGCCGGTCCGACTTGCTTGAACGTGGGCGTCCATATTCGTTGATGCGGGGCTTGCATGACTCCGCCGACGTCTGGCAGGCAGGGCCGCGGGCGTTCTTGACGCGCCGACGATAGCCCAGTACCTTGAGGGGAACAAGATGGTCGGTGTCCTGCCGTGCCAGTATTTCCCTTCATGAGGTCGCTTCCGTCCATGCCCGAGCGTTTTTTTAGCCGATACGGCATCGTTGTGCGTACGTTGTGTGCGTTTTTCATTCTTTGTTGCCTGCTGTCCGTCCCCGCCCGCGCCGAAGAGGTCGAGAGCGGTACACTTCCCGCAGATGTGGAGGCGGGGCTGGAAGGCCTTCTCGCCTCGGTGCCCCGGCAAGGGCCAGTGCCCGACCCGGCAGGGTATGCCGCCGTTCTGGACTTCGTTTTCCGTCCCGCCGCCGAAACGGCCACGGCCCGTCCCGGCAAGACGGAACAGGGCTTCGGTGCCTTCACGCGAGACACCATCAAGGCCCCTCTGGCGCGCATCCTGCGCTACTGCTACGACCCGGACATCCCGGCAGAGGCCGTATATCCCTCTGCGCTGCGGCGGGGCTTCTGGTTGCCCGGAAGCGACCTTCTCAAGCAGCGCGTGGCCCTGTGGGACAAGATGGCCGAAAAAGGCGAGCCTGTTGTGTTGCGCGGTGCCGAGTTCGAGGAAATCACCCCCGATTCGTTCAGCGGCTGCTATTACTCATACAAACTGGACAGGCTTCTCATCCTCACGCGCCATCAGGGGAGGGCGGTGCTCATCTCCGTGTCGCGCCAGCAGGCACCCTCCACGGTGGGCCGCAAGGGTGCCATCGTGGGAGACGACCGTAACTGGGAATACGTCTATTCGCCCGTCACAGGGTCGACCATGCGTGGCCTCGGATGGGTGAACACCTACATGTACGACTCGTCGACCATTGCGGTCTTCTACGAGGAGACGCCCGGCGGCAATACGACGGGCTATGCCCTGTTCAAATGGGTGAAGGCCGGGTGGAGCAATCTGAACGTGGTCAAACGCAGCCACATCCTTGCCGGTTCCACACGTTTCCTTTCCGGCTTCAAGCAGGTGCTCGAGTCGGACAAGTTGCCGCCTGCCGAAGAACTCGCCACGTTGGGGCGCAACCTGCGTCGCACCCCCGAGACCGAGTTGCGCAAGGCTCTTGCCACCTACAGTGAGCATCTGATGCAACTCGGCGAGAAGGACTCGGTGCTCTCCGGTTCGGATTTCTGGTCGATTCTCAAGGACGCCGGGTACGCCGAGACGCTGTCACGCGACGAACTCGTGAGCGTGCACATCAAGAACTACATGAAACGCAAGCTGGGCAAACCCGGCATAGACGGCTGACGATACCAGTACCCGAAAGGACATGGACAGGCGCAATCGGATCTTCTCCGGTTGCGCCTTGGTATTGCTGGAGATGACAGGCATGTCCAGCGTGCCGCACCGGCTTGCCCCCTGTGTCGCCTGCGGTGAGGCTGCCACTGCCCCGCTGTCGGCTCCCGTGCTCCCCATAGGCCGAATGGTGCAGCTGTCACGGGTGCGTTGCCATGCCGCTGGTGGCGACGTATAGTGCCCGTGCCATAAGACATCACAACCGACCGGAACACCTCATGCACCCTGCTGACTTCGATGCCCCGATGCCGTCAGTCCTTCAAGTACCGGATGAGGATTTCGCCCGCGCCTATGATGCCGCGCCCGATGGGTATCGCGCGGCACTCAAGACCTGCATAGCGGCCCTTCATGTGCTGTACGGCGAGCCTCTGTTGCCCCGAAGCGAGTCCTTCGCGTTGCCCCGGTCCGGCATGGCCTATGCGCGTGCAGAACGGGTCGCACCATGGACACTTGTCGTCATCGACGAGTCGTTCCGTTCCGCCCCCCGCCTCCTTGCTGCGCTCATGCCTGCACTTTGCGCCGCCGTGCCCGATGTGCGTGTGATTCGACTCGCCCCGGCGACAACGCCGTGGCCCGACCAGCTTCTCGTGGCCCTTGAACTTGCAGGACAGGAGGTCGCCGGTTCATTGGACACCGTAGACATCGGGCGATTCGTGGCAGGATTGAGAGAAGCGGGACGTGGGCGGTTGCTGTGCCTCGGAGGGGCGGCAAGCTTCGCTGTGCTGTGCCGGGCCGCCATCGAGGCTGACACCCCGGTCTGGCATGACGGGGGGACGCCACGCGTCGTCATCGTCGAGGACGAAGGGGTCGATGCCGCACTTGTGCGCTGGGCGCACGGTGATGCCCTTGCGACAAACGTTGCGGCCGGAGGGCCGACGGCTTGCGAGGGTTCCCCCGATGCCGGCGTTGCCCCTGCTGCGGATATGAGTCCGTCCGCTACGCCTGCCGACGGCATCCCGGGCGGCGAATACGCCTGCGATGCCGCTTTTTGCGGGGCTGCGTCGGCATCCTTCTGGGCAATGCGCGCGCGGCTTGTGCTGACATCGTCCCGTGAAGGGTGCTGGGCCTTCCCGGACCTGACGCCAGATTTTTTCATCGAACGCTCCCTGACCATAGGACGGCACGTTCCCGCCACTTCCTTCCCGCCGGAGATGCTCCATGGCTAGTTCTCATGGCCCCGCCCCCCGTCTCGAACTTTTGCGGAACATCGGCATCATCGCCCACATCGACGCGGGCAAGACCACTCTTTCCGAGCGTATTCTCTTTTACACCCAGAAGATTCACCGCATGGGCGAAGTGCATGACGGCACCGCGACCATGGACTTCATGCCCGAAGAACAGGAGCGTGGCATCACCATCGCCTCTGCCTGCACGACCTGCACATGGGGACGGCATACGGTGAACATCATCGACACGCCGGGGCACGTCGACTTCACCATCGAGGTCGAGCGCTCTTTGCGTGTGCTTGACGGGGCGGTGGGGGTCTTCTGCGCCGTCGGAGGTGTCGAACCCCAGTCCGAGACGGTGTGGCGGCAGTCCGAGAAGTTCGGCGTCCCCAAACTCGCCTTCGTGAACAAGATGGACAGGCTTGGGGCGGATTTCGAAGCCACCCTCGACGCCATGCGCACCCGGCTGGGTGCCGTGCCCTTGCCGCTGGTCGTGCCGATGGGGCAGGGTGAGACATTCGAAGGACTTGTCGATGTCGTCACCCGTGAAGTGCTCACCTTCCCCGCCGATGCGCACGACCGCAGCTATGCCCGTGCGCCGGTCGAAGGGGAGAGTGCCCGCCTCTGCGAGGTGTGGCGCGAGAGGATGCTTGAGACGCTCGCCGAGAACGACGAGGGCATCGTCGACCGGTACCTTGGAGGCGAAGAGCTTGCGCCCGAGGAAATCCGTGCCGCCATCAGGCGTGTGACGCTGGCGCGCAGCCTTGTCCCCGTCTTTGCGGGGTCTGCCTTGCACAATACCGGCGTGCAGCCCCTTCTCGACGGCGTGTGTGCCTATCTGCCGTCGCCTGTCGACGCGGCACCGGTTCGCGGGCTCGACCGGAGCGAGGGCAGGCGGGTGGTCGTCTCGCCTGAACCGAAGGCACCATTGGCTGCGCTGGTCTTCAAGGTCGTCATGGAAGGAAGCCGCAAGGTGGCTCTGGTACGGCTTTATGCCGGGACGCTGTGCGAGGGCGATACCTGTCGCAATGTCACGCGTGAAGTGGACGAGCGCGTCTCGAAGCTGTTCCGGCTGCACGCCGGACGCCGCGAACAGATCGAAGAGGCGTTCGCCGGCGACATCGTCGGCGTCATGGGATTGCGCGCCGCCCGCACGGGCGACACCATCGCCGCCGCGGAACGGCCCGTGCTGCTCGAGAATATCGCGGCCTACCGTCCCGTCATCTCGCTTGCCATGGAACCGCGCAACACCGAAGAGGGCGAGAAGCTCGACGAGGTTCTCGAGCGCCTGTGCCTTGAAGACCCCACGCTTGCCGTCGAACAGGACGAGGGCACTGGGCAGCGCATCCTCTCCGGCATGGGCGAGTTGCACCTTGAAGTGGTACTTGAACGTATCCGGCGTGAGTACGGGGTGAGTCCGCGTGTGGGCAACCCGCAGGTCGTCTTTCAGGAGACCGTGTCCGGCACGGGCGAGGGCGCAGGCGAGTTCGACCGTGAACTGGGTGACCAGCCGCACTACGGGCAGGTCTCTTTGCGCGTGACGGCCCGCGAGCGTGACAAGGGCAACCGGGTGCGTTTCGGCATGGCGACGGAAGGGTGGCCGCAGGCATGGGTTGACTCGGTGGCCCAAGGTGTCGTCGATAGTCTGCAAAGCGGCGTCGTCAAAGGGTATCCCGTGCAGGATGTGGATGTCGAGGTCGTGTCCATGCAACGTCGTGACGGGGCCTCGTCGCCTGCTGGCTACCACATGGCGGCGGTGGCAGCCGTGAAGGCGGCCATGCAGTCCGCAGGCCCGGTCTTGCTGGAACCCATCATGGCTGTGGAGATTTCCGTACCCGAGGCGCATCTTGGTGCGTCCATCGGGCAACTGGGCTCACGGGGCGGCAAGGTGGAGAACATGTTCGACAGGGGCGGGCAGAAGGTCGTGCAAGGGCTTGCACCGCTTGCCGGGCTTTTCGGGTTTTCGACGGCACTGCGCTCTGCAACGCAGGGGCGTGCCGGGCTGGTTATGCGATTCGAACGTTTTGACTGCATGGAGTAGCCGCTCGTGTCCTGTCTCGACTGGTGGCAGAGGTTCAAGCGGGCCCTGCGGCTTCAGTATCTGCGGATACTGCGCCAGCCCGGCTCGACGCATTCCATCGCCATGGGGATGGCTGCTGGGATTTTTGTCGGCTTTCTGCCCATCATACCCTTTCAGTCGGTGGTCGCCATCGCCCTTGCGTTTCTCGTAAGGGGCAGCAAGGTGGTGGCTGTCGCCGGAACATGGATATCGAATCCCGTCAATGTCATCCCGTTCTACGGGATGCTCTACTGGGTGGGCCATCACGTGTGGCATACGGACATCGTGTTCGACCCTGCCAAGCTTGAACTGGCACAGATGCTCCAGCAGGGTGCGGAACTTGTGGCCGTCATGACCATCGGCGGTGTCATCCTAGGCATTCCTGCGGCGTTCGTCGCGTACGTACTTACATTCAAGGGCGTGAACGCCTACAGGCAGCGGCGCATGATCAAGCTGCTGCGAAAGCATGTGGAAACCCGCAACGGAGGTGACGATGCGGCGTGAGAGAAGCCCCCGGGCGGTGCGCGATGCGGAGGAAGAAGGCGTGGCAGCCGCAGAAGGGCAGGGCACGTCCGAGGGGGGAAGAGGTCCTGCCATGCCCCCTCGTGCGAAGAAGAGCCTTGGCCAGAACTTCCTCAAGGACAGGAACATCGCCGCACGCATCGCCGCGCAGTTGCATATTGGGCCCGATGACTGGGTGATCGAAATCGGCCCCGGGCCGGGGGCGTTGACACGGCATATCCATGCCGCCGGGCCCGCCCGTCTCTTTCTGCTTGAGAAGGACCATCACTGGGCACGCGAGCATCGCCTTCATCCATTGGCGGGTACTCCCGAAGCACAGGTGGTCTTGACGGATGCCTTGCTCTTCCCATGGGAAAGGCTCGATGCGGCGCATCCGTGGAAGGTCATCGGCAATCTGCCCTACAATGTCGCCTCACCGCTCATGTGGGACATATGCAGTCGTGCGCCCGGTCTCCTCCGCGCCTCGTTCATGATCCAGAAGGAGGTGGGTGAGCGTATCGTTGCCGCACCGGGCAGCCGGCAGTACGGGGCGCTTTCCGTGTGGCTGCAGTGCTTCACGAAGCCGGAGTGGTGCTTCGTTGTGCCGCCGCATGTCTTCACGCCCCGTCCCAAGGTCGATTCGGCGGTGCTTGCCTTCACCCCGCGTACCGACAGGCCCGATGCCGTCCAGTCGAAGCGCCTGGCCCGTGTGTTGCGCCTCTGTTTCCAGCAGCGCCGCAAGCAGTTGCAGGGGATATTGAGGCCTCATGTGGGTGGTGATGCCTCTGCCCTTCTCGCAGGGCTTGGCATCGACCCCGCCGCGCGTCCCGAGACGCTGTCTCCGGAGCGTTTCATCGCATTGGGAGAAGCCGTTGCCATGTCGGCTATCGCTTGACTTGATTGGTAGAATCGTGTTTTCGATGATTGTTCCGTTGATTGTGGTTGTTGCGCGGCGTGGCCGCATCTGGTAAGCCCATTTGTGGTTTGGGAAAAAAAGCGCAAGGGCGCGGCTGGCGGCAGGCCCGACCGTCTGTCACCTCTGCCTCGCTATGTTCATGGCTGAAGTAACCCCCCGAAGGAGAGGAGGACAAGGCAGATGACAAAGGCTGACCTGGTTGACAAGATTGCAGCGAAGGCCAATCTGACGAAAGCCAGTGCCGAGCGTTCCCTCAATGCGTTCCTCGACGCGGTGAAGGATGTTCTGGCCAGTGAAGGCAAGCTGACGCTCACCGGCTTCGGCACGTTCGCCGTCGAATCGCGTCAGGAGCGCAAGGGACGCAACCCCCGCACCGGCGCAGAAATCAAGATCCCCGCTTCCAAGGTCGTCAAGTTCCGCCCCGGCAAGACGCTCAAGGACGCGGTGAAGTAAGGAGAAGCCGATGCTCGAACCTCTGCAGTGGGCCATTCATGGCGAAACGATCCAGAGCCCCCTTCCGCAGGACATCCCCTGGTGGATGCCCGACCACGCCATCTTCTTCGGTGTGCTGTATGCCGTGCTCTTTGTTATCCTGAGCGGCGTCGGTTACGTCATGCTCAAGTCCATGCGCGATTGCGCCAAGGACTGTCACGGTAGCCATCATTAGGCGACACGACGAGTGGGCAGGCCCCGCCATCCGGGGCTTGCCTTTTTTTCGAGGGTGCACTATGTAACCCTCTTGCCCCTTGTGGGGCCGATTTTCTGTGATGGGAGGTGATTTCTTTGCCCGGTGTCTACCTCAATGAGGACGACTACAACTTCGACATCGCTCTGCGCCGCTTCAAGAAGCAGGTCGAGAAGGCTGGCATTCTTTCTGAAATGAAGAAGCGCCAGCACTACGAGAAGCCCAGCGTGATGCGCAAGAAGAAGAAGGCTGCGGCCCGCAAGCGCCTCCTCAAGAAGATCAGGAAGATGAACATGGCGTAAGCCGTCCCGTCTCCCGGTTCCGGCCTGGGGTCGGGCTTGACGCACGCATTGAACGGGAAGCCCGGATCCATCCGGGTTTCCCGTGTCTCGTTTCATCCAACCACCCAGGTGCCACATGACACTCATCGAACGTCTGGAAAAAGACTACGTTGTCGCCTACAAGGCCAAGGATGCCCTTCGCCTTGGCGTGTTGCGACTGCTCAAGACCGCCGCCAAGAACCTTCAGGTCGAGTTGCGCCGCCCTGTGGAAGAGGCCGAAATGCTCGACCTGCTCACCAAGCAGGCCAAGCAGCGGGTCGACTCCATCGAGCAGTTCCGTGCCGCAGGACGGGATGACCTCGCTGACAAGGAAGATGCGGAGCTTGGGGTCATTCGCGAGTATCTGCCCCAGCCGCTCACCGGCGAAGAGCTTTCCGCAGCCATCGAATCCGCCGTTGCCGCCTCTGGTGCGACCTCCATGAAGGACATGGGGCGTGTGATGAGCGCCATCATGGATGAGCACAAGGGGCGCGTAGACGGCAAGGAACTCAGTTCGGCCGTTCGCGCACGTCTGCAGGCGGGCTAGCAGTCAGTGACACTTGAAGCCCGCACCCTGCGTGCACTCGAATACGACAAGGTATTGCACCATCTGGCGCGATACTGCGTCTCCGAAGCCGGTCGCGAGGCCTGTCTGGCCCTTGCACCGTGCCCCGGTTCCGATGCGCTTGCCGACGCTACCGCTCTGCTTGAGGATGCACGCCGCTGGAGTGAGCATACCGGCTTCCGTCTGTCGGTCTTTCCTCCGCTGGGCGGGGTCTTCCGCTACCTGGAAGGGCAGAGTGCCGTTCTCGACCTTGAGGCGCTATGGGCTCTCCGGCAGATGCTCACGCAGGCGCGCGCCCTTGTGACTTCGGTAGCCGAAGGCGCTGCCACCGCAGGGCGTTGGGAGACCCTTTCGACGCTCACTCTGCGTACCCCGCTACCCTTGCGGTCCGTGTCCGGTCTTGAGCGTTGTGTCTCCGAAGACGGCCTGCTGCGCGATGAAAGCTCGCCAGAACTTCTGCTCGCAAGGCAGGAGATTCGCAGGTTGCACCAGCAGTGCACGCGCAAGGTCAAGGACTACGCCCAACAGTACAACATCCTCCATTACCTTCAGGACGAGTTCATGACCCTCTCGTCCGACAGGTACGTGCTGCCTCTCAAGTCGAACTTCAAGGGACGGCTGCAGGGCATCATCCACGACTATTCGCAGACGGGTGAGACCTGCTACTTCGAGCCCATGTTCCTCGTCGAGGTCAACAACAGGTTGCAGGAACTCAAGCGTGAGGAGAGGGCCGAAGAGCGCAAGGTGCTCACCTATCTCACCGACCTCGTTCGCGGCGAACTCGCTGGCGTGCGTGCTGCCTTCGACCTGCTTGTGACTGCCGATGTGCTGCTTGCCAAATGTGCCCTCGCGGCTGCCTTCGATGGCAGCGTGGTGCGCATGGAGTCGGGGCGGACACTCGACCTGCGCAAGGCCCGGCATCCGCTTCTCGTGCTCGCCGGTCACGCTGTGCAGCCCGTGGACATCGCCCTCGGCGACGGACAGCGCTGCCTCGTCATCAGCGGTGGCAACGCGGGCGGCAAGACGGTGTCGCTGAAGACCGCCGGACTCATCACGCTGATGGCCCTGTCCGCTCTTCCCGTGCCCGCAGCCCCCGGCAGTTCACTGCCCGCATGGACGACTGTGCATGCCTTCATCGGCGATGAACAGAGTCTCGAAGACCATGTGAGCACCTTCACGGCCCAGATAACCCATCTCGGGCGGGTGTGGGACGGGCTCGATGACAGCACGCTCGTCATCCTCGATGAATTCGGTGCGGGCACCGACCCTGCGCAGGGTGCCGCGCTCGCACAGGCGGTACTTGATGAACTCATGGCGCATGGTGCCTCGGTCATCGCCGCCACGCACTTCCCGGCACTGAAGGCCTATGCGCTCTCCCGCGAAGGGGTGCGTGCCGCTTCGGTGCTCTTCGATCCCAAATCACGCAAGCCTCTGTACACACTCGCCTACGATCAGGTCGGGGCAAGTCAGGCCCTTGACGTGGCGCGCGAGCACGGACTGCCGGAAAGCGTCCTCCGCAGGGCAGAGAACTATCTGCTGCTTGACGGTGAAGACACCTCGGCGCTGGTTGCACGACTGAATAGCCTTGCGGTCGACCGCGAGCGTGAACTCGACGCCCTCCGTGCCGAAGAGGAGAAGTACCGCGCAAAACGCATGAAGCTTGAAGAACGCTTCGCGCGTGAGCGCGAGACCCTCTTCCGGGATATTCAGGCGCAGGCGCAGAGCGTGCTGCGCGACTGGAAAGACGGAAAGGTGAGCCACAAGCAGACCCTCAAGGCACTTTCGAAAGTACGCGAGACCCTTTCGACCCAGCCCGCAGAATCCCAAGCCGAACAGGAACAGCCCGTCTCCGTCGATGTGGCCACACTCCGTCAGGGGCAGCCGGTGTTCCATCGTCCGTGGGGCAAGAAGGCTGTCGTGGCTGAGGTCGACCTGCGCAAGTCGCGGGTTCGCATCGACATGAGCGGGGTGTTCCTGTGGGCCGAAGCCCGCGACCTTGCCCCTAGCGACGCCAGACCCGAGACGCGCGCATCCGTCACGCAGACAGTTTCTGCATCGCCTGTGCCCATGCGTCTTGACTTGCGTGGAATGCGTGCTGATGTTGCGTTGAGCGAACTGGAAAAGGGTGTGGACAATGCGCTGCTTGCGGGCAGAAGTGTGCTTGAGATCATCCACGGGCGTGGAACGGGTGCGCTTCGCAAGGAGGTGCATGCCTATCTGCGCCAGTCTCCAGCGATCGCCACGTTCTCCCTCGCTCCGGAGGACCAGGGCGGTGACGGTGTGACGCTTGTTGAATTCCGCTAGGCCATGCTGCTTCATTCGGGCGCGAGGTTGGCATGAAGCGCAGGGACGGTAGTGTCGTTCAGGCCATAAAGAGTCGGCTCAATCTTGTCGATATCGCGAGAAGATATGTCGAGCTCAGAAGGGCAGGTGGTCGCTGGATGGCGCCCTGTCCTTTCCATCAGGAGACGAAGCCTTCATTTTCGATCAACGAGGAGGAGGGGTTCTTCTACTGTTTCGGTTGTCAGGCGTCCGGTGACCTCTTCGATTTCTACGGGCGCATAAACGGACTCGACTTTCGCGAGACGCTTGAACAACTCGCCGAAGAGGCGGGGGTGGCACTCGACGACTGGAAGCCCGACCCGCGGGCGCAGCAGGAACAGTCGCTACGGCGGCAATGTCTGCGGATGTATGACGTGGCGCGTGCGCATTTCGTCGGCAACCTCGCGAAGCGGGAAGGGCAGGAATGTCGCGATTATATGCAGCGGCGTGCCATCGCCCCGGAAATCATCGAGAGTTTCGAACTCGGCTGGAGTCTGCGCGAATGGCAGTCGCTGGCAGACACGTTGCGGCGTGCCGGTTTTGCGCAGGGGCTTGCCGTCAAGGCGGGTCTGCTTGCCACCAGTGACAGCGGAAGAGCCTATGACAGGTTTCGTGGGCGATTGATCTTTCCCATAAAGAGTCTTGCCGGACAGGTCATCGCATTCGGCGGGCGTATCATCGCCGAGGATGATCAGGCCAAATATATCAACAGTAGCGATTCGCCCATCTACAAGAAGGGCGACCACCTGTACGGACTGTATCAGGCGCGGCGCGCCATCTCGCAGCACAAGGTAGCCATGCTGACAGAAGGCTACATGGATGTGCTCACCCTGCACCAGTTCGGCTACAACAACGCCGTCGGGGTGCTTGGTACGGCGCTCACGCCCGAACAGGTGAAGCGGCTTTCTGGCTTCTGTTCGACGGTTGAATTGTTGTTCGACGGCGACAACGCGGGGCGCAAGGCAGCCTTGCGCAGTTGCGAGATGCTTCTGGTGCGCGGGATGCGTTGCAAGGTCGTTCTCCTGCCACAGGGAGAGGACATCGACAGCCTGTTGCACGGGGCCGGGCGTGATGCTTTCGAAAGCATACGGAACGAGGCCCCTGATGGACTGGATTTCTGCATGCGGAGTCTGGCGGCACAGGCCCCGCGAGATATGCTTGACTGGACGAAAGGGTTTCTCGCGCAGGTCGAGCAGCCCGAATTGCTTTCGTATTACATAACGCGGCTTGCGGGCGGACTCGGCCTCAACGAGGCAGAGTTGCGTGACAGCCTTGCCGAGCGCGTCAAAGCGCACGCAGCCGCCCCGGCGAAGAAGCCGGTTGCGCGCGGTCATGCATCACGTGACCGCGAAATAATGACGTTCGCCGTGCGGTATCCCCATTGCCTGCCGCAGTTGCAGGAGGCGGGGGCAGACCTCGTGCTGGGTACCGAATGGGCGCGGACGTTATGGGACAAGATCGAGCGTCATGGTGCCGAAGAGGTGGTCGACCACCTCTCGGAACGGGAAAAGACGTTCTGGATTCGCTGCCGCACTGGCGAGGTACCCCCTCTCGACAATGAAGAGGGCGAACTCGCGGCTGTGCGGCATATGTTGGCCGACATGCAACTGAAGGTGCAGAGCGCGTCGTGCATGGCAGCGCTGCGCCAGCAGATGGGCGGAGTGTCCGACCCGGCGGCAGACATCGAACTGCTGCGGGCGTTGCAGGAAACGTTGGGGAGGTCCCATGAGTAATATCAAGGAAATTCAGCAGATCAAAAGCCTTATCGCCAAAGGTAAGGTGAGCGGCTTCTTGACCTTCGATGAGGTCAACAAGGCCCTGCCTGCTGAGGTCAACACTCCGGAACAGATCGAAGAGATCATCGGCATCTTCGACCAGCTCGACATCGCCATCGTCGACTCCGAGAAGGACGGCAAGAAGATCAGCATGTCCCCGGGCGAGTCGGAGGAGGAGGCACCTTCGGAGGGTGGGCTTGACCTTTCCGACGACGAAGAGACCGTCGACTATTCGTCGCGCAGCACCGACCCCGTGCGGATGTACCTGCGCGAGATGGGTTCGGTGCCGTTGCTCGACCGCGACGGCGAAGTCGTCATCGCCAAGAAGATCGAAATGGGCGAGCAGGACGTGCTGTACGCCCTTGTCGAGGTGCCTGTCGCCGTCGAGGAACTCGTCAACGTCGGTGAAGACCTCAAGCAGAACCGCATCAAGCTGAAAGACGTCGTCAAGACCATCGAAGAGGACGACCCCAGCGAAGACGAGATGAACCAGCGGCAGCGCGTCATCCTCCTGCTTGAAGAGATTCGCACCACGTTCAAGAAGAAGCGCAAGGTCTACTCGAAGCTCGATGAATGCTGCACCCTTGAACGGCGTGTGGCTTCTGTGCAGCGAGAGATTATGAACTACAAGGAAGACATCGTCTCGCGCCTGCGCGACATCAAGCTCGAGAAGACGCTCATCGACCGCATCATCGAGACTGTCGAGGACTACGTGCGGCAGATGCACAACTGCCAGCGCGACCTCTCTGCGTACATCCTCTCCACCGGCAAGACGCAGGCCGAGATACAGGCGCTGTTCAGCGGGCTCGAAGCTCGTGAGGTCAGCCCGGTCGCGGCTTCGGCAGCCCTGAACATGACCGTCGAAGAACTGTTCTCGTTCAAGGAGATGATCCTCGGCAAGATCGAGATCCTTTCCCGTCTGCAGGATAAATGCTGTCACAACGTCAACGACCTCGAAGAGGTGCTTTGGCGTATCAAGCGTGGCAACTCCATCGCCATGCGGGCAAAGCAGGAGCTCATCCGCTCGAACCTGCGTCTCGTGGTGAGCATCGCCAAGAAGTACACCAACCGCGGTCTGCAGTTCCTCGACCTCATTCAGGAAGGCAACATCGGCCTCATGAAGGCTGTCGACAAGTTCGAATACCAGCGCGGTTACAAGTTCTCCACCTACGCCACATGGTGGATACGGCAGGCCATCACCCGCGCCATCGCCGACCAGGCGCGTACCATACGCATCCCTGTCCACATGATCGAGACGATCAACAAGCTCATTCGCACCTCGCGGTATCTCGTTCAGGAACTGGGGCGAGACCCGACGCCTGAAGAAATCGCCGAACGGATGGACTACCCCATCGACAAGGTCAAGAAGGTGCTGAAGATCGCCAAAGAGCCCATCTCCCTCGAGACCCCCATCGGCGATGAAGAGGATTCGAGCCTTGGCGATTTCATCGAGGACAAGAAGGCTGTCGCGCCTGCCGAGGAAGTGGTCAACACCAAGCTTGGCGAGCAGATAGCCTCTGTGCTGGCCGACCTGACCCCCCGCGAGGAACAGGTTCTGCGCAAGCGCTTCGGCATCGGGGAGAAGTCAGACCATACCCTTGAAGAGGTCGGAAAACTGTTCAACGTCACTCGTGAACGTATCCGCCAGATCGAAGCGAAGGCGTTGCGCAAGCTCCGTCATCCTGTCCGTAGCCAGACATTGCGTTCCTACTACGAGAGCTGATCGACTTCGGGGCGGCCTTCGGGTCGCCCCATTTGTACATGGCAGCATCGGTGCGGGTATTCTGCGGAGGGGGCTTCGGCAGGTATCGTGCCCCTTGAAGGTCTGAATACATCATTTCGAGCATCTTGCCGCATGTGCGGCCCAAGACGGGGCAGGATATGCGCCGAAGCATCTGTTCACGTACTATCGTTGCATTCCTGTCACATGTGCTTGTGTCGCTGCTTGTCGTGCTGTGCGCGCAAGTCGAAGCACAGAACCTTGTTGTTTCCGGGGCGACGTTCCTGGATGGCGATACCTTCGTCTATAACAGGGCGAGCAAGGTGCGTCTGGCTGGCATCGATACCCCGGAAATCGGGCATGATGGGGCCCCGGACCAGTATTACGCCGAGGCATCCCGAAAGATTGCCGCCGAGATTGCCGGGAAAGCAACGCTGGTTCTCGTACCTGTTGGGGCAGGCAAGGACAGGCACGGCAGGGGGCTGTGCGATGTCCGGTTGCCTGACGGGCGTTCGCTGAACGAGGTGCTTGTGGAGAAGGGCTCCGCGTATGTCTACTACCATGATGATGTGCCGCAGGCCCTACAGGCGCGGTTGCTGGCAGCGCAGCGTCGTGCCATGGATGCGCGGGCAGGATTCTGGAAGGTCGTGCTCGAATCGTTCCCGGCAGGGGAGTATGTCGGCAACCGGAACAGTCACAGGTTCTTTTCGCCGGGGTGCGCCGAGGGGCGTAGGGTCGCCAGTCGTAACAGGGTGTACTTTTCCACTGCGGAAGATGCTTTCAGGGCTGGCTTTTCTCCGGCAAGGCCTTGCAATATCTGGCCGGCTGTGCGTAATGTGAGAACGGGTGGGGTATAGGGCCATGCATAGTGTATGTTTGCGAGGCCATAATGCGTGATGTTACGTCCTTCGGATGTTGCGACCGGGATTCATGCGATTTTTTCACGGAGGGGCGCTTCTGCGAGGCCCTCGACAAGGCCGGTGTTCCAAGACACCAGAAGTGGCGCACGCTTATCCTTTACATGCGCGGGCTTGCCGACTTTTCGTATCTTACGGAAAACCAGAAGGCGGCTGTGCAGGACTTGCTTGTTTCCGTCCTGCGTGACCGTGATTTTTCCGACAGGCGTTTCGAAGAGGTTCTTCTGCGTGACAGGGAGATACTTGTCGCCCCGTATGAACAGCGTTTGCGGCAGGCACTCTCCGAAGCCGGTACGCTTGTCGAAGATTTCAGACGATTGTTGCAGCAACGCAAGGGTGTCGTCAAAGGTCTTGAGCAGGCAAGCGTGGATGCCGTCTTGCACGGTGGCGACCCGGAAACCATTGTCAGTGTGTTGCGCAACACGTTCCGCGAGGTCGAGAATCTTCTCCATGCCGATGCGTCGTCGATGAACGAACTGTTGAGCCGTGACTTTCTGACCGGCATAGCAAACCGCAGGGCATTTGACGGTCACCTGTTGCAGTGCATCGATGACTGGAATGTG
The DNA here is from genome assembly GCF_000195755.1 of Nitratidesulfovibrio vulgaris str. Hildenborough. NCBI lineage: Bacteria > Pseudomonadati > Thermodesulfobacteriota > Desulfovibrionia > Desulfovibrionales > Desulfovibrionaceae > Nitratidesulfovibrio > Nitratidesulfovibrio vulgaris. The sequence continues at coordinate 1,849,524 of NC_002937.3, read as the reverse complement.
ATGCGGCGTCCTCTGGCGCTCATCATGCTCGATATCGACCACTTCAAGACCTTCAACGACGTCTATGGGCATCGTATCGGTGACCAGGCCCTTCAGACTGTCGGGCAGGCTCTGGCACGTGTGGCCACTTCCGCCGATGACCCGGCGGGATCTGTCTTTCCTGCACGGTACGGTGGCGAGGAGTTCGCCGTGGTGCTCGCAGGGGCGGTGGCGTTGCGTGCAGCAGATGTCGCAGAAGACGTGCGTGCATCGCTGGAGAGAAACCTCTTCTCCATACGCGACGGAGACGGCAACGTGCTTCAGCGCGACCTGTCCATTACAGTGAGCGGAGGTGTTGCGGTCATCTCTCCCGACTGGGCACCTTCCACTATTCGTGACAACCTTGTCGATGCCGCCGACGATGCCCTCTACGCCGCCAAGGACGCCGGACGGAATCGCATCCGCGTGTGGCCGCTGCCGCGAGGTTGATGGCAGCACCCCGTTTGTCGCGGTACCCCGTTGCAGACAGACGTGATGCGGCTTGAATCCGTCTTTCAGCTGTTTGTCTGCGTATTGCCTTGTGTGCGTTCTTCATGCCCCCTGCGGAGGCCGACGCCTTGGTAGGCACGTGCCCCACGGGGTGAGGCCACGAGCCTGCCTCCGCTTCAGCTGGCAGGAGACTGATGACGCGCAGACCGTTGGTGTCACACTGACCGAGTCGGCCTGAATCGAGGAGACGGTTACCGCTTGCGGTTTTTCCTTCAGGGGTCTCCCGGATGATTCGGTAGAATGAAGCCCCCGGCATGACAACATGCCGGGGGCTTTTTCATGGCGCTTCGGTACCCGATTCATGCCAATGCCACTGTGTTCACGTCTCCCGCGAGGGCAAGGCTTCTTGCACGGCAGGACAGGGGGCGCGGGCAGAAGACACAACGTCCCATGTTCCACGAGCATTGAGCCCGTATCACGTCACCTGACGGTCTTCTGCAACAGACCGGCATCGCTTGAGCGCCGTATGTCATCCATTGTCGCCCGAGGCAGGGTACGGCTAGCCGAGAAAGTTGCGGATTCCCGTGAAGATGATTTGCGCGGCGAGTGCAGCCAGAATGAGCCCCGTCAGTTTGGTGAGGATGGAGATGCCAATGCGCCCCAGCATCCTTTCTATGGGGTTGGCGAGGTAGAGGAGTCCTCCCACGGTGAGCACTGCCGCCAGCAGCGAGACGCTTCCCATGACGCGTTCCATGGGCGTGCGGACGGTCGCCCCCATGACCATCAGTGCACCCGTCGTCGCAGGGCCGACCGTGATGGGGATGGCAAGCGGCACGACGCTGATGTCACCTTCCGCAAGCGGTTCTTGCGCGGGCTGCGGACCCCGCACGAGGCTCACGGCCGAGAGGAACAGCAACGCCCCTGCACCGATGCGGAAGGCATCGAGTGTGATACCGAAGATGGCGAAAATGGTATCACCGAAGAAGTAGAGACACATGCAGATGACATAGACGGCGACGGTTACCTTCACGGCGGTGCGGCGTTGCTGTTGCGGGGTGAACGAACGCGTCAGCGCAAGAAACATCGTCAGCACGAAGAACGGTGCGAGAACGAAGAAAAGCTTGATCCAAGTGCTGATGAGTATATTGAGGGCGTTATCCATCTCGACTCCGGCGACGGGTTCGTGTTGCGTTGGACTTGATTCATTCGGTTGCAATGCCTCGCCGTCCGCCGTTCATGGACGTCTGGGCGGATGCTCATCCCCCGTACAGGCGCAATTCGCTGGCACCGGGAAAGGGCGTCACGGTCAGGCGGGGCAGCCACTATGTACGCTCCCCCGCCTGTTTTCTAGCTTCGACAGGCGGCCTAGTCGGCTTCTGTCCGGTGTACCGGCAGTGCACCGAAGGATTGGCACGTGGGCATGACTTCGATGCGATTGATGTTCACATGCGCCGGACATGTGACCGCAAAATGGATGATGTCGGCGATGTCGACAGGGCGCAGCGGTTCCGTGCCCTTGTAGACGCCAGCCGCCTTCGAGGCATCGCCCTTGAAGCGTATCACGGAGAATTCGCTTTCGGCGAGTCCCGGTTCGATGTTGGTGACTCGTACGCCCGTTCCGTGCAGGTCTGCCCGCAGGTTGCGGGAGAATTGCATCACGAAGGCTTTAGTCGCTCCGTAGGTGTTCCCGCCGGGGTACGGATACGACCCCGCAATGGAACCGAGGTTGACCACGTGTCCCTTGCCGCGTTCCACCATGCCCGGTAGCAGGGCGCGGGTGCAGTACATGAGCCCCTTGAGGTTGGTGTCTATCATCGTCTCCCAGTCTTCGAGAGAGGCGCGATGCGCCGGTTCGAGTCCGAGGGCGAGCCCGGCATTGTTGATGAGTACGTCCACGTTGGCGAACGCCTCGGGCAGGGCGGCAAAGGCCGCTTCCACAGCCTTGCGGTCACGCACGTCGAAGACCAGCGGCAAGCACCTGTCTTCACCGAGTTCGGCGGCGAGTTTTTCAAGGCGTTCCTTGCGGCGTCCGGTGATGATAAGGCGGCAGCCCTCGGCGGCGAAACGACGGGCGCAGGCTTCGCCGAACCCTGCGGTTGCTCCGGTGATGCATATGGTGGCTTGCATGGAGTACTCCTTGATTAGCGATTGAAGGGGCTGCGGTGTAGTACCGCCAGTTGCCTGTGCGTGCAACATGTGCTGCGCGTGCGAGATGACACCCCCGTGTGTGCGTGGTATGATGAGGCGAATATCCGTTGCCGACGGTGGACAGAGGAACCATGCACGCAGTGAGGAGCCATGTATACCTACCCTGAAGACATCAAGACAGTCTATTTCTTCGGTACCTGCCTCGTGGACATGTCGTTCCCCGACGCGGGCATGGCAGGGATACGCCTGCTACAACGTGCCGGGGTGGAGGTCGTGTTTCCTGCCGCCCAGAGTTGTTGTGGGCAACCTGCCTATAATTCGGGGTTCTTCGACGAGGCTCGAACCGTTGCCTTGCGGCAGGTCGAGGCCTTTTCGGCACACGATTGGCCCATTGTCGTTCCCTCTGGCTCATGCGCGGGCATGATGCGCTTCCATTACCCCGAGCTTTTCGCCGAGGCGCCCGACTATTTCGAAGTACGGCGCTTCAGTGAACGGGTCTTCGAACTCGGCGACTTTCTCTGCAATGCCCTGCACCAGACCTATGAGGACAAGGGTGCCCCCATCAAGGTCACATGGCATTCGTCGTGCCATGCCATGCGCGAAATGGGTGCCGTGGCCGCGGCGAAGACGCTCATCGGGCAACTCGCCAACGTGGAACTGGTCGACCTGCCGTACGAGTATGAATGTTGCGGCTTTGGCGGCACGTTCTCCATCAAGCAGCCGGAACTTTCCGGTGCGATGGTGTCGGACAAGGTTGCCAACATCCGTTCTACCGGGGCTGCCAGAGTGCTTTCGGGCGACTGTGGCTGCCTCATGAACATCAATGGCGCGATGGAGAAGCAGAGTGTGCCTGTACAGGGGCAGCATCTCGCGTCGTTCTTGTGGGAGCGCATCAATGGCTAGCAGCACATCCATCGACTTCAAGGGCAATGTCACGGGCGCTCTGGCCGACAGGCAACTGCGGGCCAATTTCCGTTCGGCGCTCGACGGTCTCCGGGCCAAGCGTCTCAACGTTTTTTCCGACGCCGAAGAACTGGACAGGATGCGAGTGCAGGGTGAGGCGAACAAGCGCCGTGCTCTCGCGCAGCTGCCAGCCCTTCTTGAACAGCTTGAACACCGGTGCACGGCGAACGGCATCATCGTCCACTGGGCGGAAACCACCGACGAGGCAAACCGTATAGTCCTCGACATCATGCGCAGCCATGACGCCACAACGCTGGTCAAAGGCAAATCCATGGTGTCCGAAGAGATGCATCTCAATGCCTATCTCGAACGCCACGGCATAGAGGCGCTGGAGACCGACCTTGGCGAGTTCATCATCCAGCTGAACCACGAGCCCCCGTCTCACATCATCGTGCCCGCCGTGCACAAGAACAGGCAACAGGTGGCGCGCATCTTCCATGAAAAGCTCGGGGAACCGTATGTGGACGAGGTGGAGAAGCTCAACGCCATCGCCCGCAGGACGCTACGTGAGAAGTTCCGTACCGCGCAGGTGGGCCTTTCCGGGGTGAACTTCGCCATCGCCGAGACAGGGACGCTGCTGCTGGTGGAGAACGAGGGCAACGGGCGCATGTGCACAACGGTGCCGCCCGTTCATATCGCCCTCATGGGACTGGAGAAGGTGGTCGAGAGGCTGGAGGATGTGCCGCCCCTTCTCCGGTTGCTCACAGGTTCCGCCACAGGTCAGCTGGTGACGACCTATGTGAACTGCATCACCTCTCCGCGCAAGCCCGGCGAGAAGGACGGCCCCCGAGAGGTGCACCTTGTCATCCTCGACAACGGTCGCTCGCGGATGCTGGCCGACCCGCAGCTGTCCAGAACGCTGCAATGCATCCGTTGTGGCACCTGCCTGAACCATTGCCCGGTGTATGTCCGCATCGGCGGGCATGCCTATGACTCGGTGTATCCGGGGCCCATCGGCAAGATTCTCACCCCGCAGATAGACGGGCTTGCCCGAAAGGGTGTGCTCGCCACGGCATCCAGTCTGTGCAACGCGTGTGAAGAGGTCTGTCCGGTACGGATTCCCATTCCCGCCCTGTTGCGCCGCTTGCGCCGCGAGAGTTATGCGCCCCCCGGCGAGGGCGTCGTGAAAGGCGCAGGAAGCAAGCGCACCCTGTTCGAGAAGGCCGTATGGAAAGGGTGGGAGATGGTCTACAGCCATCCTGCCCTGTATTCCTTCGTCTTGAAGGTGCTGGGACGGTTCGGGCATCGGCTGCCCAAGGTGGGACCGCTCAAGGCGTGGACGAGTGTCCGCACCGCCCCCCGGTTCGCTTCCACGAGTCTTCATGAGCTTACCCGACAGGAGGGCATCCGTCATGAGTAGCACGACAACCTCGCGCGAGCGGATTCTTGGGCGGCTTCATGCGGCCTGCGCCCGTGCCGCGATGCCGCTGCCCGGGTGCGGCGATGTATGGCAGGCTGCTGACATTCCAGTCGAGGAACGGATACCGTTGCTCAAAAAACGCATGGAGACCGTTCGGGCAGAGGTGCATGTCATGCCTGAGGCCGAATGGCCCAACCGTCTTGCAGGAAAGCTCTCGGAACGTGATGTGAAGACGCTCGCCTATGGGCCGGAGGCATGGTTCGGGGCGGCCTTGCGCAAGAAGTTCAAAGGGAAGGCGGCACCTTCCCTTGTCCCGTACGAGGGGGATGTCGAGGCGTTCCGCGATACCCTCTTCGATACGGATGCGGGTATCACCGGCACGTTGGGTGGCATTGCCGAAAACGGTACGCTCATACTGTGGCCCGACGCCGTCGAACCGAGGTTGCTGTCGCTGGTGCCGTCCATCCATATCGCCTTGCTGAAGGCGGACTCCATACACGCCACATTCGCCTCGGCCTTGCGTGACATGGGCTGGGCAAAGAACATGCCCACCAACGCCCTGCTCATCTCCGGCCCGTCGAAGACGGCAGATATCGAGATGACACTGGCCTTCGGCGTACACGGGCCACGTGAACTCATCGTTCTTGTGCTGGAGTGATGGCAGACCGGGCCGGGACCGAATGGTCCCGGCCTTTTTTTGACGGTACGAGGTGAAGATGGCACAGCTGCGGTGCAGGAATGTTCGATGATGCCTTTTCATCTCATGGGGTACCGTGAGAGCCTGTGCCGTAAAGCCATGCTGACGCGATGAGGCTGTCGGTCTGCCTGTAGCAGCGGGCAGGATGACCACAACTGTTGCAGAAGATGGGGAGTGTATGAACCCGTTCTACAGGCACTACAAAGGGCGCTTCTATCAGGTTGTGGGAGAGGCCCTCGATACGCGGGATGACGGACCGGTCATCGTCTACCGTACGCTTTATGTGTCTGGCTACGAGCTTTTCACGCGGCCGCGCGATGAATTCCTCGGCATGGTCAGCATACCTCAAGGTATCGAGGTCCGCAGGTTTCAACCGGTGACGTATGACGAACTCCCCGACGAGGCGCGGGGCATGGTGCTGCGACAGATTGTGCTGGCCACCGACGGGTAGTCCTGCCGTGCCTGTATCCGCCCTCACGCGACCGTTCAGCCGAGTGTGATGGCGAATGCGCAAGGTTCCGGTGCGATCGGTGTATCGTGTTGCCGCGCCTGTCGTCGATGTGCATGGAATATGCAATGCATTATCACAGGTTGCATGGAAATTCTCCGGTGGTAGAGAATCCGGTGCTACAGGATTGCGTGACGCGATGTCGATGCCATCAGCAGGTGAACTGCCCGCAGGCATTGGCCTCGTAGCCGCGACATGGGGGTGAGCGGCTTGCCTCGTGCGCGCCGCCGCCGGATGCCAGATTCTACCGGAGTGAGCATGTCAGACGATTATACCTATATCGCCGAGGCCGACAGGGAGAAGCGCATCGCTGCGCTTTCATCCGTCGGGGCGGCTTTGCTGCTTACGGGACTCAAACTGGGAGTGGGGTTCGCCACCAACAGTCTGGGCATCCTCTCCGAAGCGGCCCATAGCGGTCTCGACCTTGTTGCCGCGGTCGTGACCTACTGGGCTGTTCGTGCGGCGTCGCGCCCCGCCGATGCCGACCATCCCTACGGGCACGGCAAGGTGGAGAACCTCTCCGCGCTTGTGGAGACGTTACTGCTGTTGCTCACCTGCGGCTGGATTGTGCGTGAAGCCGTCGACAGACTCTTCTTCGAAGCCGTTCATGTGGAACCTTCGGTATGGGGGCTTGCCGTCATGGGCGTCTCAATCGTCGTCGACATTTCCCGTGCACGCATGCTGCGCCGGGTCGCCCGCAAGCACAACAGTCAGGCACTGGAAGCCGACGCCCTGCATTTCTCGACGGACGTATGGTCTTCGGCGGTGGTCATCGCGGGGCTTCTGGCGTTGCGCGCCGCCATGTTCTTTCCGCAGGACTCGTTCATGTTCGCCGTGCTGCAACGGGCTGATGCCTTCGCGGCACTCGTCGTGTCGTGCATCGTCGTTTTCGTGAGCCTGCAACTTGGTCGACGCGCTGTCGACGTGCTGCTCGACGGCGGGGCGCAGGAACAGGTCGAGCGTGCTGCGGATGCCCTGAAGGATTTGCCGGGTATCGTCCGCATCGAGCGACTTCGGGTACGCCAGAGTGGGCCTCGCACATTTGTCGACCTGTTGCTTTGCGTGCCGCAAGGGATGAGCTTTGAAGCGTCTCATACTCTTTCCGAACAGGCCGAACGCCGTCTCCAGGCGGTGCTTCCCCAAGCCGACGTTATCGTACACATGGAACCCGCCAGTCCCGACGAGGTGGGGATGCTCGAACGTATCCGTGGTGTTGCCGCTTCACACGGGCTTGCCGTGCATGCCGTTTCGTTCATGCTGGTCGACGGAGAACAGCATGTCGACCTGCATGCAGAGGTCGCCGGAGAGGAACGGCTTGAAGTCGCGCATGAGCGGGTGAGTGCGTTCGAAGCCGACCTTGCGAGAACGCTGGGCAAAGCCACGGTGGTGACGCATATCGAACCGGTCGCTGTTCGCGAGGATGCCCTGCCGGAGGCAAGTAATGAGGCGCTCACTGCTGTGGAAGGGGTGGTGCACTCCCTGCTTGACGCAGAGCCTGACGTCGACGATTGTCACAACATGCGGCTTCACCGGCTAGGTGATGAGCTTTCGTTGAGCTTTCATTGCCGCATGTCTCCCGAAACCCCGGTGTCGGTCGCCCATGAGGCCGCTACGCGACTTGAGAAGTCCCTGCGTGCAAGGTTGGGTGATATCTCTCGGGTGGCCATTCATATGGAGCCGACGCCGCGAAACCATCAGGCTTAACGATCAGGACAGAGGACATTCGATGCCACAGAGGGATCTCGACAGGTTCATCGCCGGTTTTCGCCGGTTTCAGCGTAACTATTTTTGCCACGACCACAATCTGTTCGAATCCTTGCGTGAAGGGCAGGCACCACGGGCTCTCGTCATCGCGTGCAGCGACTCGCGTGTCGACCCTGCTCACCTGACCGACTGCAATCCGGGCGACCTGTTCGTCATCCGCAACGTCGCCAACCTCGTTCCTCCCTATGGCCCTGACGCCAATTTCCACGGGGTCAGCGCCGCCATAGAATATGCGGTGACGTGCCTTGACGTCGAACACATCATCGTGCTCGGGCATGCGTGTTGCGGGGGCATCCATTCGCTCATGCAACAGGCTGAAGGGCAGGGCGAGTTCATAGGGCCATGGATGGGGATAGCCCGAAGGGCGCGTATGCAAGTACTCGAATCGTTGCCGCATGCAACGCCGGAAGTACAGGAACGCGCCTGCGAACAGGCGGCGTTGCTCGTCTCGCTTGAGAACCTGCTTACCTTCCCGTGGATAGCGAAGAGGGTGGAGGAGGGGACTCTTGCGCTGCATGGCTGGTTCTTCGACATGGAGAAAGGCAAATTGCTCAGGTATGACGGTGACGAGGACAGTTTCGTCGAACTTGTCACCGCTTGCGCATGAGCCTTTCATGCCTTGCATGGACTTCAGGGCCGGATTAGTCCGGCCTTTTTTTCGTCTGTTCGTTGCTATTCCCAAAATCGTGCAGTCAAGCCATGATACGTACAATATTTGTGTATTCAGATAGCTGGCTTGGTGGATGACGCGCGCTGGTTGTCGAAAAATAGCTCGATGTATATTTTATCTATAAGTCTATGCTTGACACGATTGCGGAACAGGCTGTAGGTTCAGTCCGCCAATTCTCAGGGCGGGGTGCAATTCCCCACCGGTGGTATCCGGCGTATGCCGGTAAGCCCACGAGCGCCTCTCCACGGGGAGAGGGTCAGCAGATCTGGTGAGAGACCAGAGCCGACGGTGACAGTCCGGATGAAAGAGAATGCGGCGGTGGCATCCGTGCCGTGCGAAAGGCTCATGCTTTGCGCATAGACGGAGCCTCTGTCCCTACGCCCTGGTTCATGCCTCACTGGAGGGATTCCATGAATCAGCATCTCCTTGAACAGTTCGGTACGACGCACGAGCGTGTGGAGCGCGGGCTTGCCGCCCTTCGCACGGGTCAGGGCGTTCTCGTGGCCGACGACGCAGACCGCGAGAACGAGGGCGACCTCATCTTCGCGGCTGAGACCCTCACTCCCGCACAGATGGCCATGATGATACGCGAATGTAGCGGAATCGTGTGCCTGTGCCTTCCCGAAGAGCGCGTCAGCAGACTTGGCCTGCCCATGATGGTCGCTCACAATACCAGCAGCATGGGAACGGCGTTCACCATCAGCATCGAAGCCGCAGAGGGCGTCACCACAGGTGTTTCGGCCGCAGACCGTGTTCGTACGGTCAAGGCCGCCATCGACGACGCAGCCTGTCCCGGCTGCCTGCGTTCTCCGGGGCATGTGTTCCCGTTGCGGGCAAGCCCCGGCGGGGTGCTGGAACGACGCGGTCATACCGAAGCCACAGTCGACCTCATGCGTCTGGCAGGGCTCAAGCCTTATGGTGTTCTCTGCGAATTGACGAACCCCGACGGCACGATGGCCCGCTTGCCTCAACTGGTGGACTTCGCCCAACGGAACAGGATGACTGTGCTTACGGTCGAAGACCTTGTCGCGTACAGGCAAGACAAAGGGCTCTGATGCCGTGTGCCCCGTCGGGAAGGGTGCGCGACTCTAGCGGCAGGACGCTGCATACCGTGTTCCTGTCGCAGCCTCCGTATGGAACGCCCGCATCGGCGCCGTTCCATCTCCAGAATGAAGGGAAAATGAAGGGGCGTCCTGCGGGCGCCCCTTTTCATGTATGGCCCAAGCCAACTGAGGGAGCGAAGCGGCATAAACAGAAACCGCCCGCCCTGCGGAGGTGATTGCCTGTCGGGCAATGCCACTCCCCGCGCAGGTGTGTTCAGTCTGTGGCAACCTTGCGGATGTATTGCATGTATACGGCGTTCGTCCAACGGCTCAGCCGATGGACATGGCCATCCTTCACCGGAAGCCAGTCGAGTCCTTTGGCCTTGTTGGGTTTGCCTTCATGAGTGAACTCGAATCCGATGAAGGCTTCATCCGAGAGTGAGGGGGCCGGGGTGACGTTGGCACGGGTCACGCTGAACCAGTATTCGTGGACAGGCTGGTCGGCCACAGAACCGAGAACACAGTGCATGAGGCGTCGCCCCTCTTCGCCCAGCCATGTCTGTGCCTGCAAGGCACTTCCCAGAACGGCAAGACGCATTCCCCCGGCGGAGATGTCGGCAACGCGGATGCCCCCGACTTTGAGCAGGTTGGGGTAGGGGATGGATGGAAGCACCTGCACCGTTGCCGGTTCCTGCATCATGCCCGCAAGTTCGGGATTCTGCCACATGGAAAGGGACAGTACGAGTGATGGCAGCGGGCGTATCCTCAGGCTCTTGCGTCGCTGTCCCGGTTCGATGCTGCGGGGCATGGAAAGCTCGATGAGCACACCCTTGCTCGTACGGCGCAGGTCGAGCAACGTCGCGGAGAAGTTGTAGAACGTTTCGGAACGATTCGGCTGAAGCCTGACGATGCTGAAGAAACACTGCACCTTGCGGCCTTTCCAGCCGGTGCTGAGGGCCGTGGCGCGCGAGACGTCGAGAAGGATGCTCTCCCGTGAGACATGTTCGACTGAACACGTCACCGAATGAGGCTTGGTGTCTCTTTCCGGGACTACGACGATGAACTTCGCACGGGTATCGATGGCCTGTCCAAGCAGGTCGTTTACGGTGTCCTGCGCTTCGGGCAGGTCGTCCTTTTTGCCGAATCGGAAAAGCATTCTCTCTCCGTCTGTGGGGCTATTTGCCCGTGTCGGACCGACATGGTGGTATTGCCTGTCTGAAGCGGCAGTACCCGCGGCGTGCAGGCCGTCAATGGGGCGTTCCCCCTATGCCACGTTGCGGGCCGGAAGCCAACAGGTGGGATGCCGCATGTTCTGTTGGCACCCTGTTTTCGTCACCTTTGGGGCTGCAGTGGATATTCTGCCATCGTTATACGTCGAAGCATTTCTTTACAGATGCGCAGGCGTTGGTGCCTCTCGCCATGCGCCAGATGAGAGGCGTCCCGGCATGGCGGTGGCGGGTGACGATTCTTTTCAGTGCAGCATAGCACAGCCACATATCTGATGTGGAGTAAGCAAAGGGTTTCCATGGCAGGTTTTCAGGCTTTCTTTCTTCCCTGCTCATAGGTAGAAGTCGGTTTCGGGGTTTTGCGACGTACCTGTCTCGTCTTTTGCCGTATCCATACTCATACCCGCGAGGGGTTTTACGGAAGCTGCATGGCACGTGTCATCTACGGAATCTGGGACGGTACCGTCCACGACAACAGGGGAAAGGCGCTTTTCGAGATACCGGATGCGCCGGGGTTCGAAGGGTTCGATACGTTCAATCAGGGCAACTCCATTCGCGCCTTTGTCGGAGATAGAGGGTTCTTCGTCTTCGAACCGGGTGTGAATCTGCTCGATGCCTTGTGGCAGTATATGGAAAGGGCCGCCCGCGAGTCATGCGGCAAGTGTACGCCATGCCGTGTCGGCACGGGTATCATCCGCGACAGCCTCGCCGCCCTGCTGCGTGATGGTGTCGGTTCTGGCGGTCTGGGCACTTTGGTCGAACTCGCTGAACAGGTACGCTCTACTTCATTGTGCGGCCTCGGGCGCACGTGCACTGTGGCACTGTGCGGCGCGCTTGAGCACTTTCAGGATATGCTCGTTGAAGGGGCGCGCACGGCGAGCGGACAGCAGCACGGCATGAGCTATGTCACGGCACCGTGCATCGAAGCCTGTCCCGCCAGAGTGAATGTCCCCCGCTATATCGATTACATACGTGACGGCATGCCCTCGCATTCGCTCGGGGTCATCCTGCAGAAGTATCCCATGGCGGCGACCTGTGGCCGTGTGTGCGTGCGGTTCTGCGAACAGGCATGCCGACGCGGGCTGGTCGATGAGCCCGTTGGCATCAAGATTCTCAAACGCTACGTCGCCGACCATGAGAGTCACCTTGCGCAGGGCTGGTTCTCTCCTGATATCGTACGTGACAGAAAACCCGGCCACCTCAAGGTGGCAGTGGTGGGGGCCGGACCTGCCGGCATATCCTGCGCCTATCACCTGCTTCTCAACGGCTACCCCGTCGACGTGTTCGAGGCGCGTAACGAGGCGGGGGGCATGGCTGCATGCGGCATTCCCAGTTACAGGTTGCCCAAGGATGTCCTCCGTACGGAGACCGACATCGTCGAACGTCTCGGAGGGCGGTTCTTCTATGGACAGCGTCTCGGGCACGATGTCTCGCTCGATGGACTCCGTGAGCAGGGATACAAGGCCGTGTTTCTCGCCCTTGGTTGCCCGGAAGGACGCCTTCTGGGCATTGAGGGGGAGGATACATCGCTTGAAGGATACCAGCCCGGCATCGACTTTCTCTTGCGAGTGCACGACCATGTCGAATCGCAAGCCGACGCTTCGCTGTCAGGGGTGGTCGTGGTCGTGGGGGGCGGCAACGTCGCCATGGACTGTGTCCGTTCCGCATTGCGCCTCGGCGCACGTGAGGTGCACCTTGTCTACCGTCGCACACGCGACGCCATGCCTGCCGACCATGAGGAGATAGAGGCCGCAGAGAAGGAGGGCGTGGTCTTCCACTACCTCACCAACCCGGTGCGCATCATCACCAGACAGATGGTGGACTCCGCAGGCGTGACCCGTGACCGTGTCGTCGGTGTCGAGGTCGTGGACATGCGCGAGGGCGAGCCCGATGCGCGAGGAAGGCGCGGCGTCGTCGCGGTGTCGGGGTCGGGGCGCGTCATACCCTGCGATACCCTCATCCCCGCCATCGGCCAGCAGATGGACAGCACCGCGCTTTCGCCGGAGGACGGCGTCGATGTCGACGCGCGAGGTCGCGTCGTCTCCGACCAGACCACTCTCGCCACGACGCGGCCCGGTGTCTTTGCCGGGGGCGACTGCGCCTTGGGCCCCTCAACGCTCATCCAGGCCATGGCGACCGGCCTCAAGGGGGCGCGGAGCATCGACGACTATCTGCGCTACGGCAGGGTCCGCTTCTTTCCCAGAAGCCGGATGCGCCGTATCATCCGTGATTTCAAACCGCTGTCGCAACAGTGGGTCGATACTCCGGTTCGTCATCTGTACCGCATCCATGCACAGGAACTCGACCCCGCCTACCGCAGGCAGTTGTTCGACGAGGTGGAATGTCCCATCTCCGCAGAGGACGCCTATCACGAGGCCGGACGCTGTCTGCGTTGCTACCGCGTCTATTCTGTCATCACCGAGGCCGCCATCCCGCAGTGCGACGACTGACGGGCCGACGAAGCGGAGAGCACATGAACGCGTTCATCAATGGCAAGGAAGTCCGGTGTGAACCGGGCAGGACGATACTTGAGGCCGCACGCGAGAACGGGCACTTCATTCCCACGTTGTGCGAACTTGCCGACATCGGTCATGCACCCGGGACGTGCCGGGTCTGTCTGGTCGAGATATGGCGTGACAAGGAGGCCGGGCCGCAGATTGTCACCTCCTGTACGACCCCCGTCGAGGAGGGAATGCGCATCTTCACGCGTACCCCTGAAGTACGCAGGATGCAGCGGCTACAGGTCGAACTGCTGCTGGCCGACCATGACCATGACTGCGCAGCCTGCGCCCGTCATGGAGACTGCGAGTTGCAGGATGTGGCACAATTCGTGGGTCTTACCGGTACGCGTCACCATTTTCCGGACTATGCCCGCAGCCGCACCCGTGATGTCTCTTCGCCGTCCGTCGTGCGCGACATGGGCAAGTGCATCAGGTGCCTGCGCTGTGTCGCCGTGTGCCGCAACGTACAGGGCGTCGATGCCCTCGTGGTGACGGGAAACGGCATCGGCACCGAAATCGGGCTGCGGCACAATCGTAGCCAGAGTGCGTCCGACTGTGTGGGCTGTGGCCAGTGCACATTGGTCTGCCCTGTGGGGGCATTGGCTGGACGGGACGACGTGGAGCGTGTCATCGACTATCTCTACGACCCCGAAATCGTCACCGTGTTCCAGTTCGCCCCGGCGGTGCGGGTGGGCCTCGGTGAGGAGTTCGGGCTGCCTCCCGGTTCAAGCGTGGAAGGGCAGGTGCCCACGGCCTTGCGCCTTCTCGGGGCAGACGTGGTACTCGATACCAACTTCGCAGCCGACCTCGTCATCATGGAGGAGGGCACCGAACTCCTGCAACGTCTTCGGGGCGGGGCGAAGCTGCCGCTCTTCACCTCCTGCTGCCCCGGCTGGGTGAATTTCGCCGAGAAGCACCTCCCCGACATCCTGCCGCATGTCTCGACCACACGCTCGCCTCAGCAGTGCCTTGGCGCATTGGCCAAGACCTATCTTGCGCGCACCATGAACGTCGCACCGGAGAGGATGCGCGTCGTATCGTTGATGCCCTGCACGGCGAAGAAGGAAGAGGCCGCACGGCCCGAATTCAGGCGCGACGGTGTCCGGGATGTGGACGCAGTGCTCACCACGCGTGAGTTCGCCCGTCTTCTCCGGCGTGAGGGCATAGACCTCGCCGGACTCGAACCCTCGCCCTGCGACGACCCCCTGATGGGGCGGGCAACCGGGGCGGCTGTCATCTTCGGTACGACAGGCGGGGTAATGGAGGCGGCACTGCGTACGGTCTACCATGTGCTGAACGGCAAGGAACTCGCCCCAGTAGAACTGCATGCCCTGCGCGGATACGAGAACGTGCGTGAGGCTGTCGTCCCGCTTGGTGAGGGTAACGGTTCCGTGAAGGTCGCCGTGGTGCATGGGCTCAAGGCTGCCCGGCAGATGGTCGAGGCGGTTCTTGCAGGGAAGGCCGACCATGTGTTCGTGGAGGTCATGGCATGCCCGGGTGGATGCATGGACGGAGGCGGTCAGCCGAGGTCGAAGCGCGCCTACAACCCCAACGCGCAGGCGCGACGTGCCGCCCTTTTCTCGCTCGATGCGGAAAACGCACTGCGGCAGTCGCACAACAATCCGCTCATCGGCAAGGTCTACGAATCATTCCTTGGCGAGCCCTGTTCGAATTTGTCTCACCGTCTGCTGCACACCCGGTATGGCGACCGCAAGAGCGAAGTCGCCTACACCATGCGCGACATCTGGCATGAGATGACCCTTGGCAGGCGGGTACGGGGCGACTCTGATTGATCGTGGACAGGTGCTGACGTTTTCCGCCCCCCTGCGCTGCGCGTCGGGGGGCTTTTCTGTCGCCGCGCCACAAGGGACAGGCTTCACGAAAACAGTAATGTATTACTTTAAGTGTCTTCGTGTCATGAGATCGTGGGGCAGATGCATCTGCGTTGCCGGAGGAATCGCCCTGAGGTCAGGCCAAGAGGCCCTCGCCGCAGGCGGTTCCGGCATCACGGATGTGCGTTTATGCCTTCCGTATACGTTCTGGCGCTATTCGTAGGGGTACGGACCTTCGAACTCGGAAGCACGCGGGTTGGGCAACTTGCCTGCCGTGGTGAGTTCCTTGACGCCCTTGGACTTGTCGAACCAGTGCGTGTGCAGCAGGTCGTGCGACTTGTGACCGAGAGGCTTCTCAAGGTAGCTCTTGTAGAGAGCCTTGACCTGCGTGTTGTCCTGCGAGGCGCGAACGGGGAACTTGGCATCCGCCCCGTAGACGCCGTTGATGCGGTCAAGCATGTAGTCCTTGATCTGCTTGACGGCGGCAACGGCCTTTCCGGTCATGCGAATGCCGATGAGGGCTGCGCCCGTCGTGACGCAGGCGACCTTGAGGAAGCCGCGCCGGGTGATGCTGGCTATCTGCATGGCGTTTCCTCCTATGCCTTGTTGGCGCTCGCCATGGCGAGGCGCTTCTTCAGGCCCGCGTAAAGGCGGGTGGTGGTGCGGTCCATGGCTTCGAGCACGCCGGGCATGACGGGCTGACCGCCGCCACAGACGCAGCCGCCGGGGCAGGCCATGTATTCGATGAAGTGATAGGGCGACTTGCCCGCCTTCACATCGTCGCAGACCTGCTTGAACCGCTTGGCCCCGTGCACCACGGCGACCTTGACGTCGGTACCGCCGACGTTGACGGTGGCTTCCTTGATGCCATCAAGACCGCGCACGGCCTTGAAGTCCCAGCTGTCGGGCTTCTTGCCGGTGACGGCTTCGTAGGCGAAGCGGAGTGCCGCTTCCATGACGCCGCCGGTGACGCCGAAGATGGTGGCACCGCCGGTGGATTCACCCATGAGGCTGTCACGCTTGCCGTCGGGGAGTTTCGCGAAGTCGATACCGGCCTTCTTGATCATGTAGGCCAGCTCACGGGTGGTCAGCGTGGCGTCGATGTCGCGCATGCCGCTGGACTTCAGTTCGGGACGCAACCCTTCGTACTTCTTTGCGATGCAGGGCATGATGGAGACGGTGTAGACCTGCTTGGGGTCGTACTTCATCCGCTCTGCGCCGTAGGTCTTCGCCAGTGCGCCGTTCATGCCGATGGGCGACTTGCACGTGGAGAAGTGCGGCAGCAGTTCGGGGTAGTAGGTCTCGGCATACTTCTGCCAGCCGGGGCAGCACGAGGTGAACTGCGGCAGCGGCATGTCGCTCTTCTTGGTGAGGCGTTCCACGAACTCGGACCCCTCTTCCCAGATGGTCACGTCAGCGGTGAACTCGGTGTCCCAGCAATGAGCGAAGCCGAGCTTCTGCAGGGCCGCGAGCATCTTGCCGGTGGTGACGGAACCGACGGGCATGCCGAAGGCGTCGCCCAGTGCATAGCGCACGGCGGGGGCGGGCATGGCGATGCATTTCACCTTGCCGTCCTTCAGCTTCTTCTCGACTTCAGGCACCCACGACTGTGCCTCGTAGATGGCGTTCTCGGGGCAGTGCGTGAGGCACTGGCCGCAGTTGATGCACGCCTCGATGTGGGGAATGGAGTGCGGTTCGCCCATTTCGCCGAAGATGGCGGCGGTGGGGCAGTACTGCGAACAGGTGTCGCAGCCTATGCACTTTGCCTCGTCGATCTGGACGAAGTGGAGCTTGTCCGGATCGGCCTTGGGGTCCGGAGTGTGCATCTCATATTCGATGCGCTCCATGACGGTACGGCTCATCTGCAATCCTCCGTCGTTACAGGTTCTGGCAGGCGCGGGCGGTATGCCTCGCTGCCGTTGCCGGGAGCATGTCCCGGCTTGTATCTGTCTGTAATATCAGAAGGGCATTGCTCTGCCTGCGGAGATTCTGCCCTATGTGTTGCAGCATCCTGTCAGCCCCGCGGTATGGAGTCGAATGCCTCCTGTGCCGCAGGGAAGGGGCCAAGGGCGCGGTGCAGCACCCCTTGCGTGAGTGATATGGCGAGTCCGTAGTTGGTCATGGGTACTCCCGCCGCAGCCGCGGCGTGCATTCGCCCCAGCATGTGCCCGCGTGTGATGACGCAGCCACCGCAATGGATGATGAGGCGGTAGCCGGAAAGGTCGGCAGGCATGTCCTTGCCTGCGAAGGTGTCGATGTGGATGTTGCCCCCGGCGTACTGGCGCAGCCAGCGGGGTATCTTCACCCTGCCGATGTCGTCGGCGAGTGGATGGTGGGTACACGCCTCTGCCACAAGCACCCGGTCACCGGGGGCGAGCGTCTCGATGACCGCTGCCCCGCGTGCAAGTGTCTCAAGTTCACCCTTGAACCGTGCCATGAGAATGGAGAAGGTCGTCAGGGGGATGCCGGGCGGGGTGTCGGCTGCGGCCTTCAGCACCACCTGCGAGTCGCACACCACGAGGTCGGGCGGTTGCGTGAGACGGTCGAGGGCAGGGCGGAGTTCGCGCTCCTTGACGACCATGCACATGGCGTCGCCGTCGAGAATGTCGCGAATGGCCTGCACCTGCGGCAGGATGAGCCTTCCCTTGGGGGCTCCGAGGTCGATGGGGACGACGAAGATGACAAGCCCGCCAGCAGGCACGAGGTCGGCAAGAAGGGCTGGCTGGCTGATGGCATGTTCCGGGGCCATGCGGGCCATGAGGGCACGCAGCGCGTCGATGCCGCGACCATCTGTGGAACACACCGCCGCCGATTCGATGCCTTCGGCCAGAAGTGATTGGCGAACGGTCTGCGCGACAGGAGTCTCATCGCCTTTTGTCAGCACTGCGATGACGGGTATCTTGCGTTCCCGGAATGCCGCGACGAGGTCGCGTTCATAGTCTCCCCATACATCGCCCTCGCTGGCAACCAGCGCAAGGTCGGTGCGGTCGAACATCTGCCTCGTCCTGTCGCTGCGCATGAGGCCGAGGTCGCCCGTATCGTCGATGCCAGCCGTGTCGATGAAGACCACAGGCCCGATGGGGGCCATTTCCATGGTCTTCTCCACGGGGTCTGTCGTGGTGCCGGGAGTGGCGGAGACGATGGACACGGTCTGCCGGGTCAGCGCGTTGAGTAACGACGACTTGCCGACATTGCGGCGTCCGTAGATGCCTATGTGCAGTCGCAGTCCCTTGGGGGTGTCCTGCATGGGGTCATGCCTCGCGTCGCAGGCTATGTGTGCGGCCCGCAGCTTCGATGGCTGCGCGTGCCTCGTCCATACCCACGCGGTGTTTGTTGTCGTAGATGCGGTAGTGAGCCCGGTGTGTGTCAGGAGTGAAACCCGGCATGAGTACGTTGGCCCCGGCGCGCAGTCCGTCACGTTGCCCGCCGATGGGGTCGAGCGTGGCTAGTGCCGTCGTCGCCGGAAGGTTCGCGTCGGGCAGGGCGATGCGCAGCGCGGCCAGTACCCGCAACGCCAGGGCGGTGGACCCTTGAGGCTCGCCACCCAGCGGTGTCTGCGCCTGTGGGATGAACGGCCCGGCACCGCACATCTCCACACCGAGTTCACGCGCCAGAAGGATGTCATCGGCGAGCACTTCGGGCATCTGCCCCGGTATGCCGATGATGAAGCCGGAGCCTATCTCGTAGCCGAGTCCATGCAGCGTGCGGAGCGCTTCTAGCCGTTGTTCCAGTGTCCTGCCGGGATGCAGTCTTGCGTAGAGGGCCGCATCTGCGGTCTCATGCTTCATGAGGTATCGCGAGGCCCCGGCTTCACGCCACAGGGCATAGTCGCGTGGGGGGCGTTCGCCGCAACCGAGGGTGACGACCACTCCGAGTTCCTCCCGGATGCCGCGAATCATCGCAGCGATGGTCGACGCCTCGCAGGCGAGGTCGTCTCCTGATTGCAGGACGATGGTGTCTGCGCCACCTGCGACGGCGAGACGGGCCGCGTCGATGACTTCACGCGGGGTGAGCCTGTAGCGGTGCGCTGCGGAGTTGGAGCGCCGAAGGCCACAGTAGCGACAGTCGCGTACACAATGGCTGGAGAATTCGATCAGCCCGCGTACGAAGACATGTTCACCCTTGTGAGTGCGCCGGACAGCGTCGGCCCGTGCGAAAAGCTCTTGTTCTGGGGCTTCGTAGAGCAGATACAGAAGTTCATCGCGCTGCATGGCGGTCATCCTCTGTACCCCAGTGCCACGAGACGTTCAGGAGAAAGCAGCCTTGCAAGCCGGTCTTCGTCGATGAGTCCTGTCGCTTTGGCAGCCCCGAAGACGTCCGTGCCGTGTTCGCGCATGTGGCGGGCCATTTCAGAGGCGGCGGCGTAGCCGATTTCAGGAACGAGTGCCGTAAGCGTGGCTGTCGATGTGGAAACGTGCCGGGCGCAGGTTTCCGTATCAGGGTGTAACCCTTCGACACAGCGCGTACGGAACAGGTCGCAGGCATTCGTGAGAAGCTCGATGCCATGCAGCAGCGCATCAGCGATGAGCGGCATGAAGGCGTTCAGTTCAAGCTGACCGTGCTGGGCGGACAGGGTGATGGCAAGGTCGTTGGCCGTTGCCTGCATGGCCGCCTGTGCCACGGTCTCGCACACGACCGGGTTGACCTTGCCGGGCATGATGCTCGACCCGGCCTGGACGGGCGGGAGTACGACCTCGCCGATGCCGCCACCCGGCCCCGACGCCAGCAGGCGCAGGTCGGAGGAAAGCTTGAGCAGATTCGAGGCGTGGGCCTTGAGTATGCCAGACACCTCGACGAACGCATCGACATTCTGTGTGGCGTCCATGAGGTTTTCTGCTCTTGCGAGAGGCAGGCCCGTGTCTTCACGCAACCTGTCCACGACAGAGAGGATGTAGCTTCGGGGGGCTGCGATGCCGGTGCCGATGGCGGTTCCTCCCAGATTGACGACGCGCAGTCTCTCCGAACACTTGAACACGCGCCACCTGTCCCGCGAAAGGGCTTCGGCCCACGCGCCACAGGCTGCCCCGAATGTCATGGGCACGGCATCCTGCAACTGGGTGCGCCCCAGCCGCACCACCTGCGCGAACGATGCCTCGTGCGTCTGGAATGCGGACTGGAGTGCGGCAATCGCCGGTTCGAGTCGCGCCAGCAGACGCAATGCCGCAATCCGCACTGCCGTGGGGAACACATCGTTGGTGGACTGATGCAGATTGACGTGCGCCAGCGGGTCGACAAGCTGGTACTGGCCTCGCGTGCCGCCCAGCATCTCTTCGGCGCGGTTCGCCAGCACTTCGTTGACGTTCATGTTGGCGGAGGTGCCAGCGCCGCCTTGCAGTGCGTCGACCACGATGTGCTCGCCCAACCCGCCATCTTCAAGCTCATCACATGCCATGATGATGGCCTCGGCCACCTCACGGGAGAGGTGGCCGAGGTTCATGTTGGTACGTGCACAGGCACGCTTCACGGCCCCGAATGCCCTGATGATTTCCGGGTGCAACGGGCGGCCGCTGAGGGCGACATTGGAGAGCGCCCGTTGCGTATGCGCACCGTGCAAGGCCGTGCGGGGAACCGCACAGTCGCCGAGCAAGTCGTGCTCGATGCGGATGGCGTCCTGATCAGACAAAGACATCCCGACGGCCCTCGTCCACACGGGCGATGAGTCGTTCAGCCACACGGCGCGTCTTCTCGTCGAGTTTGCCGAGGTCGGCTGCGATGACCGATTCGCCCACGGCCCGCGCCTCGGGAGTGCCGTAGTCGAGCAGGTACTCCTTGAAGGTGGCGAGGGCGTTGGGCCCGCACTTCTGCTTGATGAGCCCCGGTTTGGCGAGGTCCATGAAGTCGTGCCCAGTGCGGCCCATGCGATAGCAGGCGGTACAGAACGAGGGGATGTACCCCATGCTGCCCACATCGGCGATCACTTCCGAAAGCGACCTGTGGTCGCCCAGCTGGAATTGGGCTGCCTCTTCGCGTTCGTTCTCGGCATAGCCGCCGGGGTTCGTGCGGCTGCCGGCAGATATCTGTGAAACGCCGAGGGCCAGCGTCTGTGTACGCATCTCGGCGCTTTCGCGCGTGGACATGATGATGCCGGTATACGGCACGGCAAGCCGAAGGATGGCGACAAGGCGCATGAAGTCGGCGTTGGAGACGGGCCTTGGCGGGTTCGACGCCATGTCCGAACCGCAGGCGGGTTCGAGACGAGGCACGCTGATGGTGTGACATCCCACGCCGAAGGCCTCTTCAAGGTGCTGTGCGTGGCGCAGGGTGGCGAGTACCTCGAAGCGCCAGTCGTACAGGCCGAACAACGGTCCGATACCCACGTCGTCGATACCCGCTTCCATGGCACGGTCCATGGCGGTGGCGCGCCAGTCGAAGTCCTTCTTCGGGCCGGCCAGATGCACCTTCGCGTAGGTGCCCCGGTGGTACGTCTCCTGAAAGAGCTGATATGTCCCGATGTCGCGGGCCTTGAGGTTGCGGAACTGCTCGACGGTGAGAGGGGCGACGTTGACGTTGAGTCGGCGTATCTCGCCTGTGCCCTCGTGTACCGAATAGACGGCATCAATGGCGCGCAGCACGTAGTCGAAGCCCTCGCGCGGGTACGATTCGCCCGCTACAAGCAGGATGCGCTTGTGGCCCTGCTGGACGATGAGTCGTGTCTCGTCGGCTATGGCATCCATGTCCAGCGCCTTGCGATCGAGTTCGGTGTTCGATCGTCTGAAGGCACAGTAGAGACATTCGTTGGAGCACAGGTTCGAGATGTAGAGCGGCGCAAAGAGCACGAGGCGGTTACCGTAGATCTCTTCCTTCACGTCGCGGGCGGTCTGGAACATCTCCTCTACGAGTTCGGGGTCGCGGAGGGCGATGAGCGTTGCCACGTCGTCAAGGTCGAGTCCGCCGAGTAGCCTTGCCTTGGCGATGACCTCGCGGGCCTTCACCGCATCTTCTTGAGCGTTGCGCTCGAGCGTCGCTTCCAGTGCGGCGTCGTCCAGCCAGGTAGCCTTCATCTCTGCCATGCGGGTCTCCTCACCGCGACGGCGGGGCTAAGCCGCGTCGTCGGTCAGCAGGAGCGTACGTAGCCGGACACCAGGCAGATTGCCCAGCCTGCCGGTCATCGCTCCCAGTTCATCCGTATCGCCATCGACAAGCAGGGAGATGATGCTCACGCCGCGTTCGCGGTAGGGCACTCCCATCCTGCCGATGACCAGCCTGCCGAAGTCGCTGATGATGGTGTTGACCGCCCCAGCGTTATTCGCCGGGTCGCGCACGAGAATGGCGACGACACCGACGCGCTTGCACCGTTCACTGGACATGGTGTCCTCCGCATGGGTCTGCTGTCGTGCGGACACCCGGCAACGTGCCTCTGGAACCGGGATTGTGCTCAGCCGGTTTTCTGCACGAGTGCGAAGAGCTGGTGTCCGGAACCGGGCGGTATGGAACGGTTCTTCCAGAAAAGCAAGAGGGAGTAAGAATGGACGGGGCAGTCATGGAGTGAGGGGAGGGCGACCGTGCGTACAAGCCAGCCGCAGGGCCAGGGTGTGCATCATCACCCGGTGAGGCATGGATTGCCATGCCCCCCACATTCGCCAGAATGCTGTCGTCGGGATGGTCGGCTTTCAGCTGTGAATGCGTTGCTACGCGTCTTTGTCTCAGCCCCGTGATAACCAGCACATCCATCGCCGCATCCTGTGCCCGTGGATTGTCTGTTCGGGCTGTGTGTTACGAGGTAGGGCGGGTTCGCCCACGGTTCTTTTAGTCTTGCGTGTCACATTTGTCAAATACGTGTTACCAATGTGAGGGCTTTATACGTAGAGGTTTTATCTATCGTAGCGAGACGATTCAATGTGTTGGAGAATTGGTATGCGGCAATCGGATGGCTGCAACCAAGCCATATGGGCAGGGTAAAGAGGGTACGTGGGGGGGCTGTACGGTCAGCGACCTGCAGGAACATGAACGACAAGCCTGCCTCGGAGAGGGCGCTTTGTTCCCACCGGTCACCTGCCACTATCGTGCAGACGCACGCCCATCAGGAGATGAGCGTGCGTCTGCATGTCCGGGCAATGATAAGGCGAGGCCTCGATCAGCCGGAGATGGGGACTTCATCCATCAGCGGCGGCGCATGTCGTAGATGGTGCGTTCGGCATTGGAGCGATAAGCGGCATCTGCGACTTCCACAGGAACCACGGTCTTTCCGACAGGGGCAAGTGCGATGCCTGCAAGCTTGAGGTGCTGCCACGCAAAGGGGATGCCGATGATGGTCAGGGCGCAGGCAATGGCGGAGGCGACATGGCCGAGTGCGAGCCATAACCCGGCAAAGAGGAACCAGATGACGTTGCCGATGGTTCCAAGCACCCCGGTTCCGATGTCCCCTCTGCCCGTGAGGTCTTCACGGTCTATGGCTTCCTTGCCGAAAGGAAAGAAGGTGAAACCGCCGATAACGAAACAGGCTCGTGCCCAAGGAATGCCCACGATGGAAATGAGCGCAAGCAGCCCCGCCAGCCACCATGCCAGCCCCATGAATACTCCACCAAAAAGAAACCAGATGAGATTGCCGATGGCGCGCATGATTGCTCCTTGTTCGTGTGCTGACCAACGTCACATACGTCAGGCGTCACCGCTGGCGTAGCAGGATTTGTAGTGCAGTGCGGGTACGTGTTCACCCAGTATCTGATGGATAACCCGAAAGGTTGTACCTGCCAAGAGATGCAAGCACTTCGATCGGCGCAGTCCTATTGTTCTATTTTTCACTTGACGTCGGGCGTCATTTTTGTTGACCATACGGTCAAGATTGACCACTTGGTCAAGGAGCCGTCATGCAAAGCCGTCAGGATCTTCTTGATGCCACGAAACGACTCGTTGCCGCCGAAGGTGCACGCGCTACCACCGTTGCGCGCATCACTGCCGAAGCGGGTTTGGCCAAGGGGCTTTTCTTCTATTATTTCAAATCAAAAGACGCCGCTCTCTCTGCCATTACCTCCGAAATCGAAGGCAGTTACATGCAGGGTCTCGAATCGGCGGCAGGTCTTGCCCCGCCGCCTGAGCGTCTTGCGGCAATCTTCGTCCATCACTTCCGGTTCATCGATGAATGCCAGCAGGATGCACTGTTTCTGCATGCCGTCAGTGTCGATTGCGTGGCGGGAGGTGTGGAAGTCGTAGGTGGACGGGGGGGGCCGTCGCTAGGTTTCTATGAACACCTGTTCATGGCGATTCTCGATACTCTCGAATCTGGCGTGAGATCAGGCGATTTTATCTGCAGCGATACAGATGAAATGGCATTCATGATTCTCGGTGCAATCCATGGATTGGCCAGATTGAAGCTTTCAGGGTTCAGACGTGACTATGATGTCGTGTCCCACCTCGTGGCATTCTACGGGAAGGCACTAGGACATCATGCGTAATACGGTGAACCGGCATATGGCCGGTCGTTGCCCTGGCACAGGGCGAACATGGTGGACGACATAAGCCGCCTGCCGGAACCTGCGGAAATTCCGCGGAGGTAGTCATGAGTCTCGCTGACCTTGGTTGTATCGTCGCAGCAGTCGTGATTCTCGGAGTCATCGGTTTCTTTCTTTACACAAAGAGTCTCAAGCATTGACCATGAGGCCCCTTCGCAGCAGCGGGGGGGCCCCGTTTTCTTCTTTTTGTCCGCCACTGGATTCCAAGTCAGCGGGGATGGCTTTCATTTTCTCCGTCAAAACTCTGCGATAACTACTTGTTTTTGACTGGGCAGTGTCCTCGCAAGCAGCTGTGGCAACGCTGTTCAGGCTGCATCGTTTGGTGTATGCAATGAGGCGTCCACGCTACCTCCTGTGCTGGGGGGCGTGGTTACGCGTCGGTTTGTAGCCGCGTTCCGTCATTTTCGGGAGGCGGTTTTTTTGAGGTGCTCATTATGTCACAAAAGACATCGATCGAGAGGCAAGGCGCTATGCCCCCACCGCAATCTGGTGTTGTTAGAACATCATCGTTATTCAGCCAGGACACCTCGTCAACGGATGTCACAATTCGTCTCCATCTCTGGCTTGAGAGGGAGGGGGGCATGCTGTTCGGCATGGGGCGCGTTCTTCTGCTGCGTAAGGTGGAGGAGTGCGGTTCCCTCAAGAAAGCCGCAGAATCGCTGGGCATGTCATACCGGGCCGCATGGGGAAAGCTCAAGCATTCCGAAGAGGCGTTGGGCTGCAAGCTGGTCGAGAAGCAGGGGAGCAATCGCGATGGCTATCGCCTGACCGACGAGGGGCGTCGCATCACTGAAGGCTATGAGGCATGGTTCCAGTCTGTGGAACGTCATGCGCTTGAGGCTGCCCGTGAGCTTCTTCCATGGAAGGTCGGTGCGTTTGGGGGCACCCCGGTCGGAGGGTGTGGAGAGACAGTTGAACCGTCGCAGTGTGATGTGAGTAAGACCGAGTAATAAGCCTCGCATGGCGCGTTAAAGCCTCCCTTGTTAAGGGCACGCCGTAGCGTCTTTATCTGCGTGGCCGTCATCCTAAATGTCTGCGTGGTGTTGGGCAGAGTGCCCTGCGGATTCATACATGAAACGCGCCGAGGACCTTCATCGGCGCGTTTCATGCGGTGCTATCTCTGCGTTGTTTTCGGTGTGTACAACGGGAGGGGAATTCTCTCCATCGGCCCCATCAGCGTTCCGATATGAAGCGGGGAAAGCCCCGGCATTGCGGCAAGGGAGTCGAACACGAGTTTGCTTGAAGGGGCGTTGAACGAAAGCTCAAATGCCTGCTGTGCCCTTTCTTCGAAGTCGTGCAGCCGGTCGGCTGTGGCGTGGCCGGGGGAGTATTCCCGGTATTCGATGAACAATTGCTGGCTGTCGTGTCGTTCAAGGCGCGTGAATCGTCTGACTATCCAGTCTCGTCCTTTGGATATGCCGAAGCAGTCCTGCCCTTTCTCATATCTGAAGCTGATGGCGTTGAAGCTTTTTCCCGCGATGGTCACCCGGTGTGAGACGCCAAGGAGATGTGCTGCCGAGGGGGTGAGTTGTTTCCAGCGCCAGCCTCCGGGGGACTCGGCTACGATGACGATGGCAGCGGCGCGTGTACCTTCGACCTCGCCCTCGCTGACCATGTAGGTGAGTGGTGCCTTGTTGAAGCCCGTCTGCGCGAGGATGGCATCAATCGTTGCGGAATACCTCGGCTCGAGTTTCGGTGTGACAAAGGTGAACTCGGGCGACCGGGACATGAATGTGTTGCCTGAAACACCGCGCTGGGCCGGCGCACATGCGGTGAGGAGTAGAGTGCCGAGAAGGCAGATGAGATAGCGGAGATGGGGCATGAAGGCCTCGCACGTTGTGGATGTGTTCGCTTGTGGACTCTAACGCACCAGAATAGCCGAAGCAACGGCATACTCATGCTCGGCAATACGGGAGCGTGTCCGTGCTGCAAAGAAAAAAGGCCGCCTGCGCGAGGAGACGGCCTTTTGGAGTCATGGTGCGCCTGACAAGAATCGAACTTGTGGCCTAGCGCTTAGGAGGCGCTTAAAGGCCGTTTTCAGCTGATTCCTGTACCGTCTTCGTGTGTTCAATTCTTTTGATAACAGGTTGTTACGTTTTCTTGCGGTTCCCCGCATTGCCCCGGAATTCCATCGTGTGGTAGCAGGGTGGTAGCACGGGAGGAACCTATGGCCAGTCAGCGAAGCTCTACTAAGTATCCGGGAGTATACGAAAGACTCGTGATTCACCGGGTGTCTGGCAAGCAGGACATCGCCTTCGACATAGCCTACCGCCATGGCGGCAAGAAAGTGTGGGAGACAATAGGGCGTAAGAGCGAAGGCGTCAACGCCGCGTATGCCGCTCGTGTGCGGGCTGAGCGGGTCAAGGAGGTCGAGGCCGGGCGGTTCATCGCACGCGACGAGATGCCTGTCTTTCGCGATGCCCTGGAGCGATACTTGACGGTTCATGCCAAAGGCAAGTCGTCTGAAAGTCACATGCGAGGGTACTTCGAGCACCACATCGCCCCTCTCTTCGGGGATGCGAAGATGGACAGGATCAAGCCCATCCACATCGAGGAGCTCAAGCGGTCGATGGCGGAGAAGGGGCGGTCGCCACAGACGATACGACATGCAATCGCGCTGGTGCGGCAGGTCTACAGGAAGTGCGTGGCGTGGGGCATCTACACCGGCACGAGCCCGACCGACGGGGTGGAGATGCCCAAGGTCGATGCGGCGCGTCTCCGCTTTCTGACCGAGGCGGAGGCGGCGAGCCTGCTGCACGCACTCCACAGGCGCAGCCGTCAGTGGCACGACATCGCGTACCTGTCTCTTTACACCGGCATGCGGCTTGGCGAGGTGCTGGGCCTACAGGTGGGGCATGTGAACGTGGCGGACGGGGTCATCGACGTCATGGACGCGAAGGCGGGCACGAGGGCCGCCTATATGACGGCTGGTGTGAAAGAGATACTCGCTGCCAGATGCGCTGGCCGGGATGCGAAGGAATTCGTCTTCGTACAGAGAGGTGGCGGAAGGGTTCGATACATCTCGTCCGTGTTCTCGCGCGTTGCTGATGAGCTTTTCAACGACGGCGTGACAGATGCCCGGCACAAGGTCGTCTTTCACACGTTGCGGCACACGTTCGGTTCGTGGCTCGCCCAACGAGGAGTGCCCCTCTATACGATAGCCGTATTGATGGGGCACTCATCGCTTGAGATGACGAAGCGGTATTCGAAGCTATCTCCGGACACGAAACACGACGCGATGGCGTTGCTGCCCGAGTTGCCTACATCACCCGCTGACGATGCTTGTTGAGCCACGTGCGGATGTCTTCGTGGGTATAAAAGGCGTTGGCCTTGCCGGAGACATGGAAGTACACGGGGCCCGTCCTCTTGGCGCGCATCTTGTCGAGCGTGGACTTGCCGATGGGGTAGACCTTGGCTGCCTCTGTGGCAGTGATGTAGGGCAAGGACAGGATGCGCTGTGTTTCCGCCGCATCGCGGAATGCCTTGGTGACTGCTTCGTCGAACTGGTCTTGCGTCTGTTGCATGGTTCGTTCCTCGTCTTTGAGCGTTAATCGTGTACGCCACGCCCGCTGGCCATGTCGCCTTCTCGCCTATACCTGCGGCGACCGGTGGAGGTTGCAGCGCGCAGGAAGGAGGCGCGCTGGTCGCCGCAGGTGGTGGGAGGGCTAGGCGGGGCTACATTCCTCTTGGGTGGTCGCTTCGCCCCACACGGGGAGCATGGCTTGCATGCCGCACTCCGTTTCGGTGTAGACGGGGCGGCGCGCATCGACGATGACGCATCGCTCGTCGTTGACCGTGCCGTCTTCGCGCAGAGGGGAAGCCGTGAACATCCACGGATGGCTTCCGTTCTTTGCGGTGATGACGCACCGCCTCTTACGGGTTTCGACGACCTGCCCGAGTTTCAGCATGGCGGCCTCGCTATGTGGATGCGGGGTCGCACGCCGGGCATATGCTGCCCGGATAACCGGGTATGAGTGGCGCGCCGCACTGCTCGCATTTGCCGAGCAGGTCTTCTGCAGCGAGGCTGGACATGACACGCAGGGCGATGACTTCGGCCACGCTGCCACCGATAAGGGCCGCTTCTGTTCGCAACAGGCCGACCACCCCAAGGGGGAAGGTGACGACGAGGGCCACATCCGCCCCGCGTGGGGCGGTCTTCATGCCGTAACCTCGCCTGAGTAGCGTAGCACCGTGCCCTGCGGCAGGCGCTCGCGCACAAGCGTAAAGACGTCATCCGTATTCAGGTCGTTGATGGCGGCACGTCGGCCCTCTGCGATGGCTTCGGCGCGTATCTTCGCGACTGTCTCTTCTGAGAGGGTCATCTCGTCGCGCGAGTCGCTGGGCAGCAGGTAGCGTGGCCCCTCGCCTGTGAGGATCCACGCCGGGTTTGCGGAGAAACGGTCGACCAGCGTGACGAGCCATGCCCCAGGGATGGAGTTGCGCTTGCGTGCATCAGACACGCTGGATTGCCGGATGCCGAGCACCTCTGACAACGCGACCTGTGTTGTCGTCTCTGTGATGCTGTAGATGCGGTCGAACGCAGCGTCGAACTCTTCGCGGGTCACAGCGCATTCCCCGAGAGAGCGTCGCCAGCGGCATAGAGGCAGAACAGGGCCGCGAGCATGGCGACGGCGCAGAGCGTGCGGCGCGTGAGGCTATGCTGTTGCATGGCGCTTCTCCATATCGGCCCGCACGGCCTTGAAGATTTCGGTAAGGGATGCGCCTGTGTAGACACGGCCCGTGTGGGCGCTGCGGTAGCGAATGATGTGGGCTGCTATCGCAACGGGGGCGGGCGCGTAGGTGGTGCTAGGGGCAATGCTACGCTGCTGCATGGCTTTGCTCCTGTGGTACGTCGAACCAGCCAGACGCTCCCGCCGTTGCCGCTTCTGCTGCGGCGAGGCGGATTTCGTCCGCCAACTGGAAAAGGCCACGCCGTTCTGCAAAAGCCTCTGCCCTGTCGAGCCACGCTAGGGCTGTCTCCGCTGCCGCAGGGAAGCGTCTTGCTTCGTAAGCGAGGGTCTTTGCCTTGTCTCTGATGCTGTAGGCATACGCGTCCATGAGAGTCCTCCTTGGCGTTTCATCGTGCCGACCGTCTGTGTGGGCCTCGTTCGTTTCAGGTTCTGGCCCGGTTGGGTTGCCCGGTGCCCCCGCATCCTCATTGGGAGGGTGAGCCCGCGACCGCTTGCCCGGCGTTACCTGTTTCCCTGTCGCCCGACGGTACCAACCGCCCCGCCCCGGTTCCCCCTACTTGGCGGCCCGCAGGCGCGCCGTGTTCGGCTCGTGGTGAGTGGCTGATGTGGAGATTGTTTCTTATAGTAAACAAAAAAAGGCAGAAAAAGTTTCATGGAGTAAACAGAGTGGGCGAAAGAAAGCCCCGCCGGAGCGGGGCAGCGGGAGACTGAGTTTGCCTTTATCGTTTCAGCGTGCGCTACTGATTTTTAAAATATACAAGCACTGCGCTGCAGTTTGCGAAAAGAGATATCCACCCAAATACAACAGCGATTTGTGCTAATGATTTGAAATAAATAGAACCTGTATACTTTTTTGCGCTTCTCCATGTGGCAATTAAGGCTGCTGCTGACCATAGGAGCAGTGATATGCTCATGATCAATATCAGCATAAAATTAGCATTTGCGTTGGACAATATTTTAATAATGAGTTGGGTGATGACGTTGACGGCAACTAATCCAATCCAATACGTTTTCCACAATTGAATTTCTCCGTTAAAAAAACGATCATAAAGATTCATAAGCACCTCCTAATTCATATTTAAAGATTCACTGTAATGTGTCGTCCTTTCTACCGAAGAAGAAACATGAGTCGTGAAAGGCGGCAAAGTGGAAGGTTTCATCTGGGAAGGTGTAGTAGGGCGCGTCGTAAGCTTGCTCTACTGACAGGGCGAAGAACTCCGTACCTGCCATACCTCCTTCTTCCCGTATGTTGTAGGGGGCGAGCAGTTCATGGATGTACTGCTCTGAAGCGCGAGCGTTAGGGCGCAACACACAGAATTGGAGCTTGAAGGGGCGGGGGAGTGATGTCCGGTTGGTCACGCTAAGCCCGTTCTCATCTACGGTGCGCAAGACGGATAGCTCTGCGGCGCGTAGGGCTGGCTTTGTGGAATAGCCGATTTTGACCACACCGGGCATGGCATAGTTTGCAAGAACATAGACCCACCCCTTACCGTCGTCGGCTAGGTCGGGGAAGTTGGTGTGCTGAAGGCGTGTGCCCAGCGTGTTGAGGAATTCTTCCGGGCTGGTGCTGGCAATCTCTGGGTAGAGGTAGAACGGGTCGGCCTGCATGTGCTGGCCTGTGTTGCCCTCGATGAAGTTGTTGAGCACCCGCATGAGGTGGTGCTCTCGTGCCATAAGTTCGGCCTTAAGTGTGTTGAGCAACACCGGGTCGCTTCGCAGCTTGGCCTCGTAGCGTTCTGGTTCTGTTTGACGGCTAGAAGAGGATGGCCAGTCTGCCTTGCGTCGGGCTGGCTGTCGGCGCGGGGGCGGTTGGTCTTCGAGGTAGGGTGGGGGTGAGTATGAAGGGGGCGCGGGCTGCGCGGGAGGCACACGGGGAGGTGTGCGCTGTTGTTGCCACTGAACCCCGGCGTAGAAGCCGCCACCAAGAATGAGACAGAACAGGAAGAGTGCGGAAATACCCATAGGAGCACCTGTCATAGATGGTGTGCAGATATGGATATACAAGAAAGACGATTTAGTAAAATTGCAGCAGGAATAGGAAGAAGAAAGCCCCGCCGGAGCGGGGCAGGAATCGATTCGAGGGGTATGTGCTACTCTGGTTTATACTGAAAGAAGTCGACCCCGATGCGGGATTTCCACGCGCCTTTTTCTGACAGGAATCTGCTTGCGTAGTCTGGCCTGAGTTGAGCAATGACGTTGCTTTGTTGAGACATGACGGAATATCCCACTTCGTCAGCTTCAACCGTGTATAGCCTTATAGTGTCGTCAATGGTGAGAAATGTTGTTCCACGAATAAAAAAGTTATCAATGTGTAGATTCGGTTTACTATCGTTGTATGGAGAGTACACATCTACGCCTGTCGTAGTCTTTACAAAAATATATAACCCTTTATGAGCATCTTTGAGTGCCTTTGCTATTCTGTTGCTATCAGTAATTTTAGTAAGCTTAATGGCTTCTATAAATATTATTTTGCTTGCGTTAAAGTCTTCACCTCGAGCCAGGTCGCACGATGGTGTTACGCACATCCATGATTTGTCTTCCTGCGTAAAGATACTGCCTGTAGTTATGTAGTGGTGAGGTTTTTGTTCGCAACAAGCCATGGCGTTTGCATGAAGGAAGATTTTATCCATGGTGCAGTTTGCGTTCTCAGCAGTAGTGCAAGCTCTATGGATTGTGGCTTCATTTTCTATTTGTAGCGAGTCAATGCAGTTTATGCAAAACTGGTCTGCTTTAGATGCAATGCCTGTGCTTGCTGCAGAAAGTATGGCATGTGTGATTCTATTTGCGATAATGTTAGCCTTGTGAGGATGTGTCTCTATGCTTGAAATTCCGTTAAGGGCTGTTAATAGTGCCGCAGCACGGATTTCTGGTGTTGAGAATGATGAGTTAAGAATCTCGTAAATGTTTTCTTTTGATATATTTGCAAATTTATGTAGTGCCTTTGTGATGATTCCCGGGTCGTATTCCGTAAGCGCAGTTTTCAGCTCTTGTATGAGGTTATTGATGTCTTGTTCAGAAGCTATATCTTTTTGTGTGACAACAATAAAAGCATTTTTTGCAGCTATCCATGGAGTGGTGCTTGAAGCGATATCGCTTTGTAAGACGAGGTCAGATTTAGATTTTGTTGTACTCCGAAAATTATTACTAATTATTTGATTTGTGAAATAAATGACCTTTTCTTTTGATGCTGAACCAGCAAGGCTGCATATCGTTTTTATATGTTCTTCTGAGCCGTCTAGTATATGACGTATGTTTTCATTGACAATAGCTTCTATAGCAGCGGCATTCGCGAGTTCTTCGCGTTCGGTATTTTCATACGTAATATTCTTCATTGAGAATAAAATCTCAGATGCAACGTCTTGTTTTTCTTTTGTAGAATGGACGATAATTAGATTGTATCTTTTTGATTGTGCAAGGCTATGTATTATTTTAAGAGCGTGAGATGAATCTTCACCTTCTGTTAGGAAGTAGTCTAGCACAACAAGGTCTGATTTGTTTATAAAAGCATATTCATCTCTTTCGATGCATTCGAGGTTGTTTTCTACGTCAAATATGTAGCCATTTTCCCTGCAAGATTGTGTTAATCGTAGGACATGCTCATCTATACTACGGTCATGTTCTTCTTGTATTTCTTCGATGTCTATATTTCCATTGTGAGTGTTGTCTTCTTCATGGTCAAATTGGTTTTCAGTAGCAATATCGCGCAGGTTTGCTTCAATATGCTCTTCTTCTGTGTCGGTGGTGAGCGATTTCTTGAGCAAGTCTGCGTGAGTTGGAAATTTGTCGTCTATAAAAAGTATGCTTTTGATGGGGGATATGTAGGCTTCATCGATGATTGCAGCATTAGCGGGAGACATGTTCAACCTCGTGGAATTCGATGATGAAGTTAGCCCCTTCGAGGACTTCGGGGTCATTATCTGTTGCGTAGCGGATGCTGTGGCGGGCAACTGCAAGGTTTTCGCGACAGAGGTATAACCCCACACCGCGCCCGTTGGTTCGTTTTGTGAAGAACAATTCGAACAGGTGCTTCTGGTCGTCTTCATCAACACCCGGTCCGCTATCTGCGACAATGGCTTTGCCTTGCACAAAGTCGAGGCGGATTATCCTTCTTTCACCACGTTGCACCCAGTAGAGAGCATTGTTCACAAGGTTGATGAAGGTGGGGTAGATGCGGGATGGTAGGTCTCTGATGGAGAAACCTTCAAACGCAGGGGTAACTTCGAACTGGATGCGGCATTGCTCGAATGTGGTGCCGAAGAACTCTTTGACGTACTTGGCAATCTCTTTACCCGAGATGGCGATGCGGCTGCGGTACGAAGTTTTTCGCAGAGGTGCCAGAAATCGCAGTCGGTCTACAAGGGCACGGTGCGCTTCGAACGCAAGGGTGTAACTTTTGAGGGCGCGCACCTCTTTGGGCATAAGTTTGAGGTAGCGCGTGACCTGAGATTCGAGTGCTTCTAACTCATGGCCGATGATTTCGACACTGATGCCGAGTTGTGCCACAGAGTTGAGCATGGATACTTTTTCTTCAAGCGACCGGTTCACCTCATCTACATGAAAGAAGGCACCTTCAAGGTCTACACCTTCGACGAGTTGTTCTAGGCTATGGATGATGCCGTCGTATTTGAGGTTCAGTTCGTCACTGAGTTCGGTGTGTACTTTGTCTAGGTAGTCGAGTACCGGGGTCAAGCCTTGCCCAGCTTCGAGCATGCTGACGAATTCCGTGGACTTGCGCCGGTACGCCGTTCTGTCTTCTCTGGCGTTCTCTTCCCATGTGGTGCGTAGCGCATCTAGGCTAGAGGTGATGGTAGACAGGGCTTTGCCTATCTGGCTGGAGATGCGCGCTTCGTTGCTATAGAACTTTGATGTGGCGATACGTTTAGGGTCGCCTAGCAGACCTTCTGCCTCACACCGGGCGAGCATGGACTTGAGCTTGTCAATGGTGGCGCAGAACAAGGCATAGGCATCGCGGTATCTTCTATAGTCTTCTTCTTGGCTACCAAGCTCATCTGGGCGGTTGGGGATGCGCAGGTCGTCGCGCAGCCCCTGCAATGCGTCGAGTTCCATCTTGATGGCAGGCAGGTCGTCGTACGCTTTGCATGCTAGGGTCTGTTCCAGTTTGTCAGCCCCGGCTTCTGCCCGCGTGCTGGCTTCAAGCGCCAAGGGTAACTTCTCTTTGAGTGCCCGGACGAAATTCTTCTGGTTGCGCTTGCGGGCCGTTTCTGCTGCCCGCATCTGCCTTTGGCGTGCCTTCTGAATGCCAGGGAGTTCTTGATTGCGGATAGTGGATGCCGTTCCAAAATATTCGCGTGCAACATACATCAACAGATTGATGACAAGTCGTTCGAATTCACGGCGGGCTTTGTTGACAACCAGTCCTTCACGGCCAGCCTTATCTTTGAGGTTGGGGTTGTGCTGACTGGTAATCGCCAAACGACCGAAGCTGCGGCGATAGACAAAAAACTCTCGTCCAGCATGTTTTGAACGGCGGAATTCCATCCTAAATAAGTCCCCATCCTCACGCCCATAGGGCATGACCCGGAGACCATCACGGTGGATGCATATCCCGCCATATTTATTAACTTGACTCGAGTGATACTCGAATTCTTCGTCTGAGTGTGTAGTGTTCTTTTTGTCTTGCTCAAACGTGCCAAGGCAAAACCTGAATGGCCCGACGCTATCCTTGCCACGTTGTGTGAAAACTGATGGAGATGGCAGAAAGCATTCGCCACGGTCTTTGCCGAAAGCCGTTATTCTGCCCTGAAAGTTGCCAGCGGTGTCAAATTCGCCTTCGATGACATGTTCGAGGCTACGAAGCTCTTGGATGTCAAAAACTTCTTCGGAAGAAACGGGAATGAAGTCAGCTTTGCCGGGTTTGTGAACGACTACGGCATAGTCGAAGGCGATGGGAGTGTCTTCAAACGGGTCGACGAAACTGACCAGTGTTTCGGTCAGAGTTTCTTTGACCTTTTGTATATCTGGGCTTTCATATTCGTCGTCAGTGACCCAGCATGCAAGTTCGGTATTCGCGCCGATAGTAAAAAGTGCGGTGCCGTGTACGTCGTCACCCTCTACTGCCTTGTGCATCAACTGCCACCAAGGAGAGAAGTGGTCCCATTTGATGAGCCCTTCAGGGGAGAGTGACAGAATGGCTTCTCGGGTTGTGGGGGCATTGGGGTTTTGTTCGCGTTCTATGGCGTCGAACCTGTCCCATGCGGCAGCGAGGTGGGCGGTATGGGGTGAGGCTGAGCCCCATTGCAGATTGGCTTTGAGTTCTTCGAACATCTGCGCAAACAACGCAGGAAACTCTTTAAGTTCTCCGAATTCGACAAGGGGGAACCTAACGTCGTTGATGAACAGGTATGGGTTCTCGAAGAAGCGCCAGTCTACAAGCAGGGCAGCATAGGGCTGCCCTACGCGTTTGCTGACAACAAGTGTGACGGGAGACAGAAAAGCAGCGGAAAGCCGGCCGATGCCCTTTTCACCAAGTCGGGCACGTTCTGGCAGACCGAAGCGGTCTTCTACAGGGACGGGAGAGGCGACTTTACTCTCTGTGCCAACCACAAGCCATTTCGAGCTAAGGGTCTCGGCATCCATGCCGTGCCCATTGTCGCAGATAGAGGCGACGACGACGTTGCCAGAGTGAATGTGTAGTTCAACGCCTCGGGCGTATGCGTCGTAGGCGTTCTTCCATAGTTCGCTGATGGCGGTGGGGGCGTCTGCTATCTGCCCACGGCCTAGGTGGTCTATGGCCCGGGCGCGTGTCTGGAAGCTGGCTGTGTTCAACATAGCCAGTCCTGTATCAAGGCACGATAAAAAAGAAAAGCGTCTACTGACTTTGGCGTGCTATGCAGGCGGGTAAAGCGCTTAGTAGCGGGCGTATGACAGCCATGCCAAGGTCTATGGGCACAGCATTGCCCACCTGTGCGCTGGCAGCCATGATGCCACCTTTGAAGGTGAACGTCTCCGGAAAGGTTTGAAAGCGAGCAGCGTGACGCACTGTGATGCCGTGGTGCTGCGTAGGGTGAAGAAAGCGCCCCTTGGAAGGATTGGTGCAAGCTGTGGTCATGGTCGGGCCGGGAGCGTCGGGGTTGATGCGGCCGTATACATCCTTATGACCGTTATGATTCCGGTGGCAGGGAAGAACGCGGCATGATTGCTGCCGGCTGCCACCATTGAGCGGGGTGCTGCGGAACACCTCTACCATTTCTGGACGATGGTTGAGGTGTATGGCGTTTGGGTCGTCGTTTGCCAGTTCAGTGGCGAAAACTTGTGCTGCTGTACACCAAGCAGGGAGACCCTCTGCACGAACCTGAGAGCTTTCAGGGGCGAAGTGTGTGGGGCGTGGGGGCCAATCTGGCAGAGTGTGCCCCCCAGCTGTGCCGAGAATGAAAACGCGCTTTCGGTTTTGCGGAACGCCATAATCGCGTGCGTTGAGCACCTGCGGTGGAGAGACATGGTAGCCTGCCTCTGTAGCCAGTTTGTAGAATCTTTGCAGGTACTCTTCGTGCCTAGGCCAAAGTAGGCCGGGCACATTCTCGACAAGAAAATAGCGCGGGCGAATGGCCTGCACATATTCGAAGTAACGCAGAAGCAGCGTGTTGCGGGGGTCGTCTATCCCTGCCCCTTTGATGCGATGCGTGGAAAAACCCTGACAGGGAGGGCCGCCCATGATGATATCGACTCCGCCGGGAGTGAGGTTTGCAGCCTGCATGAAGGCTTCTGGCGATATGGCCAGAATGTCGCCCTCAAAGAGCAGGGGGGGGCGGCGGGAGCCTTCTATGAAGTTATGGCGGTATGTCGCGGCAGCATAGTGGTTGTTCTCAAGTGCGGCAACGACCTCTATACCCAGATTGCGGGCGGCAAGACTGAACCCCCCCGCACCGCAGAAGAGGTCGACCGCTTTGGCGGGCGTATGTTTGGGCGTGTGCTGCTTCATGCGATGGGAATGTGTGGGCTGCTATGAACGTTGTTGAACCGGGGGGAGTATACCCAGAGGGCAGGTAAAAAAATAGCCCCCCTGACGGGGGCGTTACGGTGGTAATTTGAAGCCTTGTAAGCGTTCTGTTGCCTACGAGGGCATTGGTTCAATCTGGTTCTGATGTTCGCTTCATCAAGCGCAGCACAGGGCGTTTCCGATGTGGCTTTGCCTTTGCTCCGCCCTTGATGAGCGCTAAGCGGACTTGGCGTTGCCGGATATTTGCTCACCTTCCGGCTGGACGCGTTCACGGGCAAGGCGCAGCAGTTTGCCGGGGTCTTCTTCCATCAGCAAGCACAGCTGCATGAGCACTTCAGGGGTGAGTGGCTCTTTCGCAGTGAGTATGCTCCCTAGTTTGGCTGCACCGTTCGCCGTTTCAGGCCAGAGGCTTGAAGCGGCTTTTTCGTGCGTGAGGTTGTGGACGGAGAGAAAGCTGTCCAGCACTCCGGTAAGGGCTATCTCGAACGGTGACGGTGAATACGTCGGTGTCGGAGTGCCGTTGATGATTCCACAAAAATCAATTCCGAGTACATCGCAATACCTGAGGAAGTCCTGAAGGTCGGCCCCTCTGGTGCTGCCATGACGCCATTTGGTGATTGCGCTCTTTCCAACGCCAAGACGACGGCCAAGCTCTTCCTGCGTGGTCGCCTTGAGCGCGTCATTGATGCGCTGAAGGAAACAATCCCAAAGTATCGGAAATTT
Source organism: Nitratidesulfovibrio vulgaris str. Hildenborough (assembly GCF_000195755.1). Taxonomy (NCBI): domain Bacteria; kingdom Pseudomonadati; phylum Thermodesulfobacteriota; class Desulfovibrionia; order Desulfovibrionales; family Desulfovibrionaceae; genus Nitratidesulfovibrio; species Nitratidesulfovibrio vulgaris. The sequence goes on along the minus strand of NC_002937.3, from coordinate 1,811,524 downwards.
GTTTTGTAAAGCCATACCCTCTGGGTAGCGCATAGTCGTTTCCTTTGGGATGTGTTTTTGTTTGACCTTATGTTTACCGTAGTAAACAGTTTAGCCATGATGAACGCACTGGAGAAATTCAGAGTCGAGAAGGGGCTTACCTACGAGCAGATGGCAAACCTTTCAGGGGTGACTAAAGCCTCTGTTTGGAAACACTGTCGGGGTGTGGCAGAGCCAGATGTTGAATCTGTTGCTCGCTATATGCAACGGCTTGGCCTCACTTTTTCGCTTATCCGTCCCGACCTGTGGCCCCCGTCCCCTCCATCATCACCCACCATGCCCTCTGTGGCGAGGGTGAAATGATCTCGCCTCGCCCCCCAGTTCTGCCTCCGGCGCGGTCGTGGGAGGTGATGGCTGCGCTGCGCGAGGCCCTCGGCCTTGCGGGAATGCAGCGCATCTTCTCTGTGGGCCACAACCAGATAGGCCGTTACTGCCGCAACCCCGACATCTCTGACGATGCAGAACGCAACCCGCTAGACCGGGTGCGTCTGCTGTTGGCGCGTGGGGTGGAGGCAGGGGCGGAAGAGGCGGTGCGTATGGCGGTGGGCTATCTGCTGGAACCGCTGGGCATGAAGGCTGTGCCCGTGGGCGAAGCGCCCCCCGACCGGGAGACGTGCGAGGCCGAATGCCTGGACGACTACCCTACGTTGCTACGGCTGCACGAAGCGGTGCGAACACTGGAAGGCAGGCACCCGGCGCACCCGCGCACGGTTGCGGCCCTCATGGAAGACCACATGCGCGAATGCGAACAGACGTGCGCCAAGTACCGCACGGAGTGGGTGCGGTTACATGGGGACACGGCGAGCCGGGAAGGGCGGGGGTAGAAGCGTCAGCTCTGCTTATCAACTGTGCTGACAGCTTCGAGAGATGCGCGGAGACGTGCGGCGTTGGCGGGAGACTGAAGCAGATGTGCCGTCTCCATGATGCTGTTGTAGTCGTCGAACGACATCAAGACTACTGGTCGCGCCTTGTAGCGCGTGATGATGGTTGGCTGATGGGAGTCGGACACGTTGTCCATAATGGCCGCAAGCCTCTGGCGGGCCTCGGCATAGGTGACGGCCTGTAGCATGGAGAGTCCTCTTTCTATGTGCAGATACCGTGGTCGATGTGTGGCGTCAAAGGCGGATTGGGCATGAGGCATCGTGACTGCCCGCATTTCAGACAGGCCACAAGCCCGGAGGGGCTAGGCCGATGCCCGCGCGGGTGGGCGTGGGGCAACAGGCCGTGCCGGGGGGACTGTGAAGTAGGCCAGCAAAAAGGCCCTGCGGACAGGCAGGGCCAGCAACGGCAACGCAAGGAGAGTGCCAGCTAGGGGCGAGAGTCTCCAATCCAGCTATGTCGCATAGAAAATCAATGATGGTTTGAAGGTCATCCGAATGCAGTGCGACGCGATCAACGTCTCCTGATGCGCCCGTTTGCTGGATGTACACCCAGTCATCTTCGTAGGTGATGGTCGTTGCGGGTCTGTGTGGCAGTTCGAGTTTTGTTTCCGGCATGAGATTTCCTTGGTGTTGAGTTATGGCGAGGAGTTCAAAACAGTGAATACGGACATACGCATTTCCGTCGGTTTCTGGCAACACCCGAAGACAAAGAAGACAATCAGGCGGTTAGGTCTTGAGGGCGTGATGGCTCTTCAAGTCCTTTGGATATGGGCGGCGCAGAATCGGCCTGATGGCAACTTGCGGGGTATGGATGGTGAAGACGTGGAGCTAGCCGCTGGATGGGAGGGGGAAGAGGGGAGGTTCTTTGCCACCTGCTTTGGCCTGTGGATTGACGAAGATGCGGAGGGGCTTCGCCTGCATGACTGGGAGGAGCACAACCCGTGGGTTTCAGGCAGTGAGGCGCGGAGGGTCGCGGCTTCGGTAGCAGGGAAGGCCTCAGCCGAAGCACGTAGGCAGCGCAAGCTCAACCGCACGGAAACGAATCGCAACGAAGCGTTGGATTGCGTGGAAAAAGCGTGGAACGGTTCGTCAACCCCTCTTCCTTCTCCTAAGAAGTTAAGAAGTAAGAATACTACACCCCAAGGTAGTACAGTGAACGAAGGTCGCGCGCGGGCGCGTGTAGACGTGCCCGAGGGTGGGGACGGGCTTTGCCCTGAACACCATGAGGCCGAAGAGTGGTCGGGCGACAGGGTGGAGCCGGAAGCGCCCGACGTGCTCGACGGTGCGCTGGACGCGAGCATGGAGTTTCTCGAACTGCGCGAGTTGTACGACCGTCTTGCCCGCTGCGAGGCTCCGCTTGCCGGGCATGATGCGTACAAGATGCTCCGCGCCGGGCGGGTGTGGCCGGGGCTGGCACGCATCACACAGGCCATCGAGGAGTGGGGCGAGACACCGCGCTGGAAGCGTGGCTATGCGCCGGGGCTGAAGCGGTTCCTTGCCGAACGGTGGTGGCTCAAGTCGCCGGACGTGGACGACGTGCAGGGAGCGGCATCTGACGCCGGGCGAGAGCCGGATACGTATTCGCGGTTGCTGGAGGAGGCCCGCAAGCAGAAGGAGGTGCGCGCATGAACGCCAGAGACCTGAAACTGACCGCCGCACATGTGCGGGCCGCGCTGGTGCGACTGGCGCTGCATTATCCGCGGTCGCGGCAGATAGAGAGCATCGATGTGCTAGCGGAAGACTACGCCAAGGACTGCCGGGCCATGACCTGCGGCGAGTTCGACGACGCGGTGGACGAGGCGCGGGCACATTCGCGGTTCTGGCCCACGAGCGCGGACATTCGCACGGCGCACGAGCGATTGCAGGAGGCGCGGCGTATGGCGGTGGTGCGGGCGCAACTCGACCAGCAGCGTACCGGGGATGAGCCGATGGAAATCACCGACGAGATGCGCGAACGCAACCTTGCGCGGGTGCGCGAGTTGCGGGCTGCGCTGAACGAGGGCCGGAGGCCGTCGTGGGTGCAGTGAGGCAGGGCGGGGTGTTAATCGTCGCCATAGGCTTTTTTGTCGTAAAAATGTTCGTGTATTTCTGGGTAGATGAGCATGGACTTGTCCATCTCGTGCAGTAGCTCATTTCGTTCAATGAGCCGCTTGAATTTGCTGGCTGGCGTCGTCGTGCTCTCTTGCTGCCCTTCGGGGGCGGGCTGTCCGGCTGCTTGGGCTTCGTTTCTGTCTTCTGGGTCGGCATAGTAGAGGGCATTGTAAAAGAGAGCTACGTGCTCCGCAGCCGTGAATTGTGCCCTGATGATACGCATGTAGAGTCGACGTTTTTCGGGGGCGTCGTCGAACGTTTTGTTAGTGTATTTGATGAGGTGGTAGAGGTGTCTGTAGTAGTGCATAATTGAATTCTTGTGCTGCTTGTATATCCTTGCAAATATGCATATCGTGTAGTCAGTTGTGTTGAAATATTCATCAAATTCGAATTTTGCTGCTTCTTTTTTTGATAATGGAATAAAATTTATTGCATCATCTAGGCTTTTGATCTGCTGATAAAGTGAATTGTGTCCTTTTTTTGCACTTCCTAAATCGTTTACGAGGCTGATAAAACTAAAATTACTATTCCTTATTTCTCTAGAATTTTCGTTGTGTATTGATAGTAGGTTAAAAAAAATGCTTTCAAATCTTTCTAATTTAAATTGTTCTTGCGTAATTGTGAGTTGTTTTTCAAGTCTACCGTTATTCTCTTCCGCATCTTTCTTGGCTCCAGATATCTGAGTCTGTTGCAGGAAGAGGGTCACGATGATGCCTATGCCGCTGAGACCAGCGAAGAAGGCATTCACGGGGGAGAAGGTGTTTTCGAGTTGTTCCAACTCACCGAAGCTGACCTTAGAATTGAAGATGCCGTGGTGCGTGGCGAGTGCTCCGCAGAGCCAGATGATAGTGGCTAAAAAGATGACGACAATCGTAATGGCTACCAGTTTGGCGATGCTTTTCCACCACGCTACCAAGGCTTTTATTCTCTTGGGGGTGCTAGTGTTCTTCGCGTCGCCGCTGTTCGCTGCGGGGGGCTGCTGCGTCTGCGTGTCCATCATGACTTCCTTGAAGGCGATATGAAAATGAACAGGATTCATAGTCTTTTGCATATTGTGGGTCAAGAATCGCAGCAGGGGAACGCATGAAGGGCTGCCGACCGCTGACGCTGGACGAGGTGCGCCGGGCATCCCGTGCCTTTGGTGGCTACCACGCCGTACGCAACCACTGCCTGTTCGTGCTGGGCGTGAACGCGGGGTTCCGCATCTCGGAGATGCTGTCGCTTCGCATTCGCGATGTAGTGCGCGGCAGGCTGGTAGTGCGTGAGGTGGCTGTGCCGCGCAGGGCCATGAAGGGCAAGCGCGAGGGCCGCACCGTGTATCTCGCGCCCGTGGCGCGTCAGGCCATTTGGCGGCAGATTGACGCGCTGCACGCTGCCGGGTCGTGGCATGTGGACACCTTTCTCTTTCGGTCGCGCAACGCCCGCAACCGGCCCATACGCCGCGAGACGGCGTGGCGCATCCTGCAGGAGGCGTTCGGGTCGGTGGGCATCGTGGGCAAGGTGGGGTGCCATGCCCTGCGCAAGACCTTCGCCAACATGGTCTACGAGTTCATGCTGGCGCGGGTGGCGTCGGGCGAACCCGTCGACCCGTTCTACGAGGTGGTCAAGGCGCTGGGGCACGCAGACCCCAAGAGCACCACGGCCTATCTCGCGTTCCGCAACGAAAGGGTGCGGGCCGCCGTACTGCACATCGGGGAGGTGCTGCATGGAGACCATGCTCACGGTTAGGCAGGTGGGGCGCGCACTGGCGCTGGACGCCAAGCGAGTGCGGGCACTCATCCGCACCGGGCAACTGGTGGCCAGCAACGTGGGGACGGTGCGCAAGCCGCTTTACCGCGTGGAGGCCGAACAGTTGCGCGCGTTCATCGAGGCGACGCGGGTCGTGGGCATCGAGGAAGGCTAGCCATGTATGAGACGACGGCGACGCACGACGCACGAGAGGCGCGCTTGCCACGGGTGTGGCTGGTGGGTTGGGAAGAGATTGAACAGGCCACGGGCATGACCCGCAAGGTGCTGAAGCCGCTCATCACCGAGGCGGCCCTTCCGGTGCGCTACATCGGCGGTAGACCCGTGACCACGGCGACGCAGCTTGAACGCTGGGTGGCTGCGGGAGTTGGGGTGTAGGCGGGCGGTGTGGCGGTGAGGCTTACGGTAACGCGTGTGTCGGTCATGAAGAAGCCCCGCTTGAGCGGGGCTTTCTGTTTTTGGGGGGAGGGGGGCTTCGTGCCGCCTAGTCGTGCGGCATACGGCGCGCCACATCGAAGAAGGTGTCGTCGAGGGGGAGGGCGTCGGGGTCGCTTTCGGCGGCTGCGGTAATCTCTGCATCGGTGAGGGCTGCAACGCGCTGCCAGTCGGTGCGGGAGGACTGCTTGCGCAGTGCAGCCAGGGAAAGCCGGGTGGAGGTCTCATCAGGCTTTTTCTTCATAGCTCCTCCTTTCGCGAGCATTGGCGCGCCGTGCGGAAATGATGCGGAACGTCTGGCCGCGCATGGTGAAGGTGACGTGAAGGATGAAACCGTTGACCTCTCCCATGGAGTGGCTATGCCTATGCATCCTGCGGGATAGCCCGGAACCTACTCGAAGCGCTCATCTCTCTTGCGTTCCCGTAAGCGTTCCTGTTCAGCCTCTCTTGCCAGTTCTTGACTCCACTCACGCGCACGCGAGGCGACAACAGGTTCGGGATGATTCATGAGCGGGGCTAGGGCTGCCCTGCACTCGTCCAGAGATGGAGCGAAGGGGTTGAGCCAATTGTCTGGGGTTGAATTGCGCTGGAAACAATCAAGCATGGTGCCTTTGTCTGGCGCGGCATCAATCAGGCTAAGAGCAAGGGGGGAAAGTTTCGCGGCTTGGTCAGGCGGGTTCGTAAAAAGAGGCGTCGCGGATGCCATAGCAGGGAATCGCGCTTGTGGCTCTTCACTGGCCCAGTCAAGCAAGGTATTCAGTGGCACCTTCTCAAGAGGATAGGCGTCATGTTCCCACCGGCAGTGCACAACTATCTCTGCAATCTTTTCATTTCCTTGCAGCATGAATGTGTTCAGCGCAATCGATGGTGAAGTGATGAAAAGTTCTTCAATTATTTCTGAATAGTAGTATGAAGACTCCACTTCATTAGAGATTGCCTCATTGAGTGTGTGGCACATTGCTTGAACAAACGTATCACTGTCGATTTCAGTTAAACATTCTCGAAAAATCGCTGCAAAATCGCACTCGTCATGGGTATTCACATTTTTAAAGTCGTATCGCATGAGGAGGTCACGCCCGCAGCGTATAAGCTCTGGTGTGACGATCCTTTTTTTCCCATCCAGAATGCAGAACTGCATACTCCAAATATGGATGGCGATTACCGTTCCATCTGGACGTGCTGCTAACTCAAGGAGGAATCGCTGGAGATTGGTAGGGGATATCGTGTTGGTCATCATGTTTTCCGGAAGACACCGGAACGTTTCGATAGGAGCGAGATTCACTCGTAGTGCCTCAAATAGGCGTTGGAGTCCCTGCTCATCAATCGTAACGGCACACTGTAGATAAAGGAAATGTTGACCAAGTACGGGGTCGGTGACAGCGGCGTCGAGAAATGCAGCGACCTTGTCGGCTGCATGGCGGGACGCCCCGGCAAGGAAGCCCCGCAGTACAAATGTGTTTCGCTCTTGTTCGGGAACAGACCTAAAAGCCGATGTCAGGGTTTGCCACATCGCATCCATATCTGCTGAAGCTGTTGCGAGACCAACACCGAAATGCCAACGTCGCCCGGCTTCGCGCCCCCGCACGAGGTCGACGAGAAGTTGGCCAAGGACTTCAGGCCTTGACGCGATTATACGCCCAAGCTCTTCAGCTCTATCATCGGCTTTTCGAAGCGCATCGTAATCGTACTCTTCCCCATCCTCTCCTTCGGCTTCCACGATGTCGAATGCTAAGGATTGTGGAAGCAACACATAGGCCCTGGCTTGCTCCAGCAACTCCGTCGGTCGCAGCGTTGCTTCGAGGTGCTGTAGTCGTTTCAGGGTATCTTCTGGCATTTTCGAGGCATGATATTTCAGTGTTCTTCGAATGCTAACCCACCCCTCTATCCAGCTTCCCTTTTCCGCTAGTTTCGTGGCCAACGATTCAAGTTCATCGTACATACGGGCCTTGACCCAAAGTCCACGAAAACGATTGGCTACAATGGAAGCGAGTTGACCGGCAAGGTTGTCGTCAGCGACCATTCTCTCTGAGATGAAACTGAGTACGGCGTGGTACCAGCCTGCGGCCTCACTGTAATTCTTTGGATGCCAACCGAAGTCACGGGGGCGAGCACCGAATTCGAAGAGACAAATAGAAGAGAAGTGCCAAGCCTCTAACATAGAATTCAACGCGTCGAGACCGACCTGTTTTGTCCGGATTTTCGTTGCACGCAATAGGGTGTCGACGACCTGTAAGCGCTGTTGCACAGAGGCATATGTTCCGGAGAGGTGGAGTTTGAAAAGCCCCGTGAACTGCTCATTAGATGAATTGTTGTGCCCTTGCGGTTCAGCAATGACAAAACGTGCAAGCAGACCCGCAGCCCTGTCAAATAACGCGGCATCGAAGGCAAGCTTAGAAAGCAGGGATGTCCATTCGTGCCGGTATGGGTTGTGAAGGTCTACTATCATGAGGGCGTCATGAGATGCGAAGGCCCGTTCCATGGCTGCCAAGGCTGCTTCAGGAAGCACAGGCGCAACGTTGTGAAACATGTCCCATTGCAGAGGAGATAGGGTGGCGACGTTTCCCAAGAGGCCGCCTTCAGCGAGCCATGTGCCAACGATGCGTTGTGCTTCGTGGCAGTTGTGCAGGTAGCCTAGCCTGCGGGAAAAGGATCGGAGCAAGCGCTCTGGGGCAGTATCCACCATGACTTTTGTGAGAGTTGCTGGCGGGATGTGTTCAAGGGCGCTCTGAGCGAGTTTGTTCGCCAAGGCATGTGGCAGCAATGCCCTCCATGTGCTGCGTTGCTGGATCAATTCCCGTTTCTTGAGTTCCTGGACATGTCGATGCAGTTGGTTGACGGAAAGGTCGGCCAGTTGAGCCAGAATGGGGAGTTCGGCATCTGGACCTTCCGTTGTTTCCCCATCGAAGGAGTAGACCAGTGCACATGCTTCGCCAGCACGAAGCAGGGTGTCACTTTCTGAATGGCGCTGATGAAAGAGACGCTCAAACAGATCCTTATCTGAAAGGTGGGCTACACTTTCGTGGCGGTCGATCGTCCGGATCAACGCGAGTGCGATGCGCGCATTTCCGCCAGAGAATTCAGATATCCTGCGGCGGTCTACTTGGGATATACCGGGTGCGACTCGCTCGACAAGTTGCTCAATGACTTCCTCGGATGCGGCCTCAAGACGGAAGACTTCGGTTCCTTCAGGTTCATCTTCTCCAACATCGTACTCCACGGTGAGTAGACTTACCGGGCTGTCAGGGACTGAAGTGACTTGAACGAGGTTCCGATGGGCAGCAGGCGGACAGTTATCCACGACTACAATCGCTCTTTGACGCTCTTGGATGAAGCGATGGATGCGGTCGCGAGGAGGCGGGGTGGGTTCGTGTGCTATATCGGTGTAGACAACCCATGCTTGGCTAAGTGCATTTTTCAACACCCTGTCATCGAACAGGGCTTCGACAAGCCGTGTCTTGCCCACCCCAGATAGGCCGATGAGACGGACAACACCGCCCGGATTGGCGAGTACTTCGCGAATACGGGCTATGCCTGTCTCAACGGTGAGGCTTCCCGCTTTTGCACTTCGAGTATCGTACATGCGGCACGTTGCGTCGGATATGTAGCCCGTGTCTATCTGGTTGGGGTGACCGGACCAGTTGCCATAGGATTGCCACCCCGACATCGGCTTGCCAAGCTGCTTCTGCACCCACGCCGCGACCCCAGCATACTGATTGACCCAAGTCGCCAGACGATTTCTGTCATAAAAATCAACGTGGAGGTCTGGCAAAGCAGGAACGCTCTTGGCCGCATCCTGCATCGCAGTAATGCGGTTTCTAAGAGGCGCATCCGCTGTTGATCCATGCGAACTGACGATGACGTATGCCCCGTGTTTGCGGGCCAACTCCTGAATCACAGGGCGGAGAACACCCTTGGGGCACATCTCTGCGGTGATAGCGCCTTCCGGCATATCCGGGACTTTGACCTGAAACCCCGTGTCTGGTCTGGGGATGAAGTCCGTCGCCTTGTCGTGGTGGGGGAGGGCTATTCGCACATCAATGCCACCATCCGGGGCGTTCTGGTCGCCTCCGGCTGTCAGCGCTGATACCGGAAGCCCGACACGCCGCAACTCTGCCTCACAAAGCTTGGCCACAAGGGTTCGGAGGTCTTTGTCGTTCAGGCGGGAGATGTCTTCGCCAGTGAGTTCGAACATGGCTGCCCCATTCAGAAGAAGGTGAGCACAAAGGAACGCAGCGAGTTGACGTGACCACGCCTAGCTCGGCATCGCAGGCGAAGGCTCGGGCACAGGGCTGGCAGTCTTTCATCATTTCAAGCCGTTCTGGCTTGTTGAATTTCTATATAGATGGGCTGTGCGCCGTCAAGGTGAAGGCCTTCGCCAAAAGAAACCATCCGCCATGCGGATGGTTTTGTGTTTGTGGCGTGAGTCTGGGGATGCGTTGTGCCCGGCGTGAAGGGGCAGGAGGCGCGTAGCGGTCAGGGACTGCGAGGGCCACATTCCACGGAAAGTTCACGCTCGTGAGGCTGGAAGGACGACGCGACCGCTTGAAGGGTGACAAAGAGGCACGAGGGCCAAGCATATCAAGCTGTTGTGATATGCAATTATTCAGCAATTTTTCTGCGGTTTTATTTCAATTATTTCAGACTGTTGCGCTGTATTGCGTGCAAAATGGAAATCTAGGGGGATGAGGGCGGGTGAAGAAAAGCCCCGTGGAGACGGGGCATTGGAACGGGGAGAAAGGCGGGCGTCGGGAGCGCCAGCACGAGGCGTCAGCAGAGGGCGTGGAAGAGAGGCCTCAGCACGAGAGGGAAGTGCCCACGCTGGCGTGCGGGCGGATGTGCGAGAGGTCGGCCCCCTTGTCGCGCTCGACGATGGAAAGGTCATAGGCCGACTGAAGGTTCATCCAGAATGCCGCACTGGTGCCGAAGAAGCGCGCGAGGCGGGCTGCCGTATCCGCAGAGACGCCGCGCCGCTGGTGCACGATGTCTGCGATGCGGGTGGCCGGTACGCCAAGGGCCACTGCCAGAGCATGGGCGGTGACGCCAAGCGGCTTGAGGAACTCTTCGTTCAGGACTTCGCCCGGGTGGGTGCGAATGCGCATGGGGGCCTCCTAGTGGTAGTCGACGATTTCCACGTCATGCGGTGCGCCATCGCGCCAGACAAAGCACACACGCCACTGGTCGTTGATGCGGATGCTGTGTTGCCCTTGCCTGTCGCCCTTGAGGGCTTCGAGCCGGTTCGCGGGGGGAATGCGCAGGTCGTCCAGGCTTACCGCCGCATCGAGCATGTCGAGCTTGCGCAGGGCCACTGCGGAGAACGCCTGAAAGCGACGGCTCGTGCCGCCGTCGAAAAGGCTGCGGGTCTCCTTACAGCGGAATGACGCTATCATCTACCGTCCTGCGTTTACCGTTTTGCATCTACTGTTATCCGTTAAACTAGGCGGTCGGTCGAACCCTGTCAAGTAGCTGTAGGCGTGCCCTGCCTATCCCCAGACGTGCCCTGCCTATCCCCTGACGGATTGGCAGAAAAGCCGGGGGTAGGGTGTTCGCGTATCGGAGTCCTCCCCTCAGATGCGCCAAGGCAGTGCGTGGGAGGTCGCTTACCGGGTGGGCCGGGCGGCGGCCTCCCGCGCCGGAGGGGACAACGCGGAGCAGTGCGCATGGCCATCCAGCGAATCCCCAGAGGCATCAGGAACAACAACCCCGGCAACATCCGACACGGCGACTCGTGGAAGGGACTGACGCCGGAGCAGCAAGACCCCGACTTCTGCACCTTCTCGACCCCTGAGTACGGCATCCGTGCCATGGGCGTCATTCTGCTGAACTACCAGCGCAAGCACGGTCTCAAGACCATACGCCAGATCATCACGCGCTGGGCACCACCTTCCGAGAACGACACCGACGCCTACGTCATGCACGTGGCCGACAGGCTTGGCGTGCGACCTGACGAAGCCGTGGACGTGGCACGTGTGCTGCCTGCGCTGGTGGCCTGCATCATCAGGCACGAGAACGGGCAGCACCCCTACGACTCCGCGACGGTGGGCCGGGGCTGCGACATGGCCCTCGGGCGGGCGTGATGGGCTGGCTCGACATTCTCACCGGAGGGTTTGCGGGCCGCGTGGTCGACCGTGTGGCCGACATGCTGCCCAATCGCCGCGCCGAACGGCAGCAGGAGCACGAGCGGCTCATGGGCCAGCAGGCGACCAACACCGCCGAAGTGCAGTCGTCGCAAGGCGGCGTCATCGGCTTCGTCCGTTCGTGGCGGTCGGTGGTGGGGCTTCTGTGCGGCGTGGCGCTGGCGTGGCAGGTCATCGTGCGCCCCATTCTCGTGGCCCTTTTCCCCTCGGTGGGCTGGTTCGGCTACGCCTCGGAGGAGATGGCCCTCATCGGCCGCATCCTGCTGGGGATGCTCGGGCTGGGGATATGAACGTGACCGACGAGCAGAGGCTGGCCCGCATAGAGGCCGACATCGCCGTCATCAAGGCCATGCTTGCCGAGCGGTGCGTCATCAGGGGCCAGCGGCTCGATGCGCTGGACGTGCGCGTGAGTGCCCTCGAAGACGCCGAACAGCAGCGCAAGGGCGGCAAGCTGGTGCTGACCGCGCTCATGGCAGCCGCCGGAGTCGCCGGTGGGCTTGCTGCGAAACTCCTTCCCTTCATGGGGGCACGGTAGCCCGATAGTCGAACCTCGGTTGCCGGGGCCGGTTCACCCGGCGGGTAGCTCCCGCCTCGTCCGCTCCACGGCGGGCGGCGGCAACCGGACTTTCAGTGGCCCCCGGTGCGGGGCACGGGATGAAACGAGGAGACCATGACCACCACCAAGACCACACGCAAGACCAAGGCAGACACGGCAGGGGCGCAGGCTTCTGCGCGTGTCGCGGTGCGTCGTGGTCGGCCCAGTCGCTACAACGCCGCCTATGCCATGCAGGCACGCGAGGCCATCGCCATGAGCGGCATGACCGACCGCCAGCTGGCGCGGCTCTTCGGCGTGGACGGTTCGACCCTCACGCGGTGGCGCAAGGAACACCCGGAGTTCGCGGAGGCGTGCCGCAAGGGGCGCGATGCCTACGACTCGTGCGAGGTGGAGGCCGCGTTACTCAAGCGGGCCAAGGGCTACAAGGTGGTGGAGGTGACGAAGGAACCTGTGCTCGTGGTGGTGCCTGGAGAGGGTGCCCCGCGTCTGGTGGGGCCTGAACTGCGTGTGACCAAGGCGGTGACGAAGCATGTGGCCCCCGACACCGGGGCCGCCCGCTACTGGCTTGCCAACCGCGACCCGGAACGCTGGCGCGACAGGCAGGAGGTGCGTCACACAGGAGAGGTGGACGTGCGCCACACCCTGCCGCCTGCCGTGGTGGAGGCCATCAGCGGGTATATGCCCAGCGAGGGCGTGTCGGAGGGAGACGATGCAGGGCGATAAGCACAGGAGACGGGTGCCATTCGCCAGCAGGGCCGAAGCACATGCCCGGTATGGCGCCATACTGACCGAAGCCAACAGGCATGGGGCACAGGTGGTGCTTGCCACGCTGGCGGAGTTGGGCAGGCTAGACCTGTTCTTTCTGCTTGTGGTGCTTCTCAAGCGCAAGGACGCTGACAACGACTGGTGCTTCGCCCGATGCCGCGAGGTGGCGGCCTCGCCCGACGGGCATCTCGACCTGTGGGCACGCGAGCACTACAAGTCGACCATCATCACCTTCGCCCTGACCATTCAGGACATCCTCTGCACGCCGGACATCACGGTGGGCATCTTCTCGCATAGCAGGCCAGGGGCGAAGGCCTTCTTGCAGCAGATAAAGCGCGAGTTCGAAGAGAACCCGGTGCTTCGCGCTGCCTACCCCGACGTGCTGTGGGACAACCCGCGCACCGATGCACCGCAATGGTCGCTGGACGGCGGCATCGTGGTGAAGCGTGCGAGCAACCCCAAGGAGGCCACCGTCGAGGCGTGGGGGCTGGTGGACGGGCAGCCCATCGGCAAGCACTTCTCGCTGCTGGTCTATGACGACGTGGTGACGCCCGAGTCCGTGACCACGCCTGACCAGATAAGGAAGACCACAGACGCCCTTGCGGTGTCGTACAACCTCGGGGCGCATGGCGGCCGCAGGCGTTTCATCGGCACGCGCTACCACTTCAGCGACACCTACAAGGACATCCTCGACCGCGAGACGGCGGTGCCGCGTATCTATCCCGCCACCGTGGACGGTTCGGTCACGGGGCTACCTCACTTTCTCTCTCCGGAAGCATTGGCGGCGAAACGGCGCGACATGGGGCCGTACATCTTCGGCTGCCAGATGCTCCAGAACCCCAAGGCCGACGATGCGGCAGGCTTCAAGGCCGAATGGCTGCGCTACTGGGAGCCTTCGCGCGACCTGTGCGAGCGCATGAACCGCTACATCATCGTCGACCCGGCCCACAGCAAGAAGGCCGCTGCGGACTACACCGTCATGTGGGTAGTGGGCTTCGGCGCGGACGGGTACCGCTACGTCATCGAAGGGGTGCGCGACAGGCTGAACCTCGCCGAACGCACGCGCGAACTGTTCCGGCTGGTGCGGGCGCATCGTCCGCTGTGCGTGGGGTACGAGCGGTACGGCCTTCAGGCAGACGTGGAGCACATCAGGGGTGAGCAGGACAGGACGGGCTACCACTTCGACATCGTGGAACTTGGCGGGGCCATGCCCAAGGCCGACCGCATCCGGCGTCTGGTGCCTCTGTTCGAACAGGGGCGCATCTTCCTGCCGGGGCGCATGTCGTACCGCGATGTGGAAGGGCGGTGGCGTGACCTGACCGGGGAGTTCGTGCAGGAGGAGTATCTCGCCTTTCCGGTGTGCGGGCATGACGACATGCTCGACTGCCTCGCCCGGCAGGTGGACGAGGCGCTCGGGGCCGTCTTCCCCGACGAGGACGACTACGCCGCCAGCGTGGGCGGGATGCCCAACGACCCCCATGCGGGCGCGCTCACCTCGCTCGGCTTCGACGACTACGACCCGCTCGGGCACATGAGGGCCTCGTCGTGACCGGCCTTATGACTGGCTCCTACCGTTGCCGCGTCGTCACGCGGGACGACCCGCCCGCGCTGCGCGCCGAACCCTTCTGGCGGATGCAGGACGAAGGGCTGGCCACCACGGTCTTCTATGACGTGGCAGCCCCGGCCATCGTCCACTGGCACGCCGTGACCGGGCCGGATGTGGCGTGGCTGGTGCGCATCGAGACCGAAGCGGGCGACCTTGTGGCCGTGGCATGGCTCACCGGATTCACGGGGCGTTGTGCCCTTACCCATTTCTGTGTGTTCCGCGCCGGGCAGCCGGATGCCGTGCGCATCGGGCTGGCCTTCGTGCGTTGGGCCTTCGACACGGGGCACTTCGATTCGCTGGCGGGCATCACCCCGGCGACCTACCGCCATGCGCTGCGGTACATCACCGCGCTGGGCTTCACGGTGCAGGGGCGTCTGCCGGGGGCGTGCCGCCTTGTGAACAGGGCCAATGCCGCACATCCCGGCGGGCGGTGCGTGCCCGGCATCATCTCCGTCATCACACCTCACGACCTCACACAGGAGGAGACCGCATGAAGGTGCTCCGTTCGTTGCGTCGCCTGTTCGGGCGTCTCGTCATGGTCTGCGCCATGCTTGGCGTGCTGCTGTTCGTCTGCATCCTCGGCCCCGTGCGCCTCTGTCGCGCGGGGGGGAAGACCGGAGGCATAGGCAAAGCCAAGCCCTCGGTTCCCGACGTGCCGACACCGGAACCTACGCCCATCCGCGAGAAGGAGGCCGAACCCGAATCGAAGCGCGTGCGCGACGATGAGGCGCGGCGTCTGCGTGCCCGCATGGGTTCGGGGGGCACGGTGCTGACCTCGCCCCTCGGGGCCACGGGGAGCACATCGACCATCGGCAACAGCCTGCTCGGTCGGGTGGGGGGCTAGATGCGCTCGGCACTGCTCAAGGAACTTTCCGAGGTGGCGGAGCACGTCGAGGGGTTGCGCAAGCGCCGTGAGGCGCAATGGCGCGACATCTCGGAATGGCTGATGCCCATGCGCGGCATCTACGAGGGGCAGGATGGTGCGGACGTCATAGCTTCGCGCGGCAAGGGGCTGCTCAACCGCGAAGGGACACGCGCCCTCAAGGTGGCTGCCACTGGCATGACCGGTGGCATGACGCCTGCGGCTCTGCCGTGGTTCCGCTGGAGTCTGCGCGACGACGTGCAGAACGAACGCACCGGGGCGCGGGCATGGCTCGACACGGTGGAGGCCAGCATCAACAGCGTGTTGCGTGCCTGCGGCTTCTATCAGGCCATCCACGCCTGCAACATGGAGTTTCTCGCCTTCGGGCCGCTCTTGCTCTTTCAGGACAACTCGCAGGGGGCGCTGTGCCGCTTCGAGAGTTGCACTGTGGGCACATGGGCCGTGGCACTCGATGCCGACGGAGGGCTGGATACCGTGGTGCGTCGCCTCAAGCTGACCGCCCGCCAGATGGAGCAACGCTTCGGGCGCGACAGGCTGACACCCGCCACGGTGAAGTTGCTCGAAACGAACAAGGGGCACGAGCGCGTGGAGGTGGTGCATGTGGTGCGGCCCCGCACGGAACGCCAGCACGGGCGCATCGACGCGCGGAACATGCCCTTCGCCTCATACATGTACGAGGCGACCGGGGCCGACGACGTGCTCTCGGAGAGCGGCTACCACGAGATGCCGTACTTCTTCGCGGCCTATGACGACACGCTCGACCTCTACGGTTCTGCCCCCGGTGACGACTGCCTGCCCGACGTGAAGCAGTTGCAGGAACTGGAGAAACAGAAGCTGGTGGGCCTTCAGAAGGTCATCAACCCGCCCACGCGCAAACCTGCATCCTTCAAGCAACGCTTGAACGTCAACCCCGGCGGCGAGAACGCCGTCTCGGGGGGCGACCCGCACGGCATAGGGCCGCTGTACGAGGTGCGCATCGACCTGAATCAGGTGCGCGAGGAGATAGCGACCGTGGTCGACCGCATCAGGCAGACGACCATGGCCAGCTACTTCGCCGACATGCCGCTGGAACTGCGCCCCAAGGACATGACCTACGGCGAATACCTCGAACGCAAGCGCGAACGGCTGCAACTCATGGGGCCGAGTCTCGAAGCCTACGAGGCCAAGGTGCTGACCCCTGTCATCTTCCGCACCTTCGCCCTGCTGGACAGGGCGGGGATGCTGCCGCCACCGCCCGACGCCCTTGGTGAGGTGGCCGTGGTGGACATCTCCTACATCAGCCCGTTGGCGCAGGCGTTGCGGCAGACCGGGGCCGAGAGCACCCGCGCCTTGCTGATGGACGTGATGCAGCTGGCCGAGGCCGACCCCGGCGTTCTCGACAAGGTGGATATGGACCAGGCCGTGGATGAACTGGCGAAGGGCATCGGCGCACCGGGCCGCGTGGTGCGCAGTGACGAGGACGTGGCCGCCATGCGCCAGCAGCGCGACGAGGCCAAGGCTCGCGAGGCGCAGGCGCAAGAGGCCATCACCGCCATGCAGGGCCTTGCCAAGGTCGCGGGCACGCGAACCGGGCCGGGGACGCTGGCCCATGACCTTGCAGGAGGTGGAGCCTGATGCCTTTGGATGACATCTCGCCCTTTGGCGACCTGTTGGCCGACCCTGACGAGCTTCGCGCACGGCGCATGGCCGACCAGCGGGAGCGCCAGTACCTCGAAGACCTGCGCGACGTGGCGCGTACCCCGGCGGGCAAGCGGGTGCTGGTGGTGCTGCTCGACAGGTTGGGTGCGCATCGCCCCGCGTGGCGCGGCAACAGTTCCATCCATCGCGAGTGTGCCCTCAAGGATTTTGCCGACGACGTGCTGAATGACCTCGCCCTCGCGGACGAGGATGCCTTCTTGAACCTTTCACGGGCCATGCGTGCCGTGGCCACGGAGGACAGACCATGACCATGAACGCAGCAGCCGGGCAGGGAACCACCGACACCGGTGCGCAGGGCGTTGAGACGAGCCAGACGGAACAGGTGGCAATGGCTGCCGGACAGTCTGGTGCACAAGGCACCGGAACGGAGACTGGCGCAGGGGCCGGGGCTGGCGCGGGAGCATCTGGCACACCCGCATCTGGCGAGGCCGCAGGCGGACAGCAGGCGACCGGGACACAGGCCGGGGCCCAAGCAGCAGGGACGGAGGCAGCAGGGGCCGAAGGGCAGGGGGCGCATTGGTCGCAGTCCATGCCCGAGGCATGGCGCGAGGCGGTGAAGGGGTTCGGCACTCCGGAAGAGGCGTTGCAGGCACTCCAGCGCGGTAGCGGCATCAACCCGGCGGCGAAGCCCGAGGACATCGACCTCGGCTGGCCTGAAGGGATGCAGGTGGACACCGCGCAGGAGGGCCGCTTCAAGCAGGAGTGCGTGCGCCTTGGCGTCACGGCGGAACAGGCGAAGGCTCTGGCCCACTGGCAACTGAAGGAAGTGGCTGACGCCAAGGCGGACCTCATCCGCACAGGTGAAGCCGACCTTCGCGGGCGATGGGGCAACCGCTTCGAAGCCAACCGCAACGCCGCACTGGGCGCGCTGACCATGCTCGACCGCAAGATGGAGGGACGTCTGGCCCCGGCCTTCGCCGCCATAGGTGCGGCGGACGACCCCGTCATCATCGAGGCGTTGCACGCGCTCTCCACGCTGGTCTCCGAGGATTCGCTCGGCGGGGCCTCTCCGTCGGGCGGTGGAACCAAACCCATGAGCACTGAACAGTTCCTGATGAAGGAAGTGTTCGGAGGCAAGGAGTAATCGCATGAAGACGTTGCATGAACTCTCGCAGCAGTTCGCCAGGAAGCAGCCGCATCAGGTGGACGCCCTCACCGAGGAAGCCCCCATCATGAAGCGCATCCCGTTCGACGCGGCATCCCACGCCATGTGGAACAACTACGAGGAAGTGGTGGACGTGCAGGGCGCGGGCTTTGTGGAGATGAACGCCCCCCTGCCCGTGGTCGATGCCGCGACCAAGCTGACGAAGGTCGACCTCGGCATTCTCGGCGGTGAAATCGAATGCCCTGAAGACACCGCCCAGATGTTCGGCGGCAAGGAGAAGTACTTCGCCAAGAAGATCGACAAGGTGCTGCGCAAGAGCGGACAGACCGCCGAACAGCGCATCATCTATGACAACTTCCTGCGCTACGCCCTCGACAAGGGCAAGGCCATCGACGCGGGCGGAACCTCCGGCGGGAGCTACTCCCTCGTGGCCGTGCGCTTCGTGAAGGGCGAGACCTGCGGCCTCTACAGCCCCGAGGGCTTCAAGCAGGGCACCATGCTCGACGTGCAGCCCATTGCCGGTGGCACCCTCTACAAGGCCAGCGGCGGCACCTATCAGGGCGTGCTGGTCTACGGGCTGCGCCTCAAGGCCTATCTCGGCATCCAGATTGCCAACCCCAACACCGTGGGCGCCATCGTCAACATCCAGAAGGGCAAGAAGCCCACCGAGGCCATGGTGGACGACCTCATCGCCATGGTGCGCGGGTCGAGCAACGGCAACACGCTGCTCTTCTGCCACGAACGCTGCAAGAACCTGCTCAACCACCAGTACAAGGGCAACTCGCTGCAGGTGGGCACCAAGGACAAGGACATCGACCGCACCTTCACCCACTGGAACGGCATCGAAATCGTCACCTCGTACAACTTCAATGACGGCACCGACGCTGTCGTCACGGGCCTGCCCGCCTACGCCTAACCCGCAACGCCCCGGCGTGTGCGGGGACGCCGCGCCGGGGCAGTAAAGGAGCAACCATGTACAAGAACATCCTCCGCGTGAACGGTGAATACCTCGCCAAGGCGCAGGCCGTTCCGGTGAACACCTCGGCCCCCGGCAACGGCGGCCCCATCCGCGCCCACAACACGCAGGGCGCGCTTGAGCTTGCCATCGTGGCCGCCACGCAGGTGAGCTTCTCGTCGGGCAAGAGCCTCACCGTCACCGTGCAGGACTGCGACACGCAGAACGGCAGCTATGCCGATGTGCCCGTCCTCTTCAAGAAGACCTTCGCCGGGGCGACCACCATCAAGGCCGGGGAGGTCATCGGCGTACTGCCTCTGGCCTCTGACGTGCGGCCTTTCGTCAAGGTGAAGCTGACCACCGACGACACCGCGCCCACGGGCACCGTGGACGTGTTCACCACCTACCTGCCGCGCTAGGGGAGGCCGACATGCGCATATGGAAAGCACGTGTCGACACCACGCGCCACGGCACGTTCGTGCTGCGCGGTAGCGACATCCAGACCTCGGACACCGAAACGCTCGACCCTGCACTGTTCGAACTCGTGGACGGCCCGCCCGTGGTGGTGCCGGAGGCCGATGCGGTTGGCGATGCCGCCGACCCCGTGACCGCTGCCTTGAAGCTGGCCGAAGACGGGGCAGCCACCGTGCCCGATGCCGGAAACGACGCCGGGGCTGGCGACGACGCTGGCAAGCCCGACGCAGGACAGGACGCCGGGCAGGAAGCCGCAGACAAGGGCGGCAAGTCCGGGCCCAAGGGTTCCAGCAAGAAGTAACAGCAACGGGGCCGGGGTGACCCGGCCCTTTCGGAGAAGACATGCCCAGCATCGTCGGCATCATGAACAAGGCCCTGCGGCTCATCGGTCAGACGGAGATAGCCAGCCCCGAGCAGCAGACACCCTCCGCCGTGCGCTGTTCCGCAGCGTGGCGCGACGTGGTGGACGAGGTGCTACGGGCGCACCCGTGGGCGCACGCCACGGTGTGGGCCGCACTTTCGAAGAGTGACACGCCGCCCCCGTTCGGTTTCGCCCACGCCTATGTGCTGCCTGCCGACTGCGTGCGCGTCATCGACGTGCGGGCAGACGGGAACCTTGCACGACAGGGGCTGCCCTTCGAGGTGGTGCGCGGGAACATCTACACCGATGCCGCCCCCTGCAACACCCGTTACGTGGCCCGCGATGCCGACCCCACCTTCTGGCCCCCTGACTTCTACGACGCTGTGGCCGCGAAGCTGGCTGCCGAAGTGGCGTTGCCGCTGGCCCGCGATGGCGGGGCCATGATGCGCGCCATGCTCGACCGGTACCAGTGGGTGGTTGACGCCGCACGCCTCAATGACGCGGCTACGAGTCGTGAAGTGGAACTGGATGAGGGGGCCGAGTGCTGCTTCATCAATGCGCGAGGGTAGCACGGCGCGGGATTTCGCCTTCGGGCTGCGTCAGCCGTTCCGTTCGCTCCGGTCACGTACCGTGAGAGTACGCTCCCGTCGCGAACGACGCCTGCTTCCTTGCCGGAACACAAACTTCCGCGCCGTGGGTGGATGAACACAACCTCAAACCACCGCATTCAGGAAAAGAACCATGGGCACCATCTATCCTGTCCAGCAAGCCTTCAACGGCGGCGAGATTTCGCCCTTGCTCACGGCGCGGGCCGACCAGATACGCTACCAGACCGGTGCGCTCACCATGCGCAACGCCGTGCCGCTGGCACAGGGGCCGGTCACCCGCAGGCCGGGGCTGCGCTTCATGGGGGCAGCCAAGGAGCAGGGCGCAGGGCCGGTGCGCCTTGTGTCGTTCGTCTTCTCCGCTGCGCAGTCGCGCGCGCTGGAGTTCGGCCCCGGCTATGTGCGGGTGTGGATGGACGCCGGACTGGTGAGCAAGAACGGTCAGCCCTATGAAGTCGCCTCACCCTACGGGGCAGCGGACATCGCGGGGCTTCGGTTCGCGCAGTCGGCGGACGTCATCTACATCGCCAGCCGCAACCATCCGCCGCGCAAGCTCTCGCGTCATGCCGACGACGACTGGCGTTTCATCACGCCCACCTTCATGCCCACGCAGGCCGCGCCCGGCGCGTTGACGCTGGGCACGTTGGGCACGACGCCCGGCCCCGGCAACGAGACCTACAGCTACAAGGTGACCGCCGTCTCCGCCACCACGGGCGAGGAGTCGCTTGCCTCGCCTGAAGGCACCATCACCACCACGGCCATGAGTTCGACCTATTGGGTGCGTGTCTCATGGGCCGCCGTGCCGGGGGCCGTCGAATACCGGGTGTACAAGCGGCGTTATGGCGTCTTCGGCTTCATCGGGCGGGCCGTGGGGGGCGACACCTTCTTCGACGACCGCAACATAGGGGCCGACACCGAAGACACCGTGCCCGAAGCGAAGAACCCGTTCACGGCTGCGGGCGAGTACCCCGGCCTGGTCTTCTTCTGGCAACAGCGGCTAGGCTTCGCCGGGTCTGACAAGCGACCGCTCACGGTGTGGCTTTCGCAGTCGGCGGCGTTCGAGAACCTCGCGGCCTCGCGTCCGCCGCAGGATGACGACGGCATCGAGGCCACCCTCGCCGGGCAGCGCCAGAACCGCTTCGTGTGGATAGAGGGCGACCGCACCCTCTGCCTTGGCACGGAGGGTGGCGAGTGGACACTCTCCGGACAGGAGGGCGGGCCTGTCACGCCCACGTCGCTGCAATTCCAGTCGCACGGGGTGCGCGGTAGCGAGGGCGTGCCCGCCGTACGTGCGGGCGATTCGCTGCTGTATGTGCAGCGCGGGGGCGGCGTGGTGCGCGAGTTCACCTACAGCTTCGAGCGTGACGGCTATGTGGCCCCCGACCTCACGCTGCTCACGGGCGTATTGCGCGGGCGCAAGGTTCGTGCGTGGGCCTATCAGCAGTCGCCGCATTCCATCGTGTGGTGCGTGCTCGACGACGGCACGCTAGCGGCGCTCACCTTCTTGCGTGAGCACGACGTGGTGGGCTGGCACCGGCACGATACCGACGGCGTCGTGGAGGACGTGACCGTCATTCCCGGCGGCGATGCCACGGCAGGCGGCACGGACACCGTGTGGATGCTCGTGCGGCGTACCGTGGGCGGTCAGGAGAGGCGTTACGTCGAACGCATGGCCCCTTTCTTCGACGAGGCCACGCCCGGGAACGCCTTCTTCGTGGACGCCGGCCTTTCGTATGCTGGCGCACCGGTCACGCAGGTGACGGGGCTTGAACACCTCGAAGGGCGCGAGGTCGCCATCCTCGCCGACGGCTACGTCATGCCACCGCGCACGGTCACGGGCGGGGGCATCACCCTCGACCGGGCGGCCTCCGTCATCCATGTGGGCTTGCCGTACATCACCGACATCATCCCGACCCGACCCGAGATTCCGGCCCAGAACGGTTCGACGCTCACGCGCGTGCGCAAGATCGTGGGGGCGCGTCTGCGCCTGTACCGAAGCATGGGTGTGCTCGCCGGGGCAGACCCCGACCACCTGTGGGACGTGCTGGCCCACGACGCGGCAGACCCCACGCGCCCTGCCTTCGTGACCGGAGACAGGGACGTGACCATCGACGGCGGATGGACTGACGAGGCCACGGTTCTGGTGCGTGTGGCAGACCCCACGCCCATGACCATGCTGGCCATCGTCTACGACGTAGACCCGAGCGCGACCTCGGGCGGGCAAATCTAGGAGGCAAGATGGGTGCAGCAACCGTCATCGCCCTGACCGTGGGTGCTCTCGCCGGGGCGCAATCGTTCATGGGGGCAGAGGCCGAACGCGGCCAGAAGAACTACGAGGCCAAGGTCGCCCGCGCCAATGCCGAAGCCATGCGCCAGCAGGCCGACCTTGAGAAGAGGCAGGGCATCGCCGCACAGGAGGAGGTCGACCGCGAGCGTGCGCGTCTGCGCCGCGATTACGAGGCCACGTCAGGCCGGAACCGCTCGCTGCTCTCGTCGGGCAATGTGGCCTTGGACAGCGGCAGCGCGCTCGACACGCTTCTGGGCAACGCCGACCTCTTCGCCGACGACATGGGCGAGAACCGCTACCGCCACGAGGTGGTGGGGTGGGAGGCGCGACGCAAGGCGCAACTCTCGAACTGGCAGGCCGACGTGCAGGACTCGCAGGCGAACTGGCTGAAACGCACGGCGGGGAGCCTTGGCACCAGTCTGCTCACCGGGGCCGTGACGGGCACGATGGCCGGACTCAGCACCTACGCCATGGCGGGCGGGTTCGGCGGTGCGCAGGGAGGCGGGGGCATGGGCCACGTCTTCGACGGCAACCGCTCGGGCGGCGTCGGGGGCGGATGGAACCGGGTAGCCCTCGGCACCCGCTAGTCAGAACCAGGAGGGAGCACCATGCCGCAACTCGTCATCTACACCCAGAAGGCACAGGGGGGCGTGCCCGACATCGGCGGCCCGGCCTTGCAGCGCGCCAGCCTCGACACCACGCGCACGGCGGGCACTCGCTTGCGGCATCCGCCCTGCGTGGCGGGATGCAGCTTGGTGAACAGGCCGCCCGCGAGGAGCGCGAACGCAGCGAACTGCGGCTGGCCACCGACGTCCTTGCCGCGTCTGACCAGTACGAACGCGAGGCCCGCGCCTTCGAGCGCGAGTTCACCGAGAAGAACAAGGGCGCAGACGCCCGCGAAGCCGGGGCTGCCTTCGAGCAGTGGCACAACGAGAACCGGGGCCGCTACCGCGAACGGTTCGCGGGCAACGACAAGGCCCTGTTCATGTTCGACCGGTATTCGGGGCGGGCGGCTGAAGGCAGCATCGCACGCGGGTTCGCCTATGGGCAGCAGCAGGACGAACTGTACCGCAAGGACACCCTCGCGGCGCGAGAGACGGAGCTTGTGCAGTTCGCCGCCTCTACCGACGACATGGGCGCGGTGCGTGCCCGGCGCGACGAGTATGCCCGCGAAGCCCATGCCCTGATGCCGGGGCGCGACCTCTCCGCGCATCTCGCCGGGGTGGACAGGAGCCTTGCGGAGAACGCCATACGCACCCGCATCGTCAATGGCGATGTGGCCGGGGCGGAAGGGCTGCTCACCGAGTACCGTGCCCAGCTGGGCGACAGGTACGACGAGGTCGCAGGGCAGGTGCGACAGCAGGCCGACAAGCTCTATGTGCTGGAGCATGGCCAGACGCTGGCACAACGGTTCGGTGGCGACATCGTAGGGGCTGTGCGCCACATCCGCGAGACGGAGGCAGACACCGACAGGAGGCAGGCCCTTGAAAGCTATGTGAAGAGCGAATGGTCGTTCCGCGAGTCGATGGAGGCGCGTGCGGAACGTGAGGCCCTGAAGGCGGAACGCACGACGCTGAAGACCGCGCTCGATGCCGCCCAGACGCCGCAGGACAAGGCTCGCATCATCGCCTCGGCCTCGCCGGAGAATCAGGGCTGGCTCATGGCCGCAAGCCGTCGCAGTGCCGACGAGTTCTTCATTTCGGGCAAGGCGAAGGTGAGGGAGGCGCACCGACGCATCGTGGAAGGGGATGCGGTGGACTTCGACGACTACAGGCCGTTCATCAACGATGCAGACCTTGAAGTGTTACATGAGCTTTCTGGGAATCTCGACCGTAAGCGTCTTGGTGCATGGAGCAAGAAGAGGTTCGACCAGTACATGGCCGACGCCAAGTTGCGGGGTACTGCGGAGGAACGCAAGGCCTTCTCGGAGCGGGCAGAGGCAGAGTTCACGGAGTTCATGCTCGACCCCGCGACCAAGACCCGTGAGCAGGTCGACGCATGGCTGTTCGGTACGCTGGGCCGCAAGGTGGTGGGCAGGGGCATGCAGTTTGGCGGTGATGCCGAGAAAGACCACATGAGGACGCGATGGAAGAGGACGACTCGGCAATTCGCCCTTGCATGGCGGCGCAGCATCGGGCCAAAGCCGCGGAGGGGTTGAAGGTGCGGGAGGGGGGATGCGGGCGTATGGGAGAGCGAATCCGGCGGGAGCAGGGGGGGGGATCTTTTCCCCTCTAGGTATCCCAGCTATTAGTTCGTGACGCAGGCCAAGGAGTCCATCGTCATGAGAATGAGCAGGTTCACCGAGGAAAAGATCATTGGGATTCTCAAGCAGGCCGAAGCCGGGATGCCTTTTCAAGCCGCATGGTGCGCAGTTTCTGCACCACTTCCGTGATGTCTTCAACCCGGCGAACGTCTGGGCCACAAACCGACAGTAAACAGCGTCAATCTATGAAGGCAGCTACCCAGCATCCACGCTCTTCCGCGATGTCATCCAGCCTGTGGACTGGGACAGGGAAATCACGCTTGACGCCCTAGCGCCGCATTGAAAGCAATCGATTAAAAGCCGTTAGAGCGTCTTTTTGAGGTCGTCATGATGGATTTCATATGGGCGAGGCAAAGCGCGCCTTAAAAGCGAAATATGAAAGACAACGCCCTGATCTCTTGAGGGGGTTGGCTTTGGCCTCACGGTCGGAGCCTGTTTCCTCTAATTTTTTCTGCATCATTTGTAATGATGAGCATCGTTTTCTCTTGACCTTCTTAGGCAATCCGATACTGTCTTCATCATGCCCAATGGAGACAAAATCATGAAGCTGTCCGATGTTGTCAACATACTCCCAGCCCACCCCTTTCGTGGAAGCATTGAGGAAGTTGCCGACGGCACGGCCAGAGCTGTCCAGATGAAGGACATTGAGGACGACGGAGCCGTTGCGTGGCATTCGCTGGTCCGGACGGAGCTTTCCGGACGGCGTGAACCGAACTGGCTTCAGCCGCAGGACATTCTGTTTCTGGTCCGTGGCAGCAGAAACATTGCCGTGCTCCTCGATTCCGTCCCATTCCCCGCCGTCATCTCTCCCCATTTTCTGCTTCTGAGAGTCGCGCCCGGTGCAGGCGTCCTGCCTGCGTTTGTGGCGTGGCAGATGAATCAGCTTCCCGCACAGCGCTACTTCGAGGCGTCGGCAGAAGGTTCCGTACAGCGAAGCATCCGCAAGGCGGTACTCGCGGACCTGCCGCTTGTTATCCCGCCCAAAAGCACACAGCACGCCGTTGTCCGCCTTGCCGCCGCAGCACGGCAGGAAGCCGAGACCTACAGGAAACTCATTGCCAACCGCGAGCAGGAGCTTCGCGCCGTGGCATCAACGATACTCAACCGGAAAGCCCTTTAATGAGGTAACAACGTGACACCCCGCATAAGTCAAAAAGAAGTCAACGACGCCGTATGGAACGCCTGCGATACGTTCCGAGGCGTGGTCGATGCCAGTGCCTATAAGGATTATGTGCTGACCATGCTCTTCCTGAAATACATCAGCGACGTATGGCAGGACAATTACGACACCTACAAGGCCGAATACGGCGACGCGCCAGAACTCATCGAAGAAATGATGAAGAACGAGCGCTTTGTGCTCCCAAAGGATGCCAGCTTCTATGCTCTCTACGAACGCCGTTTCGAGGCAGGCAACGGCGAGCGCATCGACAAGGCTCTGCACGCCATTGAAGAAGCCAACATGGGCAAGCTGAACGACGTCTTTCAGGACATCAGCTTCAACTCCACGAAGCTCGGTGACGACAAGCAGAAGAACGACATCCTGCGCCACATGCTGGAGGACTTCAGCAAGCCGGAATTGAACCTGCGCCCCTCGCGCATCGGCAATCTGGATATCATCGGCAACGCCTACGAATTTCTCATCAAGCACTTTGCCGCCTCTTCCGGCAAGAAGGCTGGCGAATTCTACACTCCGCCCGAGGTCTCCCAGCTCATCGCTGAGCTTGTGAATCCGCAGGAAGGAGATGAAATCTGCGACCCTGCGTGCGGCTCCGCATCCCTTTTGATGAAATGCGCCAAGCTTATCAAGGACCGCTTCGGCAACCGGAAATATGCCCTGTACGGACAGGAAGCCATCGGCTCGACGTGGTCGCTCGCCAAGATGAACATGTTCCTGCACAGCGAGGACAACCACCGCATTGAATGGGGCGACACACTGCGCAACCCGCTACTTCTGGACGGTGACGACCATCTCAAGCACTTTGATATAGTGGTGGCCAACCCGCCTTTTTCTCTGGACAAGTGGGGGCATGAGGCAGCAGAGGCCGACCGTTTCGGGCGTTTTCGTCGCGGCATTCCGCCCAAGACCAAGGGCGACTACGCGTTCATCCTGCACATGATCGAGACCCTGAAGCCAGGAACCGGACGCATGGGCGTTGTTGTTCCGCATGGCGTCCTGTTCCGCGCATCCTCCGAAGGGGAAATCCGCAAGCAGCTCATCAAGGAAAACCTGCTGGATATGGTCATCGGCCTGCCAGAAAAGCTCTTCTACGGCACGGGCATCCCCGCCGCCATCCTCGTGTTCCGCAAAAACAAGAAGGACAACAACGTTCTCTTCATCGACGCCTCGCGCGAGTATCAGGACGGCAAGAACCAGAACTTCCTTCGTGACGAAGACATCCAGAAGGTTCTGGATACCGCCAAGGCACGCGAAAGCGTAGACAAGTACGCCTACCTCGCAACTCTTGAGGAAATCCGCGAAAACGACTTCAACCTGAACATTCCCCGCTACGTGGATACCTTCGAGGAAGAAGAAGAAATCGACCTTGAGGCCGTTCTGAAAGAGCGCAAGGAACTGAAGGCAGACCTCGCCAAGCTCGAAGTGGAGATGGAAGGCTACCTGAAGGAACTGGGCTACCTGACCGGAGAGGAATAGCTGTGAGCGATGAACTGGCGCCCAAAACAGATATTGTCCTGTATTCAACCGAAGACGGCAGAAGCAAGCTCGACCTCAAGATTCACGGCGACACCGCGTGGCTGAGTCAAAAGGAAATGGCCGAGTTGTTTCAGGTAACTCCGGCCAATATCAACCAGCACCTGAAAAAGATATTCGAAGAAGGCGAACTCCTTCCCGATTCAGTTATTAAGGATTTCTTAATAACTGCCGCCGATGGGAAAAACTACAAAACCAAGCATTACAACCTTGATGCCATCCTCGCGGTCGGCTACCGGGTGCGCTCTCCGCGCGGCGTCGAGTTCAGGCAGTGGGCATCTACAACGCTTCGCGAATACCTCGTAAAAGGGTTCGTGATGAATGATGAACGCCTGAAAGAACCCGCGTGGGACTACTTTGATGAACTGCTTGAACGCATACGCGACATTCGAGCTTCGGAGAAGCGGTTCTATCAGAAGGTACGCGACCTTTTTGCCCTGTCTCAGGATTACAAAGACGACCCAAAGCTCGCCCAGAGCTTCTTTGCAGAAGTGCAAAACAAGCTGCTTCATGCCGTAACAGGACATACAGCCGCCGAACTCGTCGTGGAACGTGCAAATCCTGATCAGCCCAATATGGGCCTGACAAGCTGGAAAGGGAACGTGGTCCGCAAAAGTGATGTCATTGTGGCCAAGAACTACCTTGCGCAAGACGAGGTTGCCCACCTCAATCGCTTTGTAACCATGTTCCTCGACTATGCCGAAGACCGCGTTTCTCAGCGTAAGCACCTGACGCTTACAGACTGGCGGGCTAACGTTGACAGGTTTATCACCTTCAATGAACGCCCTCTTCTTAATGGGCGAGGAGCGATGAGCCACAAGGCGATGGAGACTATCGCACACGAACGCTTCTCTGCATTCGACCAAAAACGCAAAGCTCAGGACGCGCTTGAGGCCGATGCCGCTGATCTTAAGGCGTTGGAAGAAATGGAAAAGCAAGTCAGCAAAAATGAACACTAGCGGTGAAGGCTCAACAGGATGCGTCCTGTGGAGTTCTTTCCATTATGGAAACAACTCGCTCCGAATACCGCATTCTTAAAGGCTACGGCTTCATCTCGCGCAAGCAGGCCGAAGCCAAGGCGTATGCCGAATACGAAAAATTCAATCGCACGCAACACATCGAGTCGGACTTTGACCGACAGGTGAAGGCGCTGAAACGCGCCGGAAAGTAGCGAACAGGGTATACAACGATGATGAAATATATTGTGCTGGGGTGGGGTTATGGTGCCTGAGGGGTGGAGGGCGGATATTATTGGCAATCACATCTCAATAGTATCTGGTTACCCTTTTAAGAGCCATGAATACACAGACAATTCCGATGGGATTCGGCTTCTACGTGGCGACAACATTGCTCAGGGTTATATTAGGTGGTCTGGATGCAAAAGATGGATCAATAAGGACAAAATAAATGTAGAACGTTTTGCTTTAAAACCAGCCGATCTGGTTATTGCAATGGACCGCACATGGGTTTCCAGTGGTCTTAAAATCTCAGAAATCAGACACGAAGACTGCCCAAGTCTTTTAGTTCAACGTGTCTCTCGCCTAAGATCTAAAGATAGCTTTGTGCAAGAATTATTAAAGCAAATATTCAATTCTTTTCGATTTGAGCAGTATGTTAAAAGTGTTCAAACAGAAACAGCAGTTCCGCACATTAGCGCGCAGCAAATTAAAGAGTTCCCTATCCTTCTCCCCCCTCTCACCGAACAAAAGAAAATCGCCCGCATCCTGTCCACGTGGGACAAGGCGATAGAGACCGTGGACAAGCTGATAGAAAACAGCAAACAGCAGAAAAAGGCGCTCATGCAGCAACTGCTGACAGGCAAAAAACGCCTGCCGGGGTTCAGTGGGGAGTGGAAAGAGGTTCGGCTGGGGGATCTATTTCAAGTTACCATTGGAGGCACGCCATCCAGAAAAAACAACGCCTACTGGGACCAGCTAAAAGCAAGTGGCAATAAATGGGTAGCGATTTCTGATTTAAAAAATAAATTTCTCGTAGAAACAAATGAGTATATTACAGATGCTGGCGCAGCCAACAGCAACGTTAAATTAATACCAAGACTTACTGTTATAATGAGTTTTAAATTGACTATCGGCAAACGAGCCATAACAAAAACACAATGCTACACAAACGAAGCAATATGTGCGTTCATACCTAAGCATAAAAATGAGATAGATACAAACTTCTTTTATCACCATCTTGGCATCATTGACTTAGTTCAAGATGTTGACCAAGCCGTAAAAGGAAAAACTATTAACAAATCAAAAATAATGAAGATTAGGACTAAACTCCCCAATCTCCTTGAACAGATAGCAATAGCCCAACGAATTGAAGCCTTCGACTTGCAACAAGAGGACTATTTAAAAACGCGTATTTTTTTGGTCAAAGAGAAACAAGCCCTCATGCAACAACTCCTTACAGGAAAACGCCGCGTGAAGGTTGATGATGACCGCTCTCCGGCTCAGGTCGGATAAATACAGCGGCAGAGGAGGTGATGCCCATGAGCAGGGACACTCACCGCGTAATGCCACATCCAGACGGTGGTTGGCAGATCAAACGTGATGGCGACCAGCGCGCTTCCCACAGAGGGGATACACAAAGCGGGCTTATCGACACCGCACGGGAGATCAGCCGGAACCAAGGGACCGAGCTTCAGATTCATCGTCCAAACGGACAGATTCGCCAATCTGACAGCCACGGCAATGATCCCCACCCACCGAAAGGTTAGTGGCAGACAAACCAAGTTGAGGGCACAAAGAAAAACACGGCTCGATGCTGCAACATCAAACCGTGCTTTGTAGCCAGCCTGCCAACGGGAGTCGTTGCAGGCGCAAGGGGCCAACAAGTCGTCGCGACTTATGCGAAAACGCCCTCGATTTCAAGGCGACTCCCATTAGAAGAGTATCATGCACCACCTACCAGAAACCAAGGAAGAATACAGCGCCAAGATTCCGGCCTTGCAGGTTCTCATGAATCTCGGCTGGACGTATATATCGCCTTCGCAGTGCCTGACCAAGCGCGGCACGAACCGTGAGGTTTTGCTGAAGGATGAACTCATCCGTTCACTCCAGGCACGGCGCTTTGAATGGGACGGCAGGGGGCACGCGCTTTCGCCCAATGCCATCGAGCATATTGTGCGCGAACTGTCATCGCCGGGGCTGCACGAGGGGCTACTCACCGCCAACGAGCGCATCTACGACAAGCTGACCCTCGGCATCACGGTCAAGGAATTCATTGACGGCAAGCCCGTTCAGCCGACCATCCCCATCATCGACTGGGAGCACCCCGAAAACAACCTGTTCCACGTCACCGAAGAGATGGACGTGCTGTCTTCGGCTGGCACGCATAGGCGCATCCCTGACATTGTGTGCTTCGTCAACGGCATCCCTTTTGTGGTCATCGAGGCAAAGCGGCCTGAATCCGGCAATCCGAACAAGTCCATGCTGGAGGAAGGCGTCAGCCAGTCCATCCGCAATCAGAAGAAGGACGAAATTCCGCACCTCTTCTGCTATGCGCAACTGCTCATGGCCATCAGCAACACCGAAGGACGCTACGCCACCACCAAGACGCCCAAGAAGTTCTGGGCCACGTGGCGCGAGGAAATCTTCGACGACGTCACCTTCCACACCATCAAGAACACGCCGCTTTCAGCGGATGCCAAGGACGCGCTTTTTCAGGACCGCCCCAAGGCCATGCGGAACTACTTTGAATCGCTGTGGTCCGGCGACGTTCTGCCCACACAGCAGGACAAGCTGCTTGTCAGCCTATTGCGAAAGGACCGCCTGCTGAAGCTGGTGCAGTATTACATTCTCTTCGATAAGCGCGTCGGCAAGATTGTGGCGCGGTATCAGCAGGCATTCGGCATCAGAGCCATGCTGGAGCGCGTGAAGCGGCTGGACAAGGCCGGAAGCCGCGAGGGCGGCGTTATCTGGCACACCACAGGTTCCGGCAAGTCCTTCACCATGGTCTTCCTTAGCAAGGCGCTTCTGCTGGAACCGGACCTCAGGGACTGCCGCGTCATCATCGTCACGGACCGCGTTGACCTTGAAAAACAGCTCTCCAGAACGTTCCTCACGGGTGGCGCGTTCGGCTCTGCCGTTGCCACCAAGAAGGAAGGCGAACGGGCAAGAGCGGGGTCCGGTCGTGACCTCGCCCAGCGCATCGGCAAGGGCGATGACCGCATCATCTTTTCCATCATCGACAAGTTCAACACAGCGTCCAAGCTGCCGGAGTGCTACAACCCCAGCGACAAGATCATCGTGCTGGTAGACGAGGGCCACCGCAGCCACGGCGGTGAAACCCACGAGCGTATGCGCAAGGCGCTGCCCAATGCGGCGTACATCGCCTTTACCGGAACGCCGCTTCTCAAGGACGACAAGACGCAGAACAAGTTCGGTCCCATCATTCACGCCTACACCATGCAGCGCGCCGTGGAGGATGGAACGGTCACGCCACTGCTCTACGAAGAGCGCCGCCCTGAACTGGCCGTGAACGAAGCCGCCATTGACAACTGGTTCGACAAGATCACGGCGCGGCTGACCGAAGAGCAGAAGACCGACCTCAAAAAGAAATTCGCCAACAAGGGCGCGGTGTACGGCTCCGAGAACCGCATTGAACTCATCGCGTGGGACATTGCCACCCATTTCTCGGACCACATCAAAACCCTCGGCATGGGACTCAAGGGCCAACTCGCCGCAGATTCCAAGCTCTCCGCAGTCCGCTACAAGAAGCATCTCGATGCCACAGGACTGGTAACAAGTGCCGTGGTCATCTCGCCGCCGGACACTCGCGAAGGCCACGCAGACGTGGACGAATCCGCTTTGCCGGAGGTGCAGCAGTGGGCCGAGAAGACCGTGGGCAAGAGCGCCAGCGCCGAACAGTACAAGCAATACGAGCAACGCGTCATCGAGGACTTTGCCACCGACGACGGCGTGGACATCCTTATCGTAGTGGACAAACTGCTGACGGGCTTTGACGAACCGAGGAACACGGTTCTGTACATCGACAAGCCGCTGAAAGAGCACAACCTGCTTCAGGCAATCGCACGCGTGAACCGCCTGCACGAGGCCAAGGAATACGGCCTGCTCATCGACTATCGCGGCATCCTCAAGGAACTGGATACGACACTCAAGGAATATCAGGACCTTCAGGAACGCACGCAAAGCGGCTTTGACGTGGACGACATCGAGGGGCTGTATCATCAGGTCGGCACCGAATACAAACGCCTGCCGGAGCAGCACAAACGCCTGTGGGGAATATTCAGGGACGTCAAGAACAGGCAGGACCTTGAGCAGTACCGACAAATCCTCATGCCGCAGTACACGGAGGATGACGACGGAACCAGCATCGACCTGCGCCAGAAGGTGCGAGAGGACTTCTACCAGGCGCTCACGGAGTTCGGCCTGTGTCTCAAGGTGGCGCTTTCGTCACGCTCGTTCTTTGAGGATGGCAGCTTCAGCGAAAAGGACATCGCCAAGTACAAAAGCGATCTGCGATTCTTCACGAACCTGCGCAAGATAGCGCGTCAGGACGCACAGGAAACGGTTGACTACAGCGCCTACGAGGAGCAGATACGCCGACTCGTGGACAAGCACGTGGTCGGAGAATCCATCGAAGACCCAGAGGGCGTTGTGCTGGTGGACGATATCGGCAAGGAAAAGCCGGAAGACTGGTCAAAGGAGAAGACGCGTAACGAGACGGACATCATCCGCACACGCGTCCGAAAGACCATCGAGCAGGAACTCAGCGACGACCCGTATGCCCAGAAGGTCTTTTCCGAACTGCTGAAGGACGCCATTTCGCAAGCCGAAAAGATGTTCGAACATCCCTTCAAGCAATACGCCCTTTTCAAGGAATTCGAGGACCAGCTGAACAACCGCGCCGTGTCAGGCATACCGGACGAGCTTGATGGCAGCGAGACTGCCAAGGCGTACTACGGCACATTCCGGCTGGTGCTGGGCGAAGACCACTTCAAAGCCATCCCGCCGGATGAAGAAAAGAAGCTCATTGAGGAAGCCAAGGCCATCGACTCCATCGTCGGCACCGCCGTTGTAGAGCACTCACTAAGTCCGCAGGCGATGGAATCCACCATTCACAAGGGCATCCTGCCGCGTCTGTTCAAGCTCATCGGGCTTGAAAAAGCAAAGGATGTCATCGAACACGTTATTCAGATTACCAGAGTGCGTCTGGCCCATGGAAACAGATAAGACAATCATGCAAACACTCACCTATGGCGATGAACGCATTCGCTATCAAGTGTGTCACGTGCCGGGGCGGAAGGCGAAAGTCGCCATCCATGTGCATCCGGACGGTTCCGTTCAGGTCGATGCGCCGCAGGACGCCGACCTCGTGCAAATAAAAGAGGCCGTGCAGAAACGCGCCAGATGGGTTCTGGACCACATGCTCCGCGCGCGGGAGCTTCGCAGGTACGTACTGCCACGCGAATACGTGAGCGGCGAAAGCTACTTCTATCAAGGCCGCCGCCACCAGCTCAAAGTCATCAAGACACAGGGGCAAAAGGCGCAGGTGCGGCTCTATCGCGGAAGGCTGGAAGTAAGCACGGAAGACAGCTTACCGGAACGCGTCAGAAGCCTCTTGCAGGACTGGTATAGGCAACGCGCCAAGGAATACTTTACGCAGCGTCTGGAAGCCATTGTGGAGAGAACCCCGTGGAAGGATGATGTGCCACCGTGGCAACTGCTGACCATGAAAAAGCAATGGGGAAGCTGCTCACCAAACGGCACACTCTCCATAAATCCGCACCTTATCAAAGCGCCGCGAGAGTGTATCGATTACGTGCTGACGCATGAGCTGTGCCACCTTCAGGAGCACAACCACAGCCCCCGCTTCTACCGCCTGCTGGCGGACCGGATGCCGGACTGGAAGTCCGTCAAGGCGAAGCTGGACGGTATGTCGGAGCTGCTGCTGAATGAATAG
Organism: Nitratidesulfovibrio vulgaris str. Hildenborough; assembly: GCF_000195755.1. Lineage (NCBI taxonomy): Bacteria > Pseudomonadati > Thermodesulfobacteriota > Desulfovibrionia > Desulfovibrionales > Desulfovibrionaceae > Nitratidesulfovibrio > Nitratidesulfovibrio vulgaris. The sequence goes on along the minus strand of NC_002937.3, from coordinate 1,776,997 downwards.
CTGGGGCGGCATTATATTCAAGTATCCTGCCATGTTGCGTATGTGATGATAAATATGGAGCCTCTGGAGGTATAGACAAAAAAAGCCGCTTTGAAAGCGGCTTTGTTCGGGGTGCCCTGCGCACCCGCCATGCTGCCAAGCTGGAAAGAAACCAGTAGCGCATAAAGGGCTTCGAGATTTGGGGCGTGGTTGTCGAGATGTGCTCGCGACTTGACAGCGACAGGTAACACTCGTTGGCTGTCATATACCGGTGAGCGTGCGTGTCAAGGACTTTACGATGCAACGTCCCACAACCGTGTGTCGCGCTGTTGTCTCGGCAAGCCTAGCCGTGCGGGGTAGGGCGAACGCGTAGCAACTGCTATCCAGCAACACGAACAAGCCTTAGCCGTGGATACATTTGAGCGATTACGTCTTGCAGTAGCCGGAAATGATCGTCTTCAACGTATCTGTTTTGCTCGGAATACAACACAAGCAGGTGCGGTTGTGGGTCGACAATGCCTCTTGCTGCGAAATCTTGAAGAACCTCAGTTGCCGACTTGCCAGCCGTGCCTTTCATGTGCCGATCGAAGCCCAGTTCAAGCATGTTAGATGCAATGAGCCTGTAGCTTTCAGTAATGCCAGCAATCTCATTGTTTAAAAAGTTTTGATATATATTCATTTGATACATGATTTTATCGCTGTGTTCCATTAGCGCGCTCTTGAGTTGCGCTCTTAGTCTGTTGTCGCTGGATGCCTTGACCTCGACAAGGCGCAAGGTAGGAGTATTATTGTCATCATAGTCAATCTCTGCCATGTCGATGCGGTGGGCAGCGTGTTTATTGTTTTCGTTCAGCCGTGAAAAAGCTACTTCAAGGTCTATCAAAAGAAAGCTTTCTGAGCTTTCAATATACCTCTTGAGCAAGGCTTTCTCTTTTTGCATGTTGCCTTTGCTGCTGTCTACATACTCGCTGAGCACGGGTACATGGCATCCATTTATTGCTGGTTCGACAATGTTTTTTCTGAAAGACCAGGCATAATCTGTATTCGTTTTCAGGTCGCAGACGTTTGTATCTCTTTGAGGAAGCATATTCAGATAGTCTTTTTTCCCTTCTTTTCCATGAATATACTTGTGATGAATTGTAAATTCATTATGTGTTGCCTTTGGGCGATACTTCATTACGGAACAGCCATTCCAATAAACATTGAAGTAGTTGTCTCTTATGCAGATTTGGAATGGGCTTCTGTTGTTTGAATTTCCATTGAGTATGAGCTGTCCCAAGGGGGAACAGAAAAAGGATTTCGCAGCTTCGAGCGTTTGCGTATCGCGTATTCCTCGTTTGAATGTGCGCAACATGTTATCGGACACCTTTCTACCTCCTGAGTATTTGTGCGAATGGGGCAGAGTGTTGTAGCAAATGCTAATTTGCCTTATGCTGTACGCACTTTTCAAACTTCAAACAACTCGCCGTCTGCAACGGCCTTCACCTGAATGGGCTGGAAGTGCTTTGCATAGTCTTGTTTTTTTTCTGTATGAATCGGCACCAGAAGCTTTGGGTTAATTGCGTTGGCATAACGCTTAAGGTCTTGCCGGAAAGCATGTCCACTGGTGTGGATTTCATGGAATGAGACTCTCGGGTCATCTCTGAGATTCGTCAGTTTCCAGCTTTGAGGGTTGTATTGGCTTTCAAGATATCCACTCCATTGTGAATATATGAGACTGCACTGTGGTGGATTTAGCGCATTCAGCAAATGATCAATCCGAGTATTTTTGATGAAATAGCGGCTTGGGGATTCGGCGATTTGAGACTCTTTAATGGCCGTATCGGTTTTGTAGATTTCCCGTATGAATCTTGTGAACTTTGCGTTGTTCTTGATGGCCATGTAGTGGTTTTTTGCGGTGGGGCCATGCGCCAATACGCGGATGTCTTTCAGGCGGAAGTGAGGTGTCGTGTCGAAGTGCTCGGATAGAATTTGCAGAATCCAGGCTGTATAGATGTCAACGACATAGATTCGCCCAGCTTTTCTACATGCTCTGAAGGCGGCACACAAACGATCAACATGTTGTCCTGAACAAATCAGAAAAGCTGGTCCTTTTTCTTCGCTCAGTACCTCTAGCATTTCGTTTTCAATATTTTTTTCCCGCCTGTATGCTGCACTTTCACGGCCCAGCATGGTGCCTTCCATCAGCAATACATCGACCTTTTGAGGGGGTCTTGCAAGAAGGGCATCGAATGTTTTTTCTTTGCTGCCATGCGCTCTGAAATCTCCGCTGTAGAAAAGTCTTTTACCTTCGGCTTCGACCAGAAAGCCAAAGGCGTCGGTAGATGAATGATCCATCAGATACGGAGTGATACGGAAAGGGCCTATTTCAAACTGGGTCCATGCCTTGAAATGCCTGAAGTTGTTTGCAAGGGGAGGTCTGGACGTAAAGGTTCTGGCTGCGGCAATCATCTTACAGGCGATTTCGCCAATATAGACCGGCGTGGCAGGATCAAGGCTGTCGATCAGTCCGTAATGATCCTGATGCGGGTGGCTCACCAACACTGCTTCAAAGCTGATATCAGAAAGCTTGACCTCGCATTGGCTTTCTCTGAGGGGGGAGCCAGCATCAATCAATATTGATCGGCCCCCTGAAGAAAGCTGCACACAGCTTCCGCCGATTTCTTGCGTTCCACGGTGGATGGTTATTTCCATGCAGCTACCCCTTTTTGCCAATCATCCGCGCAGTTGGTCTGTCTCGGTTGCTGATGTTGTGTAGTGGGGGCATCAGACACAGGGCAACGGAACCTGCTTGCACGCGTAAGACATTTCGCATTCTCCGCTCAATGACAGATGAAAACAGAGGCTATCTATTCTGCCGTCGCCCGGTGGTCTTCTGCCTAGTCGGCCACTGCATTTGGAATATCACATACTCTATGAAGCGTAGGTTTGGAATAGGCCAACGCGACTGATACGGCTTTCTCAATGCCCCCCCTGGGTTTGGGCTGTTGATAGCGTCAACATATTCCTCATCGTCGTTACCGTCTTATTCTTCACGCAACACAACACCGTTGTCTTATCTTTGCTCATGCGATTTTGCATCTTTCCAGAAGCAGCATTGCTGGTTTTACACTGATATATACTCTTTCTTTGCGTGATCAATTATTATCAAAGATCGAAACTTTTCTTTCGTACCTTGTTTTCTTTGGCACCATTATGTCTGTATTTTTACATATTGCTATGAACAAAAGTATTTTTGTGTCTTGCAAAAATAGACTTGTATCGTTTTATATAGGCGTCAAGTTGTGGCATGATGCAATGTATATCTTGAATTTTGAAATAGTAGGCCGGATATGTTTATTGTAATACTGTATTTGGTTGGTATCCCATAACGTTGTGCGAGCGCGCAAAGCTTGATGCCCAAGGGTATGGCGCAAGGTGTGTCCATTTTGTTCTGTAGCTGGATACATGCGTTATCACAGAGCACGGGCGCGATGTCATCCGCTACACAATCCATCGCTACATTGCCTATGCGAGGCCATGTCTTTGCTGAAGGTGAGATGCCGTCCGCATTACGGCGGTGCGTTGCGTTCTCGCTTTCGCCCTTGGCGCCTGTCGTGGGTGACATGGGCATGGAGGTGGCGGCCTCTGTGCTTGGTGGGGATTTCGGTAACGAGTTCACCACACGCGGCTTTCCGTACCGTGTTCGAGCCTGTCTCGAAGGTGACGCTGGGCTTCGCCAAGGCGGTGCGCACCGCACACGAATACGGCCTTGATGACGCACAGGCACAGGCTCGCCTTGCAGGGTCTGTGGCCGACATCATCTCGCTGTGGGTGCATGTGCCGGCCTCGCGTGTGACGCGCGATTTCATCAGGGGCTACGAGCAGTTCGAAACAGGCGAGGGCAACTTCCTGTCGCCCATCGCTCCTCGTCCGAAGAGTCTTTCCAGATAGGCGGGCCGACACAGGCCCGTAAGCAGGAGGCAACATGAGCGTATCACGAGACTACACGCCGCATACCTACAGCGGCGACGGGGCGCAGACGGCGTTTCCGGTGCGGTGGGTGTTCCACGACCCGGCGTGGGTGCGGGCACAGCGCATCGTCGACGGTGTGGCGACCGACCTTGCCAACGGCACGGACTACACCCTGCAGCAGGGCGTGGACGTGGGCGGCACGCTGACCCTTACCGCGCCGCTGGCGGCGGGTGCGAAGCTGCTCATCTGGCGCGACGTGCCCTTCGAGCAACTCGACAGGTACACCAATACGGGGCTGTTCGACGTGCGCGTGGTGGAACGTGGCATGGACAGGCTCACCGTCATGGCGCAGCAACTGCGCGAGGCCGTGGGCCGCTGCGTGCAGGTGCGCATGGATTCGACCACGCGGCCCGACCAGATAATGGATGACATCAACTCCGCGCTGGCCGTAGCGCAGGCGTCTGTCGGGGCTGCGGCAGGAAGCGCGACGGCGGCAGGTGTCGCCAAGGATGGCGCAGAGGTTGCGCGGGCTGGGGCGGAAGCGGCGAAGGCGGGGGGCGGAGGCAGCACGGGACAAGGCGGCAAGCCGCATCCTGCCCATCCCTGTCGCCGAGGCCGCAGGCAAGGCCGTGGTTGTATCGGTGGGCGGCGGGTACGGGCTGGAAGGCGTGAAGCCCTTTCCTGCCGGAACTCGCCTGCTGTTTCAGCAGTCGACGGCCCCCACGGGATGGACGAAGGACACGACCATGAACGACAGGGCGTTGCGCGTGGTTTCCGGGGCTGTGGGGAGCGGTGGCATCACGGGTTTCTCTTCAATTTTTAGCCGTACGATGGTCGACTCGACGACGCTGGTCGCCTCGCAGATGCCGGGGCACGCACACGAGGTCATCGACTCTGTAGGCACCTATGTGAGGAGGGCCGGTAACGCAGGCGGCGGCATTCAGGTCATCCGCACCACCGACAACGGCACCGGGGCCACCAACTCGACGCAACTCGTCACCGGCACGCAGGGTAGCAACGGTTCACACACCCACGGCCTCGACCTGCGCCTCGCCTACGTCGACATCATCATCGCAACAAAGGCCTAGCCATGCAGATGCAACGCAAGAACCTGTGCCCCTTCGCGGGCTTTGCTGAATGCAGACAACTTGACTGCGCCCTGTTCACACAGTTGCGCGGCACGCACCCGCAGACCGGGGCGGATATCGACGAGTGGGGATGCTCGCTGGCGTGGCTGCCCGTGCTGCTCATCGAGAACGCACAGCAGGTGCGGCAGGGCGCGGCGGCTACCGAGTCTCTTCGCAATGAGATGGTGCGCACGACAGAGGAAACAGCGGCTCGGCTGGGAACAATCGTTGCACTCGCGTCACGCACAAAGGCGCAGATTGAGCAGGACGACATTGCCGCCAGCGTGAAGGCTGGCGCGTTCAAGAACTCCATAGGAGGGCCCCATGCCTAGAGTGACCATCGTTCCCGCCGACAGCCTCGTCATCGTGGACGGACGGGGCCTCAACGTGAGCCTCACCCTGCCGGGACACGTACACGCCATCCAGTGGGACGGCCTCACCGGATGGGTGGAACACAGCGACGGCACGCCGAACACTCCGATGACCCAAGCCGAGTACGACGCACTGGTGGTGCCAGCCCTCGCCGCGTGGGAGTCGGCCCGTGCCGCTGCCGATGCACCGCCCCCGCCCCTGACGCTGGAACAGGCCAAGGCTGCGAAGCTGGCTGCCATCCGGGCAGGGCACGATGCGGCCCTTGCTGGAGTGGTCGCCATCTCCGACCCCACCCCCACCACGGTGGCCGTGGAGGCCGCGTTGCTCGCTGCGACCGACCTCACCGGGCTTGAATATGCCCGGCAGAAGCTGGCCACGCGCAGGGCAGAGCTTGAAGCGATGGTTGAAGCCGCGACTACCGTCGAGGTGCTGGATGCCGTGGTCGTGAGCTATCCGGTGTAGGGGGAGGGCAGCGGTATGGCAGACATCTTCGACCAAGCCTCGGACTACGAAGCCAAAGACCGTGAGGCCGCCATCAGCGCTGCGGCGGGACGGGCAACATGGTCTGGGCCATCACCTGATATCATCGACGGCGTACCCTGCTGCGCCGAGTGTGGGGAACCCCTGCCCGAGGCGAGGCTAAAGGCTTTGCCGGGTGTGGGGCTGTGTGTGGACTGCGCCGAATAGACCAAGGGGAGGAGAAGGCGAAAAACTGTTGTGGTAGCAAAATGGTAGCACAACAAAAAATAACGGGCTGCGCATTTCGCGTAACCCGTTGTTTTCTATGGTGCGCCTGACAAGAATCGAACTTGTGGCCTAGCGCTTAGGAGGCGCTCGCTCTATCCAACTGAGCTACAGGCGCGAGGGTGATTCTTCTATTCCAAGCCTCTGTCAGTGTCAAGTCTGTGCCTTCGATTGACATTTTCCGTGGTTGGTGTTTGCCCTTTGCCATGTCACTTTCAGTTTTGTCTCGTGACGGCGTGATCAGGGGGCGCCTTGCCCCGAGTCCCACGGGGAACATCCATCTCGGCAATGCCTGGGCATTCATGCTCGCATGGCTGGCCGCCCGTCAGGCGGGCGGGAAGGTCCTCCTGCGCATGGAGGATATCGACCCGGACAGGGCACGGCCCGAATACGCAGAAGGCATCATGGCCGATTTGAGATGGCTCGGGCTTGATTGGGACGAAGGGCCTGATATCGGGGGACCATGCGGTCCTTACGTGCAGAGTCGCCGTGTACAGGACTACGCGAGAGTCCTTGATGTTCTTGCCACCCTTGGGGCAGTGTACCCCTGCTACTGCACACGCAAGGAGTTGCGAACGCTGGCCGGGGCTCCCCATCCCGGCGACCTCGGGGCCCCGTATCCGGGTACATGTCGCAACCTTACCATCGAAGAGTGCAGCCGCAAGGAGAAGGAAGGACGTAGGCCAGCCATGCGTCTGCGGTGGCCGGATGGTGTCTTTGCCTTCGACGACGGATTGTTCGGCCCACAACAGGCGGGCGGGGAGTCTTGTGGTGGCGATTTTGCGCTTCGCCGTTCCGATGGCGTTTTTGCCTACCAGCTTGCCGTCGTTGTCGATGACATCGCCATGGGCGTGACACAGGTGGTGCGCGGTGCCGACCTTCTTTCGTGCACTCCGCGCCAGCTTGCCCTGTATTCCCTGTTGGGTGCGCAGCCGCCAGCCTACCTTCATGTCCCCCTTCTGCTGGACGCCACAGGCGAGAGGCTTGCGAAAAGGCATCAATCACTCGAGATTCGCGCGTTGCGGAATGCGGGGGTGCCTGCGGCGAACATAACCGGATATCTTGCGATGCTGGCGGGAATGATACCGGATTTTGTGCCGCGTGCCCCGAAAGACTGCGTCGGGCTTCTTTCCACGGCGACCCTGCCTACCCGGCCACTCGTCACGCCCGCCGATATCCTCGACAGGCTCAAGAAGGGCACGAGTCGCTAGACGTGACATCTTCTGGGGGATGCGCAGAGGCAGTTTTTACGTTTTTCTTCTCCGGATATGCATCACCGGATAGCCTGACGAAAATTCAGGAACATGGTACACCTCCTCTTGCACGGGCATGACCGCTATGCTAGGGGCAGCTGTGTCCTGTTATCTTAAGGGAGTAGAGCATGAAGACGACAGATTGCGCCCGATTGTTCAGTAGCACCGTCCTCGCGGACCTGTTCCCGGCTGAAAGGGCCGATGCCTTTTTTGAAGCCCTGTATGGTGATGCCGAAGATGGCGCCTACGACATTCGCCTAGTGTTCGTCACCCAAGAGAAGAACAGGTTGACCTTCGCCTTTGAATTGCACCAGCGTCCCGGAAAGTGCCTCGCGTGCAACCTCACGTATGGCTTGCCTCCAGTCTTTGCGAGGCACCCAGTCATTGGTATAGGAAGACTCGCAGGCGACATCGCATCCATTCTGGGGATAAGTGCGGATGCCATCGAGTGGACGCTGGGGCAGACTCAGGAACATTCACGCAGTCTGCATAGCGTGCCTCTTCATTTTGTCGTGAAAGGCTGAATTTTCCAGTTGGCGAAGTGTACCGAAGTTACATCACGCCTAGCGGTATTGAGCGGGATATCTTCACGAATCTTGGGCAACGGCAAGGACTGCCCTTCGCGCGTTGAAGCAGGGCAGAAGACATAAGCTGCCGCTGCCTGTGTCAGGGGCGCATGTCCATGGCGCAGCCCTGACGTTGTCTGCTAAGTCAACCGTATAAAAGGCCCGCCTCCGTTTGGAGGTGGGCCTTTTGTTTCATGGTTCCCCTTCATTCAGTGAAGAGGCTTGTCGTGACCTTTGTAGCGGGCGCAGGGGGCAAATCAGGCCCGGATGCTGCGCGAAATGAATTCTATGGCCTCTTCATAAAGCCGGGGAGGTGCATACGGCGTAAGTAGACGCGTACGGTTGACGCCGACCATCATCGAGATGATGACCTGTGCCGTCTCATGAGGCGGCACATCACGGATGCTGCCATCAGCGATGCCGCGAATGATCTGTTGCTCAAGTTCCTTGGGAACCATGTTGAACTTTTCGTACATGATGTCCCGGTCGGTCTTGGTTTTCATGTCGCTGTATGGGGAACAGCGAACGAGAACAAGCCAGTTGCTCGTTCTGTCGATGGAAAAGTCGAGATATGCCTTGGAGAAGGCCAGAACGGCGTCGTGACCTGAGGTTGCCTTGGCCGTAGCTTCACGAAGACCGGCGAGAAAGCGGTCGAGCACGTCAAGACCGGCGGCAAGAAAGAGCTTCTCTTTGTTGCCGTAGTGGTGGGTAAGCAGCCCGAGGGCAACCCCCGCCCGCTCTGAGATCTTCTTGAAGGTCGTGTCCGCGTAACCGTATTCGCCGAACAATTCTTTCGCAGCCTGCAGTAAGGCTTCCTTCTTTGTCATGCTCATAGCAGTGCCCTGATTGGTGATTGAAACATAGAGAACACCTTGCCGAAACCCCGCAACGGCAAGATGTTAGGCCTGATTCGCCTCGACTTGTGTAGCCCACATTCCTCGCATGCGTCAATGTCGTCTGTGCAAACAATTAAAGTCTGGCAATCGGGAAAACGAGCGGTTGCTCGCCTTTCTTCCAAAGAGTGTTACTCTTTAGAGCAATCGTGAGCCATGAGGGGATACTGCTTTGTCTGCCGATGCAGTGGGAACGTGATGAAGAGCGTGGCGGCGTCGCCGCTGGGTATGCAGTCGGTGAGCAGCAGGGCGTTTCCGGTAGGGGCGCGGCAAGGGGGAGGCACAAAAGACAAGTGGCCCTCCGGGATGAGGGCCACTTATGAGGAGTGTTCCGTTGCAAGCAGTGCGTGGAGGCGTAACACTGGCGAATCCATATTGCGGCTAGGATGCGCCGGAAAGCTTTGTTGACTGATTGCTCAAGCAATATAGGTCTCAACCAATGACACGTCAACCCCTCTTTTTGAGAAAATGGCGTGGATAGCCAATTTGCAAGCAAATTGTTTATTCAATCAGCCCGTTGTCAGCGGGTTCAGTCTCCCACTCTTTCATGGCGCTGGCAATGAAGGCACATATTCTGGCGTGTTCATCCTTGCCGTTACCAGTCACACTAAGTGGTTCACCGAATCGGAAGTGGACGGTTTTTGCCGGGTCTATCGGCCCGAAATCCTTGATGAGACCACCACAGCCCCATGCGTCCGTCTTGAGTGCGACAGGAACGACCGGGACCCCCGCACGTCGCGCAAGCTTGACGCCGATGGTGTTGAACAGCTTCTCGTCGAACGTTGCAGAACGGGTACTCTGAGGAAATACGATGACTGACGTTCCCGCACGCAAACGTTCTTCGCCACCTTCAAGCACCGCTGCGAGGTCTTCACGGGGGTTGGCACGCGATACGATGATGGGGTTGCGTGCGTGAAGCACATGCTTGAACACGGGGTAGTCGGCGAGACTCTTCTTGACCACGAAGTTGACGTCTTTCACAGGCTGGATGAGGCACGGCAGGACGAAAGTCTCGAGCGTGCTCATATGGTTGCCCACGAACACGCATGGCCCATGTAGATTCTTGAAGTGTTCCATGCCTTCGATGCGGAATCGTGTCCCGACCCTTTCGAAGAGGCGCACCACGCGCAGACTGTCATGGACCCATTCAGCACCGTCGTACTTCCCGGCTTTCGCCTTGCGTGCGGCGTCAGCCACAATGCCGAATATGGAAGGGTAGAATGCCAGCGAAGGAAAAAGGCGAGCCCACAGCCCCGGCTGTGTTGCAGGCGAACTATAGGAAACAGCAGTGGTGGATGTGATGTCGTTCATGACTTCTCCGTCGAGTCTCTGTCGCGTAATGCGCGTCTGGTCTGTCGCGTATTCATGCCCTGCGGGTCCAGCCCGCAACCCGCATCGTAGATGCCGACAAATGCGTCTATGAGCAGGGTGCTCATGGCCCTGCGCCAATATTTGTGGATATTGAGGAAATCAGATTCATAGCGGAAGTGGCGTTCATGTGCCTGAGGCATTACCGGGCTTCCCTGCCAGCCACCGCAACGGGTCACGGCAAGTTCACGTGTCACACAAAGACATAGGGGGTCTACATTGCCGGGAGTGATGGGGTGTACATCCGGACGCGGCAGGAAAGGGATGTCGAAGGAGGCGGAGGTGTCGATGCGCCCTACGACCATTTCGATACCCGCGTGGGCGTCGTATAGGGAGAAGGCTTCCGGTGTGAGGGCGTTGTCATCGTCCAGGAAAAGAAGACGTTCGCCGCGGGCTGCCTTGAGAAGGGCGTTGCGTATGCCATTTCCGAAATCTCCGTCAGCGGGGATATCGAACCAGCGAATGAATGAGGCTGCCGATACCCTTTCGCCCCTCACTCCGTCGAATCCCACGAGCATTTCGACCGCACCCATGTCAAGGCCTGCATGACAGAACGCCCTCTCGACGCTTGCTATGGCAAACGACAAGGCTTTCGGGCGCCGTCCAGTGCTGGGGGTGATGACGGAATAGCGCGGCGTGCGGGTCATTCTCCGGAACCCCTGCGGGGTGGGCGCTGCCGCTGAAGCTTGCGCCACCATGCCGAGAGTCTGGGCTCTTCGCCATTTTCGCGGGGTGCGTAGAATCGTCTGTCCTCCAGCCCTTCTGGGAGATATTCCTGCTCTATCCAGCCTTCGGGGTAGCTATGGGGATACCTGTACCCTTTGCCATAGCCCCATTCCTTTTGCAGCCGTGTGGAAGGATTGCGCAGATGCAACGGAACACCCTTACGGCCTTGCGTTTTCAGTTCCCGTGCTGCGTTGATGTAGGCGGCGTAGGTCGAGTTGCTCTTGCGGGCAAGGGCCAGATGCACAGTGGTCTGCGCCATGGGAATGAACCCTTCGGGCATGCCGACATACTCCACTGCCTGCATACAGGCCACCGCAAGGGGAAGAGCCTGCGGGTCGGCAAGGCCTACGTCCTCCGAAGCGGAGAGGATGAGCCTGCGGCAGACGAAACGCGGGTCTTCGCCACCTTCGAGCAGGCAGGCAAGGTAGTAGAGAGCGGCGTCCGGGTCGCTGCCACGGATGGATTTGATGAGGGCCGATGCCAGCTCATAATGGTTGTCGCCATCCTTGTCGTGGCGGCTGACGATTTCCGGCATGGCGCTGCGGACACCTTCGATGTCGCGCTTGTCTTCCGGAAGTGCAGCCACATACTCAAGCAGATTGAGCATGGTTCTGGCATCACCGTGCGACATGCTGGCCAGAAGGTCGAGCACGTCATCTTCAATCTGTACCTCTTGCGCCACGGCCCCACGGCGTCCCAACTCAAGAAGTTCGGCCCTGCCAAGCGGGCGCAGTCTCAGGACGTGCAGCCGGGAAAGAAGCTGCCGCGTGACACTGAAGGATGGGTTCTCGGTCGTGGTGGCGAGCATGGTGATGTCGCCCGACTCGAGCAAAGGCAGAAAGAAGTCCTGCTGTGCCTTCGAAAAACGGTGCAGCTCATCAAGAACAAGAATGTCCACGCCGTGCAATTGTTTGCGAAGGTGTTGAAGTCCAGCCTCGGGGGCGCTGAGGCGAAGCACATTGGCGCTTCGGGCCTTCGCCAGCAGCAGGGCGAGTGTCGACTTGCCGCACCCCGGCGGGCCGAACAGCAGCAGACTGGGCAACCTGTTGGCACGCAACAGCGCCTCGATGCGCTGCGTGAGGTGCGTCTGCCCCACGAAACCTTCAAGCACAGTGGGGCGCAGGCGTTCGGGAAGCGGCTGGCGTACGCTCATGGATGCTCCTCGACGGTAGCCCCTGCTGTGGGCTTTTGTCTTCCCCACCAGTGCAGTCCGAGACACAGCAAGGCGGCTGTCTCCCATCGCAGGACACGTTGCCCCAAGCTGACGGGCATCATGCCGCCTTCTCGCAGGGCCTTCACCTCGCGGGCGGAGAATCCTCCTTCAGGGCCGACGACATAAAGGGTGGTTCCGACCCCGCCCACATCCTTGGCTTCAAGAAGGGCTTCCGGGGTTTCGCCCTCCCAGAGCATGAAACGGCGCTCGAAGTCCGACGATGCCCGCAGCAATTCCTCGATGCCGCCCGGAAGTGTCTGGAGCGCGGGCAGCCACGGGTTGGCGCTCTGTTTCGCTCCGGCGACCATCTGGGCGAGCCACGACTCCTTGATGTCATCCGGCACGGGGGACTGGCTGTGTTCGGCCTGCCATAGCCAGATGGCGGAAGCCTCAAGTTCGACAGCCTTCTCCATGAGCCAGCTGCGTCGTACCGCCTTTCCCCATCCCACCGCCAGCACGGCGCGTGAAACAGGTTCGGGGTGGGTCGTGATGGATTCGGGCGTGAGCTCGACGCTGTTGCGACTGGTGCCGGTCACACGAAAGACGCCTTCGCGTCCGGCCCCGTCGAGCAGACGTATGAGGTCGCCCGCATGTACGCGTACGACCTTTGTGAGATGTCTCGCCTCCTGCCCGGTGAGGGCATAGGGAGGCGACCACTGTTCGGAAGGCAGAAAGAACGTGCGCACTCTATCCTCAAAAGGGGGGCCGCCGTCGGCAGAGCCCCCCGGTTTTCTGGTTCAACCCTGCAGCTTCATGCGGGCGGTGCCGCCAGCGTAGAAGGGCAGGGGTGCCCGCTTCGCTTCGAGCTCAACCCTTGCGGCCTTGATGATGAACGAGTCCTCTTCGGCATGGGGCTTCTTGACGTAGGCGAGGGCGACGGCATGTCCGACACTGGGGGCGAACGAACCGCTGGTGACGACGCCGACGACAGTGCCGTCGGGAAGGGCCACCGCGTCGCCATGCCGCGCCGCACGCCTGCCCGGAATGGCGAGGGGGACGAGTACCTCGCGCACCTCACGGTCACGCCCTTTGCCCACATAGTCGACGGTGTTCGTCAGCATGCCTTCGTAGCCTGCTTCCGCTGGTGTGTGGGTCGTGTCGAGGTCCTGCCCGTAGAGGGGAAGTCCGACTTCGAGTCGCAGAGTGTCGCGTGCGCCAAGGCCCGCAGGCTTGACGTCGGCATTCTCGAGAAGGCGCGTCCACAGGGTCTCTGCCTTGTCCCATGGGAGATAGAGCTCGTAACCGAGTTCTCCGGTGTATCCGGTACGGCTCACCATGAGATTGGCACCGTCGAAGGTGGTGTGCGTGAAGGCGAAGTAGCCGAGTTCGCGGAAACTCCTCCCCAGAAGCCCCTCCAGTGCGTCGATGGATTTCGGCCCCTGCAGGTCGAGTTTTGCGGTGGCTGCGGAGATGTCCTCGAAGTGCAGCGATGCGGGAAGGCGTTCGCGCAAGGCGGCGAAGTCTGACGCTATGCAGGCCCCGTTGACGACGAGCATGTAGTCGTCTTCGGCCAGACAGTAGACGATGAGGTCGTCAAGCACGCAGCCTGCCTCATTGAGAAGGAATCCGTAGCGGCAGCGTCCGGGCTTGAGCGTCTCGAGATTGTGGGTGACGGCCCTTGCGAGGGCCTGCTTCGCGCCGGGGCCGCGCAGGGCGAATTCGCCCATGTGGCATATGTCGAACAGGGCCGCATGGGTGCGGGTGTGCTGATGTTCGGCGAGGATGCCCTCATACTGGATGGGCATGTCCCAACCGGCGAAGGGGGCCATCTTCGCACCTTGGGCGCGATGCCATGCATTGAGTGGGGTCAGCAGAAGGTCAGACAACTCCGTCTCCTTGTCGCTGGGTTGCAGGGTTGTATGGGTCATGTGGTGGTCATCGTGGAGTGCTTGCCGTGACGTGAGCGGCGTATGGCCTTGAATTCGTCTATGAGCGAGACGAGTCTGCCATAGTTCTTGCGTATCTCCTGCCCGCCGCGCGTAAGTTCCTCGTCGCGGCGTTCGATGTAGGTGCGCAGAAGATACCTGTCATTGAGAATGGCCTCTCCAATGCGAATCACGCTTGCCACGAGCGTATCGAAATAGCTGACGATCTCGAATTTCAGCCCGTGCAGCAAGGCCACGGCTTCGGCCAGCATGCGCCTGTAGCCTATGCGTTCGCCACGGTAGAGGCGATTCTGGATGTCTTCGAGGAAGCGCACCTTGCGGGCCTGCTGGATGTAGCTGTATTTGGCCCAGACCTCCTGATAGAGGTCGTGCAGTTGCCCGAACGATTCATAGTTGTCCGGCGTGAGCAGGTAGTTGTCGAGCACCTTGCTGACGTTGGAGAAGAATTCGTCGCTGTAGCCGATCATCCGCCGCTGATGCTTCGAGAGCCATGAGAAGAGGAACTTCAGGCGCTTCTCGTCGGTATCCGTGTTCTCGACGATCTCGGTACGTTTGTAGACGATGCGCCCCGTGTATTCGCCCCGGACGATGTCGTTGAGGCGAAGGAACATGTTCGAGGTGTCCTTGATGATGTTCATGTTGGGCAACGGCTCACCGGTGAGCGGGTGGATGATCTCCTGCCTGTCCACCGAAAGGGCTCTGTCCTGCCTTACGTTGTCCGGGTTGAAGCGGTGCTGCTTGTAGGAGACGCGCATGATGACAACACGCCTCTCCCGGTCGAGGAAGGCTCCCATCTCGTCGATGGCTTGCAACGCGTCTTCCTGGTCGCTGTCGATTCGGACGAGCGCAATCTTGTCGAGACGCGGATAGTGGCTTGTGCCGCCCTCGTTGCTGATGGTGGTGATGGTGCGGTCGGACTGGCCAAGCACCCGTATGAGGAACTTCTCGCCCATCTTGTGGAGTCGGCGGGCGAAGAGGGCGCTTGACGTTCGCCGTTCCGAAACGATGGGAAAACCATACAGTTCCATCAGGTACTGGTATACGAACAGCCTGTTGCGTTCGTACATGTCATCGTCGCCCACGGCGAATTTTCCGATACGCAGACCGAATCTCTTGATCTCATTGTCGAGGTCGGAGGGGAAGGAGGCGTACACACCGGCGAGATGGAAGTGCCCGAATCCGTCATGGGCGAAGACCTGCCCCCTGTCCATGGCAAGCAGGTAGGGCGTGAGCGTGCCATAGTAGTCGGGGACGGAGGTGTCCATGCGCGAGAAGCGCTGCCTGAAAGACTCCTGCATCGCCTTGGGAAGGCGCATCTGCATGGTCTGCACGTTGCGGGCGATGACATGTGATTCAAGGGGGCACGAGGCCCCTTCGGCTACGCTGGCCGAGTCGAGAACCGGGTGCAGGATGTCGAACTGGAATATCTCCTGAAAATAGCTGAGGGGGCGAGCCAGCGCCACGAGGCTGAATCCCGGCAGTTGCTTGTATTCCCACATGTCGGATTCGAACGATGGCAACAGTTCGCGTGCTTCGACGAGCGGATAGTCCTCGGTTTCAAAGTAGGGGCGGACAAGGCAGTGCCGTATGTGGACCACGTCGAGAAAGCGCCGCAATTCCCCGAGTGTGCCCAACTGCAGGGGAGTCGGCACACTGCCGTCCTCCCGGCAGGGAAAGTCGCTTTTGCTGAAGAGGCTCTTCCACGTGGTTTTCATGACGCTCCTTATGTTCCGGACGAAACTTCGCCCCCCGGACATAAAGCCTATTTTTTTTTCGTGAAAAATTCTACCGTAAACAGAATACCCGGTCGTGCAGTGCTGGCTTGGCATTGTTGGCATTCCGACGTCGGGACGGCTGAAAAGCCTGTTGCGGTAGAACGTATGGCTTTGTTAAAGCAATGGACGAAGCGCACCACCCGGTGGCAAGACCACCGTTATCCGATAACATAGACCCGCCCGACCCGGTCGCGGCAGGGAAATGGATATGAACACCCGCCAGTGCTACGAACATATTCTCGGTATCGTCTGCAGTGTCTTTGATGCCTATTCGGCTGTCCTCTTCCTTCCCGGTGACGATGCGGAGGTCTATCCCATAGCCGCCTCGTTCAGCCTTGGCGACATGGTCGCGGAAGGAACCTCCATAGCCCCGGGCAAGGGGCTTGTCGGCTGGATACTCCGTAATCGCCAACCCCTGCTGGTCAACAACTTCGATCAGCGCCAGAGCCACCTCGGCTACTACCGTAGCAACGAAGAGGCGACCATCAAGGCTTTCATGGGGTGCCCGGTGCGGGGGGGCGGTGCGCTGTGCATCGACAGCAAGCGCCAGTACTCCTTCTCCGACAAGGACCAGAAGGTGCTGCACCTGTTCACCGAACTGCTCGCGGGCATCCATCTCGAAGGTAGTCGCGAGTGCCGTCAGGAGTCTGTAGCACAATACTTCGCCAGCCTGTCACTCGTCCATGAACTGCGGGGCCGTTACACCAAATGGCCTCTTTTTCTGCATCATTTCCTGAAGATCGTCGCCGGAACCACCGGTTTCGAATATTGTGTCTTCGCATCACGGGACGGTACGGGCGAAAACTACGCCATCGAAGGCGAAAGCCGTCAGATGCTGCTTGGCGATGGGGACGTGCCGACGTTCCCCATGGGCAACGGCATCGTCGGCTGGGTGTTCCGCAACGACGCCCCTGTCTTCTCGGAAGGTACCGACGGTTCCCCCGTCGCCGCGCTGTTCGGCAAGGGGGTGCACATGCCCGTCTTCTCCTCGGTGATGTGTCTGCCTGTCATCATCCACAAGGTCACGCGCGGTGTCCTGTGCCTTGCCCAGACCGAACCTCGTCGCATGCCGGACGAGATGCGCGACTTCGTGCGCATGTGCGTCGATCATCTCGCACTGTTCCTCGAGAACCTGTATCTTCGCAACCGCCTGCGCCAGACCTTGCCGCAGGCACAGGTAGAGCGGCGCATTCCCGTGTTCGCCGCCCCTGCAGAGCCTGTCGACACGGGTGAGGATGCCTGATGCTGCGCAAGCTGTTCGGTTTTCTGGGCAAGGACCTCGCCATGGACCTTGGCACGGCGAACACGCTGCTGTTCACCCGTGCCGACGGTATCGTCCTCAACGAACCGTCTGTGGTCGCCATCGAGACCGAACGCAACTCGGTGCTGGCTGTCGGACGTGAAGCCAAGGAATATCTTGGTCGTACGCCGCAGCGCATCAGGGCCATACGCCCCATGAAGGATGGGGTCATCGCCGATTTCGAGGTGACCCGGCAGATGATCGAGTTCTTCATCCGCAAGGTCATCAAGGGCTTCAATATCGTCAAGCCGGGCATCGTCATCTGTGTGCCCACGGGCATCACTCAGGTCGAGAAGCGTGCTGTCATCGAATCGGCGACGCAAGCCGGGGCGCGTGACGTGCGTCTTGTCGAAGAACCCATGGCGGCTGCCATCGGTGCCAACCTGCCCATCCATGAGCCTCTGGGCAGCATGGTCGTGGACATCGGCGGTGGCACGACCGAAGTTGCGGTCATCTCCCTGTCCGCCATTGCATATGCCGAATCGGTGCGCATGGCGGGCGACGCCATGAATCATGCCATTCAGCGGTATTTTCAGGAGGAGTTCCAACTCCTCATCGGCGAGAACATGTCCGAGCGCATCAAGATGTCCATCGGTTCGGCCTTTCCGTTGCCGGAACAGCTTCTGATGGAGGTCTCCGGCAAGGACATGCTGACGGGCACGCCCAAGGTCGTGCGTGTGAGCGACGGACATATCCGCGAGGCACTGCGTGAACCCGTGCGTGTCATCCTCACGGCCATACGGCGCGCCCTTGAGAAGACCCCTCCCGAACTCGCAGGTGACATCGCCCGCAACGGCCTGCTGCTCGCAGGAGGCGGTTCGCTGCTCAAGGGGCTTGACGCCCTCGTCGCACGCGAGACCCGGCTCAAGGTCATCATCGACGAAGACCCCCTCACCACCGTGGTGCGGGGTACAGGACGCACACTGGACGACCGCAAGTTCTTCAGCCGCGTCTATATCAACTGATTTCCCCCGGAGCGGATCATGTCCATCCCCGAAACGGAGCTTCTGCACCGTGTGCTTGACGTCGTCCGCGAAAGTGGCGACCTTGTCCGCGAGCACTGGAAGCGCCCCCGCAATGTACGCCTCAAGGGGCGCATAGACCTCGTCACCGATACCGACATGGCCGTCGAGGCCTTTCTCAAGGCTCGTCTCGAACAGGTTCTGCCGGGGTCGACCTTCGTTGCCGAAGAAAGCGCAAGCAGCCTCACCCCCGGTGAAGACTGCTGGATCATCGACCCCATCGACGGCACCACCAACTTCGCGCATGGGGTGCCCTTCGTCGCCACGTCCATCGGGTTGTGGCGCAACGGCGGGGTCGCCCTCGGCGTCGTCGACATCCCCGTCATGGGTGAGACCTTCTGGGCCACACGAGGGGGCGGCGCGTGGTGCAACGGGGAACCGGTGCACGTCTCGCGCAGGATGCCCCTTGCCGAATCGCTGGTGGCTACCGGTTTTCCGTACACCATCTCGGAGAAGGTCGATGAGGTCGTCGACAGGTTACGGCGTGTGCTCGTCGAGGCGCGTGGCGTGCGCCGCTGCGGTGCCGCGGCTGTGGACCTCGCCTATGTGGCCGCCGGACGCTACGAAGCCTTCTACGAAGACGACCTCAAGCCGTGGGACACGGCAGCCGGGTGGTTGCTGGTCGAGGAGGCGGGAGGGGCCGTCACGTCATTCGACGGCACGGCCTATGGCTTCGGCAGGGCGTTGCTTGCCACCAACGGTCTGGTGCATCAGGACATGGTGTCGCTTCTGGTGACGGAAGGGAAGAGATGACCGTGCTGTGCCGCCCATAGAAGGGCGGGGGTGAGCAGGTCGGGGAAATGGGTGATAAGGCCCTGAAGTTCGTCGGCGTCTGTAAAGGTCACTTCGGTGACCTCGTCGGTGCACGGAATCGGCAGCCCTCGATAGCCTGAAGCCTCGAAGAGGGTGACGTGGGTGTTGGCTGTCGCCTGCGAAGCCGCGAGAGTCGCGATATGCCTCAACCGTACCCCAGTCACGGCCAGTTCTTCGGACAACTCACGCAGGGCGGCTTCGTCTCGTGACTCGCCCGCCCTGACATGCCCGGTGGCTGAAAGGTCCCAACATCCGGGATGGATGAGCTTGTGCGGCGAACGGCGTTGCAGGCACAGCCTTCCCCGGCTGTCATAGAGTGCCACCAGCACGACCCGGCGGCGCAGACGTTGCCTGCCGGCTTCGTTCGTGGGCATGATGACAAGGGGTCTGTCCTGATCATCCGTGACTTCGATGTATTCAGTGGTGTCGGACATGAGCACACGCAAGGAAAGGGATATGGTTGGTGACACGTCTCGTGGCGCGCAGTCCGCAACGTTCGTCCGGCTGGGCCGTGAAGACATGGGGGAGGTGGCGGCCCTTGAACAGGCGTGCTTCAGCACCCCGTGGAGCGAAGAACAGTTTCTTCTCGCTTTCGAACAGCGTATATTCTCGGTGTTCGCCCTGCGCGACCAAGAGCGTATCGTGGCCTATGCTGCCGTGTACCACGCCGCAGGAGAACTTGAAATACTCAACATCGCGGTGCATCCGGACCGGCGCAGGCACGGGCTGGGGCGTCGGCTGCTCGGCATCCTGTTGCAGGTGGCTGTCAAAATGGGCATAACGAGGGCCGTCCTTGAGGTTCGCACGGGCAACACTCCTGCCATCGGACTTTACGAAGCCCTCGGCTTCAGACGTATCGGGGTGCGCCCGCACTACTATCAGGATACCGGAGAAGACGCTCTCATCTTCGAGTGTGACCTTGCGGACGGCAGCGATGCCTGCACCGCATAACAGAAACGGAGCCGTAGCCATGAAGAAGCTCATCGCCGCCAATTGGAAAATGTACAAGACCATCGACGAGGCTAGGGCTACGGGACGCGAACTTGTGTCCGCCGTCGCCGGGTCACTGCCCGCAGACCGTGAGGTGCTCGTGTGCCCCCCCTTCACGGCGCTCCATGCCCTTCATGACACCTTCAAGGACGTCGAGGGGTTTGCCATCGGCGGGCAGGATGTCTACCCGGCTACCGAAGGGGCCTACACCGGCGAAATCGCACCCGGCATGTTGCTCGATGCCGGATGCGGATGGGTGCTCACCGGGCACTCTGAACGGCGTCATATTCTCGGTGAGGACGACGAGACGGTCGCGCGCAAGACGGCTTTCAGCCTGAAGGCCGGACTGCGTGTGGTACTGTGCATCGGCGAAAAGCTTGATGAACGTGAGGCTGGCAGGCTTGAAGACGTGCTGGCGCATCAGCTGCAGGTCGGGCTTGCAGATGTCGACGCGACCTATGTACCCCAGTCGCTTGTGGTGGCCTACGAACCCGTATGGGCTATCGGTACGGGCAAGGTGGCGGGGCCTGCCGAAGTCGTCGAGGCTCACGCTCTTGTCCGTTCGCTACTCGAAGCCCGTTACGGTCGCGACGGTGCCGCCATACGCATCCTGTACGGGGGCAGCGTGAAGCCTGACAACGCCGCAGAACTACTTTCTCTTGACAATGTCGACGGTCTGCTGGTAGGAGGCGCTTCTTTGCAGGCTGTCAGCTTCAGCCGCATCATTCTGGCATGACGCGTAGCCGCGCGTTCCGTCCGAGGAGGAAAGTACGGTGCAGAATCTTGTTCTGACCCTTCATGTGATTGCCTGTCTGATTCTTGTCGTTCTGGTTCTTCTCCAGTCCGGCAAAGAGGGTATGGGCGTCATCTTCGGCGGCGGCAACGCTTCCGTGTTCGGCAGCACCGGTGCTGGTGGCCTGCTGGCAAAGCTTACCGCCTTTCTCGCAGTTCTCTTCATCATCACGTCGTTGAGCTACAACTACATGACCAGCTCGCACAAGTCCGACGAGTCCAGCATCATCGACGTGAAGTTCGAAGAAGTCGCCCCGCAGAAGTCCGCCGCGCCTGCGGCACCTGCTGCGCAGCCTGAAGCCCCGGCAACGGAGGCTCCCAAGGCCAATTAGTGTTGTAACAGTGCCGAGGTGGTGGAATTGGTAGACACGCTATCTTGAGGGGGTAGTGGGAGAAATCCCGTGAGGGTTCGAGTCCCTCCTTCGGCACCAATGAAAGATGAAAGGATTGTAGCTGGCCGCTGCAATCCTTTTTCTTTTTGTGGACTCGTCGCAGAGAAGTAAAAAGGCTCGAAATCCGATGTCGTCGCCCCGCGCATGGGCAGCAGCACTGGTGCCTTGCACTGGGACGCCTGGCGGGGCAGGGGGGACTCAAGAGGATTGGCGAGAGAAAGACCACGGCGCAGACTCAAGCGGTCATACGCCGTGGCGGTTGCAACATCCATTGCGCACCTAGCGCAGACGGTGGATGTCGAGGGGGGCGCCGCAATGGGGGCAGGTTTCGACACGGCGTCCCGTCTGAAGGCCTCTGGCGTAGAAGAATGAGCGCCAGCCGCGTTCGCGGGTGATGTACAGAACCCATACCGGTTGGCCACAAGGGCAGAAGCGCTGTTGCATGATGTTCTCCTGTATCTCGTGTTGCTAAAAGTTAACATGGTGGGCCTGAAAAAAGGCCTCACTGCACCGCGCGGCAAAGCCATACGATCTTGCCGATGACATGGAGCAGGTCTGCCTCATCGCCCCGGATGCGTATGGGCGCATACGCCGTGTTGTCACTCAGTAGAAGGATGGCGTCTGCGTCTCTGCCAAAGCGTTTGACGAGAATGGAGTCTTCATACCCGAAAGCGTAGACACCACCTGTCTGGGCTGTGACATGCGACTGGTCGATGAGCAGGGTGTCACCGTGCCTGATGCCTGGTTCCATGCTGTCGCCTGTGACGTTCATGAGGACCATGTGCGCCGGGTGTCCGCGCCTTGCCAGCCAATCGTACCGGAATGGCAGGTTTTCAACGACACCCCCGGAAACATCGAGTGAGCCGCCCCCTGCACTGAGAACAGCCTTGACTCTGGGAACGAGGACCGTTTCGGGGTCGTGCAAACTGGTGGGGGGCTGGTGCTGCCTGCCCTTGCCGAATTCAAGCCAGTCGGGGGCGAGGTGATAGGCTCGTGCCAGCTGGAGTATCCATTTCTGTGGTATCGCGTCTCGATTCTTGGCTTGGGTCACGGCGGAACGATTCACACCAAGTGCCGCTGCCAGCGCCTGTTGTGTTGCTATGTCAGTCGCCTGCATGACGCGGGCATAGAATCTGTCGAAATTGGTTCCCATACGACCTCTTTGTTCACTTTTATAAACACAGAGCGGAAAAGAACGCAAGTCCCTTATCGCGAGGCAACGGTGTCTCCAGAAGAGGCCTCCGCCGCAGGCTTGGTCTCTTGTGCCCCCGAAAGTCGTGCGGGGGGCTTGGTATGGTCGGCGGCAGAGTGCGGCATGGGCGGATTGACGTGCACTCGCATGTCCAGAAGTGTCCGCGGTGCAGACTCACGGAGACACATGTTCTGGCTGCCAAGGCAAAGCGCGTGGAGATTCTGTATGCGAAAGCGTGACAATCCGCTGCGGGGAGTTCGCCTCGTATTTTTTGAATCCGAACAAGCGATTGGATCGCATCGGATTGCCGACAAGTTTCCGGTGCAGGCGAGCCCGAGACAGGCCCCTGCATGTCCCATAATGTAAATTATGTTAACTTTTGCGGAACGCCGACATCGCTAACCTACTGCAATCATGGGTTTCATGTCGTATTTGCTACAGGGGCGGCTAGTACTTGGAAATACTGAAGGACAGGCACCGGGCACTAGCAAGGCAGCCAAAGGGCTCTTTGCCTCGTGTGCGCCCGATGCCAATCAAGGGCTAGACCGAGAGGTCTTTCTCTTCTGGGGCTTTAGCCCCTTTCGGGGCTTCAGAGGCTACGGGCCTTGTCTTCCACCGTTTATGCATCCAGAACCACTGTTCGGGAAAGGCTCGGACATGCTCTTCGACAGCCTGAGTGTAGAATGCCGCCACTGTCTCGATTCGTTGTGCTCTTTCTCCGGATACGAGTCTGGTATCCAGAGGCGAACTGAAACGCAGCACATAGCGGTCATCTTCCCGGACAAGGAAGATGGGCCAGACTTCGGCTTCAGCCCGCAAGGCGAGCAATGCCGGGCCAACATTGACCGCAGCCTGCTTGCCGAGAAAAGGCAGGAAGACGGCTTCGCGCCTGTTGCAATTGTGGTCGACGAGAAAGCCCGCCATGCCGTTGTGCTTCAATCCCCGCAACACCTTGCGTGCGGCATCGCGATGTTCGATGACCTCAGCCCCCCGGGCGCTGCGAAGGCGCATGATGAGGGCGTTGAGTGTGGGATTGCCCTGCCGCCGGACGACCACAATCCGCGGACGGGATGCATCAAATTGCCCGAGGAGCCCCGAGAAGAGCTCCCATGCACCGAGATGGGCGGTCACGCCGACGATGGGCCGGTTGCTGCGCAACAGGGCATCGAAGAGATCTGGCTGTGCGATATGCAGTCGCCCTCCTCTGTCCTCGAACCCGAAGCGATGGACGTGCAGGATTTCGAGAAAAGAGCGGGCATTGTGTCTGAAGCTGGCGCGGGCGAGTTGTTCAGCCCTGTCGGCGGGCACCCCGAGCCGTTCGATGATGGTTTGTGTCGTATACTGCCTTCGCCCGGGCATGGCGTACCACATGAGGTCGCCCATCCGGTCTCCGAAAGTGGCAAGCCCTTCGAAGCTTGCCTTGCCGGCGAGTGACGCGAATCCTGAAAGGGCTGAAAGGACGAAAGAGGATGCGCTCCGGTTCATGCGAGAGCCTCAAGCTTGGCTTCAAGTCTTTGCCGCTCGTCTTCTAGCCGGGGGCTTTCGAGCGCGTTCTCTGCAGTGTGGTATGGCGCTCCGAAGACGACGCGTACATCGCTTCCCGGAAGAGGAAGCTGGAACTTATCCCACGCCTTTGCAAAGACCTTCGTCCTGCTCATGAAGAGACGTATAGGGACAATCGGCGCTTTTGCACGATGCGCCAGAAAGATGGCTCCTTCCTTCACACGGTGCCGGG
Source organism: Nitratidesulfovibrio vulgaris str. Hildenborough (assembly GCF_000195755.1). Lineage (NCBI taxonomy): Bacteria > Pseudomonadati > Thermodesulfobacteriota > Desulfovibrionia > Desulfovibrionales > Desulfovibrionaceae > Nitratidesulfovibrio > Nitratidesulfovibrio vulgaris. The sequence continues at coordinate 1,752,905 of NC_002937.3, read as the reverse complement.
GGCCTCTCGGCCCGTCAACGGTGACGCAGCCGCACAGGTTCTGCTTCTGCATCATGCGCGCGGCCTGTAACAGTGCCTTTACACCACCACGCGAACTCGACCCGCGGGCCGTATGCAGACCGAGCCCCTGCAGTACCCGTGCAAGGTACTCGCCGTCGCGACTCTGACTGACCACGGTCACTATTTCAAGTTCACGCCGTACATGCATGAGTGGAAACAGTTCGTCGTGCCAGAGCGCGAACACCATCGGCTTTCGTTCCTGCCACAAGACGTCTACTGCCGCTCTCCCCTCTTCTTCGAAGTTGAGGGTGCGACACCATACTCTGTAAAGAGCCAGTAACGGCGGGCAGATAAGCGATGGGGGCAGCTTCATGCTTCAAGCTTCTCTTCGGAGGTTCCGTCTATCCGGTCTGCGTCGGCCTTCTCCTGCCCGAACTGAATGGAATACAGTCGGGTATAAAGCTCGCACCGGCCGAGAAGCTCGGCATGAGGGCCCTGGTCGACGACGCGACCGTCTTCCATGACTACGATGCGGTCGGCATTGAGCACCGTGGAAAGACGGTGCGCGATGACGATGCTCGTCCTGTTCTCCATCAGATTGTCGAGAGCCTTCTGCACGATACGCTCGGCTTGCGAGTCGAGTGCACTGGTCGCTTCATCAAGGATAAGGAGCGGTGCGTCCTTGAGAAGTGCCCGGGCGATGGTGAGCCGTTGCTTCTGACCCCCGGAGAGTTTGACGCCCCGTTCACCGAGGACGGTATCGTACCCTTGGGCGAGTTGTTGTACGAACTCGTGAGCGAACGCCGCATGTGCTGCGGCCTCTATCCGTCCGGCGCCGACATTCGGCGTGCCGTAGGTGATGTTGTCCGAGACGCTCAGGTTGAAGAGAAAAGCGTCTTGCGACACCACGGATATGGAACGCCTGAGGTCGGCAAGGTCGAAGTCCTGCAACGGTACCCCGTCAATCTCGATGCATCCCGATGAGGGTTCATAGAAACGGGGGATGAGGTTCACCAGTGTGGTCTTGCCGGCGCCGCTTGGCCCGACGATGGCCACCCGTTCTCCTGCACGAACGCACAGGTTGATGTCCCTCAGGGCTGGCGACCCGTCGGCATAGGCGAAGCTCACATCCTTGATGCACACTTCCTTGAAGTCGCGGTTGAACTTCAGGTCACCCGAGGTTTCGATGCAAAGGTCCTCTGCATCGAGGATTTCAAAGACACGTTCAGCCCCGACAAGGGCACGTTGCACCTCGCGGTTGGCCATGCTCAGCGATTTGATGGGGTCGTAGAGCATGACCAGTGCAGCCATGAACGAGAAGAACGTACCGGGCGTGGTCTTGCCGGATATGACTTCATGTCCTCCGTAAAGGATGACGAGACCGATGCCGAGAGCGCCTATGAGTTCCATGACAGGAGATGAAAGCTCAGAGACGCAAATCTGCTTGAGGGTGAGCTTCACGAGTCTCTGGTTCTCGGCATCGAAGCGATGGGCTTCTTCCTTTTCGGTGGCGAAAGCCTTCACAACCCGGATGCCGCTGAACACCTCCTGAAGGATGACGGAAATGTCGGCCAGCTTCTCCTGATTGCGTCGTCCCAGCTTGCGCAGCTTGCGCCCGAAGTAGATGAACGGATAGAGAGCCAGCGGCAACACGAGAACCGCCCATGTGGCCAGTTCGGCGTTCTGGTAGAAGACCACGCCGATGAGCCCCACCATGGTCAGTATCTGCCGGACGATCATGACGGTCGACGGCAGGCTGTCGCGGATCATGGATACGTCGTTGATGATGCGCGACATGAGCAAGCCGATCTGCGAATCCTCGTAGAATCGCATCGGCAAGTGGATGATCTTGGTGAAGAGCTGATCCCGCAGGCTTTCAATGACACGCAAGCCAGCGTAGTTCATGAAGTAGTTCTGGAAATATCTGCCGAAGCCCTTGAGCGCGGTGAGCACGATGAAAAAGGCCGGCACAAGCAAGAGCGCCTGCTCATCCTTGTTGATGAAGATGTCGTCAAGAGCGGGCTTGATCAGGTAGGCGGTTCCCGCAGTGGTGGCAGAAACGATAGCCATGCAGCCCATGGAAAGGGCGATCGAAACCTTGTGAGGGAGAAAATAACGGCCGATGCGGCGCAACAGGGGCAGGCTTGCCCTTTGCGTTGTCGAAGGTTCACCCATGAAGATACCTGAGGTTGTATAGATTCAATCTATGGTTGGCGGCAAAAAAGGCGAAGCTTTTCGATTTGACGTTTAGCCTGTGTGGTGGTCATCAGGCACGTGGAGGTACCTATGCCAGAAATCACTCTGAACTGCCAGAAACTTCCCTGCCCCCAGCCTGTCCTGCGGTGCAAGGCCCTTCTCGACACTGAAGCCCCCGCCCGTTGCACCGTCACGGTCGACAACGCGCCCGCCAGCGAAAACGTAGCCCGCTTTCTGACAAGCCGGGGGTACGATACCAGCGTCCATGCCGATCCGGAAGGCCTCTGGAATATCATAGCTGTACGCAAGGACTCCGCAGTGGCGCCTTCCTGCGATTGCGAAGTCATGGATGCCCGTGGCATTGCCGCCATCGCTGGTACGGCAGAGATGCCCCAGAAGGTGACCGTCTTCATCACCTCCGAAACGCTCGGTTCCGGAGATGACGTACTCGGGGGCAAGCTCATGGCCAATTTCCTCGCGACACTGCCCGAACTCGGTGACGAACTCTGGCGCATCGTCTGCGTCAATGGCGGCGTCAGGCTCGCCACACGCGAGCACCCTGCCGTTACGCATCTGAACAAGCTTGAAGCGATGGGGGTCGACATTCTCGTATGCGGAACGTGCCTTGACCATTTCGGGCTTCTGTCCGAAAAGGCAGTGGGCCAGACGACGAACATGCTTGACGTCGTAACGAGCCTGCAACTCGCAACCAAGGTCATCCGTCCGTGAAGCATGATTCCCCCCGTCAAGGTGATTCCCGGAGCACCCGACAGCACACGTCTCCCCGCAAGCGGGCTGCCGTGCCCCACGTCCCTGCCCCGCAAGCGGGCACTTCCCCCGACGAAGTGGAGGATGGCGGGACGAGGCTTAACAAGGCCCTCTCCGGGGCTGGTGTCTGCTCGCGCAGGCAGGCTGACACCCTCATCGCGGGCGGGAAAGTGCGCGTGAACGGCGAGGTGGTCACGGAGATGGGCCGCCGTGTTTTCCCCGCCACAGACCGTATCGAGGTCGAAGGACGTCTGCTGGCTTGCGGCGAAGCGCTGAACCGGCATCGCCATACCTATGTGATGCTCAACAAGCCCGTTCAGGTCGTCTCCACCGTGCGCGACCCGCAGGGGCGGACAACCATCCTCGACATCCTCCCCGACGACCTGAAGACCGTACGACTCTATCCTGTGGGGCGGCTCGACTTCTTCTCGGAAGGGTTGCTTCTGCTCACGGACGACGGAGACCTCACGCATCGCCTGACCCATCCCAAATGGCATCTTCCCAAATATTACAGGGTGCTGGTTCGTGAAGACATCCCACCCGCAGCGTTGACCGCCATGCGTTCCGGGATGACTCTTGCCGAGGGCGACCGCGTGGCGCCTGTAGAGGCATACATCATCGACCGGTCGGAGTATGGGGTGGAACTTGAAATGGTGCTCCATCAGGGAATCAACCGGCAGATTCGCCGCATGTGCCGCGACCTCGGGCTTACCGTGCTTCGCCTTTTGCGCATCCAGCAAGGTCCCGTAGAACTCGGCAACCTGTCTCGTGGTGCGTGTCGCCGACTGGAAGACCATGAGGTGAAGGCGCTTCGCAAGGCCGCCGGACTCTCCTGAACACACTGGTGGTTCCGGCTTGTCTTGGATGATGACAGGGCATTGCGATACGAATTCGAGGGGATGGGTAGCGACACCAGCGCATCATCCATGAGGTTTCATCGATATAAGCAAGAGGCAGCCTTCCCGAAGGACGGCTGCCTCTTGTTGTGTCTTCGCTTGAGCGAATACTTAAAGCATCAGTTGAATAGCTGTTTTTCTGGAGCCCCTTCCTTCAGCCTGTCCTGCACTTCAGTGCCCTTGGGCGGCGTGAAGGTGAATGCCTTGTCCGCCACGGTCGCGTTGGCTTCAAGGCTCGTGAAGTCTATCTCGTTCTCGTTCCCGTAGAAGTCGTAGACGCGAACGCGGCGGATGAGGTGCTCCTGCGGGTCGACCCACAGGATGGCTTCAGTCAACTGCTGCACAGGCTCCTTCGGGTAGAGGTGCAGCCGGGTGAGCCCTTCCTCTTGTCCTTCTTCGACGACATTGAAGTCCTGATCGAGCTTCGCCTGTCCCGTGATGACCTTGATGATGGACTTCGAGTCCTGCACGAGGTCTAGCGGGTAACGGTAGGCGAGTTCCTCATCGGGCAGGAAGTTCCAGATGTCCTGCGATGAGATGACCAGCACCTCCGGATTCTTTCCACCGGTCTCCCATCGTACGAGAAGGGGCTTGCGGAAAAGCAGGGTGCCGTTGCGCGTCTCGGTCGAACCGCTCTCACGATGCAGCAGTTTCTGGGTGAATGCCGCCTTGAGGGTGGTCACCGTATCGTAACGCTTCTGGATGTCCTGCGCGGCAGTCCCGGCGAGGGCGGACGCCGTGCCGCCAAGCAGCAGCAACGCCGAGAGCGCGATGGCGCGAAGGGTCTTACGGTTCATGAACCGACTCCTTTGTATCATTCTTTACCCCGGATGACGGAGCGCGGTTTGCTGCCGTCAGCCGGGCCTATGATGCCGTCCTGTTCCATCTGTTCCACGTAGCGGGCCGCCCTGTTGAAACCGATGCGGAACCGGCGCTGGATGAGCGATATGGACGCCCTGCCCTGTCCCATGACGAATTCGACGGCTTCGGCGTATACAGGGTCGTCGGCAAGGTCGCCAGCCCCCCCGCTGCCTCCGTTGCCATCAAGGGTTCCCTCATTGCCCCACTCGGCGAAATCCACCTTGTAGGAAGGCGGCTGCTGTTTTTTCCAGAAGGCGACCACGCCGTTCACGTCATCGTCGCTGACGAACGCACCGTGGAGGCGCTGAAGCTTGCCGCCGCTAGGCTTGAAGAGCATGTCGCCCTTTCCGAGAAGGAATTCGGCCCCTACGGTATCGAGAATCGTCCGCGAATCGTGCTTCGAAGTGACCTGGAACGATATGCGACACGGGAAGTTCGCCTTGATGAGTCCCGTGACGACATCCACGCTGGGCCGCTGCGTGGCGAGGATGAGGTGAATGCCTGCAGCGCGGGCAAGCTGTGCCAGACGCACGATGCTGGTCTCCACCTCTTTGGCGGCAGTGAGCATGAGGTCTGCCAGTTCGTCGATGATGATGACGAGATATGGCATGGCCTCAAGGTCGGCAAGGTCTGCCGGACGCTCCTTGCCCATGTCCTCAAGCTTCTGGTTGTACCCCGCGATGTTACGGACTCCCAGCCGGGCCATCCCCTCATAGCGCTTGTCCATCTCGTGCACGGCCCAGTCGAGGGCGTTCTTGGCGTGGGCCATCTCCGTGACCACAGGGTGCACAAGATGCGGCAGGTCGGCATAGACGGCAAGTTCGATGCGCTTGGGGTCCACGAGGAGCAGCTTCACGTCTTCGGGGCGCGCCTTGTACAGGATGCTGAGCAGGATGGAGTTGAGACATACGCTCTTGCCCGCACCCGTGGCCCCTGCCACAAGAAGGTGGGGCATCTTCGAAAGGTCGGCCACTGTCGGACGTCCGGCGATATCCTTGCCGATGGCGAGTGTGAGCAGCGAGCTTGCCCCCTTGAAGGTGTCGGACGACAGCAACTCCTTGAAGCACACCGTCTCGCGTGTCTCATTGGGGATCTCGATGCCCACCGTGTCCGTGCCGGGAATGGGAGCCTGAATGCGCACGGCTATGGCCTTGAGCGCAAGGGCCAGGTCGTCGCTGAGATTGGCGATACGGCTCACCTTCACGCCGGGCGCGGGGCGAAACTCGAACATGGTGACGACGGGTCCGGGGGTGATGCGGGTCAGCTCGCCCTGAACCCCGAAGTCGGAAAGACAGTTGGTGAGACTGAGCCCCTTGCCTTCAAGCACCTCACGATCGGGCCGGCTGTCTTCGTTGAGGGCGCTGTGCAACAGGTCAAGCGGGGGCAACTGCGACTTGCGACGCATCTTGGCCTTCGGGCGGCCGGCCCCTTCTGAAATGTCGCTCTCTACATCGGCCGTGAGGTCGGCAACACCGTCGGTGTCGGCATCCAGAACCACCTCGAACGGCAATTCGCTTGCAGGGGGTTGCAGACGGTCTTCGGAGAGCACGAAGTCGTCGGTTTCGACAGGCATGCCGCGTGGCGTTGAAGCCTCTCGGGCTACAACGCTCGGTGCGCCGTTCGTGCTGTCGCTGCCGTCGGGGGTGACATCGACGACAGCCAGTGTCGCAGGCGCATTGCCCTCGGCGCCCTTGCGGCCGGGAAGGTGCAACCCGGAAGGCAGGCCGAGACGTGGCAACTTGAGTTCGGGCAACTGGGGACGTGAAACGGGGTGCGCTTCAAGGTCTGCGCGGACCTTGTCCACGATGCGTCTGAAAAGCGCCGTCCACGAAATGTCGAAGGTGAGTTGCAACCCGATGATGCACAGGAACAGCCACACAAGGGTGGAGCCTCGCGGACTGAGGGCCTTCCACGAGAAACGGTAGAGCAGGTCGCCAAGGACGCCTCCAGCGTTGACATCACCGAGGGACAACTCCCACGCGGCCCCTGCTGTCACCATGCACAGAGAAAGCGCCAGCAGGCCCGCCCATCGCCACCATGCGATGTCGAAGCTGACGATGATGTAACGCGCACCAAGGCCGATGAAGCCGACAGGCCACAGGAAGGCGGCAATGCCGAAGGCGTCGGCGAGCATTCCCCCGAGATATGAGCCGAACATCCCGGCACCGTTGCGGATTTCGGTCGGGTTGCTTACGACATGATTGAGACTCGGGTCACGCAGGTCGAACGTGGCAAGGCTGAGCAGAAGCAGCAGCCCCCAGAAAATGAGGAACAGCCCGAGCAATTCGCGGGCCAGCTTGTTGCCTTCCGTGGCGGTACCCTCCGGGGCGTTGGAAATGATAAGGGATACGGCCGCAATCGACCATATCCCTTACATGAACAGGGCCAAGTCGTCCACAGAGGACGCGGGTGGCTATTCGCGACCGAGGTATTCGCGTGAACGGGTGTCGACCTTGATGCGGTCGCCCTGGTTCACAAAGATGGGCACCTGCACGACGATGCCGGTCTCCAGCTTGGCGGGCTTGGTGACGTTGCTGACCGTGTCACCCTTGGCGCCGGGTTCGGTTTCGACCACTTCAAGGACGAGAGACACCGGCAGTTCAAGGTCAAGGGGCTTGCCGTTGTACAGCAGCACGCGCACCTGCTGGCCGTCCTTCAGGAAGCCGGCCTTGCCGTCGGTGAGGTCTTCATGCATGTACAGTTGCTCATAGGTCGTGAGGTCCATGAGCACGAGGTCGTCGCCCTCATGGTAGAGGTACTGCATGTCGCGACTTTCAAGGTCGGGACGCCCCACCTTTTCGCCGGAACGGAAGGTATTGTCGACAACCCGGCCGTTCAGGATGTTGCGAAGCTTGGTGCGCACCATGGCGCCGCCCTTGCCCGGCTTGAAATGCTGGAAATCGACGATTTCGAACGGGGTGCCGTCCAGTTCAATCTTCAGGCCCTTCCTGAAGTCGGTGGTCGAATACATGAATCCTCCGGTATGCTGGTCGTATGAATGTGGCGCCCGCCTAAGCGTCGCCGCTCTTTCTCGAATGCTGCACCATCGCCTGTACGGCGAGGGCGTAGCCCATGATGCCAAAACCCGCGATAATGCCGATAACGTGTCTGCCGATGAGGCTCTTGTGACGCATGGGCTCTTGCCGCGCCATGACATTGCTGAGGTGGACCTCGACACACGGGATGCCAATCCACGCAAGGCAGTCTGCCAAGGCAAGGCTGGTGTGCGTGAACGCACCCGCGTTGAGGATGACACCATCCACCCCGTCGCGGCGTGCCTGCTCAAGACGGTCGATGAGCGCGCCCTCATGGTTCGACTGGAAGAACGTCAGTTCGATGTCGGATGCGGCGGGACCAAGAAGGCTCTTCACAAGGGCAGGCACGGTATCCATGCCTGTCGTTCCGTATATCTCGGGCTGGCGTTCACCAAGCGCACCGAGATTGGGGCCGTTCATGATGAGCAGCCTATAACTTGGCATGGTGTCCTCGTTTGAGTTTCCTGCTGTAATGCTTTAAGGTGGGTTTGCTATGCCCAACTTGGGCAAGCTAACATTGTCTTCCAAGACGGGGGGCGTTGTCAAGATGCGCCCTGCCCGCTCCCTGATAAAACAGCAGGATACCCCATGTCATCGACCCTTGTGCTTGAAACCACAGCCTATACGCTGGAACAACTCATACATCTGGACGCGCCACAGATAGCCCTTGCCGGACGATCCAATGTCGGCAAGTCGTCACTCGTCAACGCTCTTGCCCGTCGCAAGCAACTGGCGAAGACGAGTTCGACACCTGGCAAGACCCGCAGCGTCAACTACTACAGAGTCGAACCGGAAGGATTCTACATCGTAGACCTTCCGGGATACGGCTATGCCCAGTGCAGCAAGGAAGAACGCAAAAAGTGGGCAAAGCTCATCGAGAAGTACATCGTCTCATGCAAGAGCCTGCGGGGTCTTGCCGTACTTCTCGATTGCCGTCTCGACCCGCAACGGCTGGATGTCGACCTCACCAGCTACGCCCGTGCCAACAACATTCCGTTGCTGCCCGTGCTGACCAAGGGTGACAAGTGCAAGCTGCGTGAACGTTCCGACAGGCAGAAGCAGTGGGCGGTGCTTCTGGGGGGCAGAAAGCCCCTCGTCACCGCGTCCATGACGGGGCTCGGCATCGCCGACCTGTGGCGCGAACTGCGTGCCCTTGCCGCTGGCGGACTATCTGCCGACGACGAAGCGGAAGATGCCCCTTCGGATACCAGTGATGCCATCGACGACGTGACAGCATAGCTCACATCACAAAAGGGGCTGGCGTGGTCACACCACGGGGCTTTTCAGTGATGCACCGTTCGCTTTCAAAGGAAAAGGCCGTGGGAGACCACGGCCTTTCGGTTGTCAGGGGGGACTCTCACCGTAATGACCGGGGGCGCAGTACGAGCAGTAGCCGCGCCGAAGCGACGACGCCCACCAGAATGTCCGCTCCCCACGCGGCAATCGGAGGAGAGACTATGCCCTTCTGCCCGAGCGTGCTGCCGATGGTGAACATCGTATAGAACAGGAAGGTGAAGACGAGGGCGAGTCCGGTGGCGAGGTAGATGTTGTCGCGCCATGTGACCATGGCGACCGCAAGCAAGCCCATGACGACAAGCGAAGCGGCGTAGGCGAGTTTCATATGCCATGCAGTCCGCAGCCCCTCGACGTTGGAACCCGCCGTGCGCAATTTCTCTACGGCGTCACCCAACTGCCACAGCGGCAGGCGCTGCGGGTCGGCACCGGGGTCGATGACGGCAAAGTCCTGCGGGTCCTGCCCTATGGCGATGGACATCTCAGGAAGCTTTGCATGACCGAAGTCGCGCGTGGAGAAGACCTCGACATCTTGCAGTTTCCATGTCCCGGCCGTGCCTGTGAAGGCTTTGGCCCGGATGACGGTATCTATATGGATGCCGTCCGCAGCGAGGCCGTAGGCGGCAAAGCCCTGCCCCTTGCGCAGGGCTGGCGTGACCACTTCCAGATGGATGACATGGTTGTCATCGGTAAACCATACATTGGTCAGGTCGCGGGTTCCAGGGGTGCGTCCCCTCACCTGTTCTTGCCAGATGCGCGCAGATTCACGCTCTCCGGCAACGCCTAGCACCTGGGAGAAGCCAAGCTGCAACACCGCCCATAGGAGCCCGTAGACGACGAAGAAGCGGGCTATGGCTCCAAACGAGACGCCGCCCGCCTGCAGGGCCATCAACTCCCGGTCACGGGACATGAGGCACAGCTGGATGAGTGCAGCCAGCAGGAACACTGCCGGCAGAATCTGCGAGATAATGAGCGGCGTCTTGGCCACGAAATACCATATGGCAACGTTGCCGGGCACGCCCGCTTCGAGGATGTCGTCCAGCCTGTCGAACAGGTCCGAGAGAAGATACAGTCCGGTGCCCACGGCAAGCGTAGGCAGGATGACCTGCAGGTTGTTCCGGAAAAGGTATCTGAAAAGCAGGGTCACGGTCTGTTCCTCTTCTGGCTGATGAAGTGGCCGACAAGGCTGGTGATGGAGGGCGCACGCTCACGTGCCGTCAGCCGCAGACCATAGAGCCCTGCCACAAGGAACAGGACGTTGGGAGCCCATAGCCCCACGACCGGAGGAACCGTTCCCGCTTCACCGGTGCTCAGCCCAAGCGAAAGCATGCTGTAGTACACAAGGAACATCACAAGCGCGAGCGCCACGCCGAGTTGTCTGCGCAGCCCTTCGAAGGCGCAGGCGAGAGGCAGAGCGAAGATGCCCAGCACGATGCAGGCTGCCGGAAGCGCCCATCGTTTATGCACCTCTACCAGAACCTTGCGGACATAGCGTTCGCCCATCTCGGCCTCGTATCTATTGAGGTCGAGCCCCGCCAGCTGCCTCCACGACATTTCCTTGGGCTTGATCTCGCCAAGCTCGAGGCCCTTGAACAGTTTGTCGAGGTCAAGACGGACGCTGTATTCGGAAAAGCCCAGCACACTCACGTTCTCGCCATCGGCCTTGTAGATGCGACCGTCACGCAGGTGGAACAGTATCTCTCCGCGCACTTCGTCGGTGGCGGTCGTCCCCTCCGGGGCGACGATGGTAAGCGTAGAACCCGGGCGCGACCTGTCCTCGACGATGACCTGACGCAAGTTGCCGGTCGCCGGGTCTACCTGCCGCGCGAAAAGTGTCAGCCCGGGGATGTCCTGGTTGAAGACTCCGGGCTGTATGACGATGCGGGCGCGGGTATTGGCGATTTCCATGATGGTAGCGCGGAAATTGCCCATGCCCCACGACAGCCAGTGTAGCGAGATGCTGAGGGAGAGGCCCGCGCAGAGAACGCAGAAAACGAGCGGTGCCGCCATCATCTGGTAGATGCTCACCCCCCCCGCCTTGAGCGCCACGAGTTCGCGGTCGGTGCTCATGCGCAGGAAGGTCAGGAACACGCTCAACATGCATGCCACGGGAACGACCAGCAGCATGAAGAAGGGCACAAGGTAGAGAAACAGCAGCGTGGCGTCTGTGAGGCCAAGGTCGAGCCCCAGAAACAGTTCGCGCAGTTGCAGGCCCCGTCCTATAAGGATGAGCGATAGCAACGCACCAAGACAAAGCAGGAAGATGGAGACAAGCTCCTTGAACACCTGCCTCTGCAGAAGAGTCGTGAACGAGCGCAGAGTGGCCCCCTAGTGGGCTTCTTCGGCCTTCTCATCGCAGAGGATGCGACGCAGTGCCTCGCTGTCGAGCGGGCCGAGGTTGAAACGCATGGACGCCTCTTCACTGAGGCTATCGAACGAGCGGTCGGGGTGTTCCCTGTGCTCGTCAAGAACGAAAGAGGCGGCACGGCGCACGAGCTCGTTGTGTCCTACGATGGTGGTCATGGCCTGTCTCCTGTGTGGGTTGCCGCGGCATTGCGACGCGACAATCTACATGAACGCCCCCCCCCTTGCAACTCGCGGCGGCATACGCTATCCCCCGCAAACGGCGAGAAGCCGACATGCCTTCCTCCATCGGCATCTGCGGAACGACTCGTTCCTGTCACAATGCCCTCCCTGCTCATCCCGCACTTCCGGCATACGGAGCATCCACCATGTCAGACATGATCACCGCTGCGATTCTTGGCCTCGTCGAAGGACTGACAGAGTTCCTTCCCGTCTCCTCGACAGGTCACCTCATCATCACGGGCGAGTTGCTGGGGTTCACCGGTCCCAAGGCCACGACCTTCGAAGTCGCCATTCAGCTTGGAGCCATCCTCGCCGTGGTCGTCCTGTACTGGGACAGGTTCTGGGGCCTGCTGCGCCCCCAGCCCTATGTCCGCTTCGCAGGGCTACGGGGCATCATGCTTCTGTTGCTGACCAGCCTGCCCGCGAGCGTACTCGGACTCGCTGCCCACTCTACCATCAAGGCGCATCTTTTCACCCCCTCCACCGTTGCCATCGCCCTGGCTGTGGGGGCAATCTTCATGCTGCTGGTCGAACGACGTACGGAACGGCCCCGCTACATGACCCTTGATGAGATGTCACCTGCGCTTGCGTTGGGCATAGGCTGCTTTCAATGCCTTGCCCTGTGGCCCGGATTCTCGCGTTCGGCGGCCACTATCATGGGCGGCATGCTTCTCGGGGCTCGCCGGGGGCTGGCCGCAGAGTACTCGTTCATCGCCGCCGTTCCCATCATGTTCGCCGCAACCGGTTACGACCTGCTGAAGAGCTGGACTCTTTTCACTCCGGCCGACCTGCCTTTCTTCGCGACGGGCTTTGTCGTGTCGTTCCTCTCCGCGTGGGCGGCGGTGAAACTCTTCATTGCGCTGGTCGGACGCATGACCTTCAGGCCTTTCGCCTGGTATCGCCTCGCCATCGCCCCGCTGGTCTACTATTTTATGGCCTACTGAACATTTTGGGGGGATTCTCCGAAAAAACGCTTGCAAAGGTCGGGTGGCTTGGGTAAAGAGTCACCCGTCGCGACGGAGAAGACGTCACGACAGGTTTGGCGAGGTAGCTCAGTTGGTCAGAGCATGCGGCTCATATCCGCAGTGTCGGGGGTTCAATTCCCTCCCTCGCTACCACTAGCAAATGAACCGGGGTTCGCAGATGTCCGCAGGCATCCACGAACCCCGGTCTTTTTGCGTAGTTATGTGTATGTTGGCGTCCGTGGAGGGCCAAACAGGTTCGCTTGAGACCGGCATGTCATGCGAGTAACTCATCCTCTTCCCACCATGGGTAAAGGCTGGTGCCCCCCAGCGTCACGAGGTTTGTCGTTCGTTAACGAGTCGCTGGCTTTGGTGGTGCCCCACAATGGTGTTTCTCCGTCAGTGACAGAGGCTGGACAGGAAGGTACGACGACCTGACCTTGATACTGAAACGCATCCACACCCTGCCAGTGCGGTTTTTTCGGGTTTTCGTCTCCCCATCGCATAAAAGCACATGGTGATGAAGTGGGAGAAGGCATCGCGGCGTGTCGGGCGGAATCGGCCATCTCAGTCTGGCTGATTGGTCATATCCCTTGGTGCCTCCCGGTCGAAGTGACGCCCGGACGTAGCAATATGACGCGACGATGCAATACGTGGTGGTCTTTGCGGCTACGTTTGAGTGTCAGCCCGTATGATGGGTCCAGTCTTATCAAGGGTGGCGGGGCGTGTGTTATGCGGGCAACCGCATGCAAAACACGAAGGCGACGCAGGACCAATGCCTGTGTCGCCTTCGCGCGATGATATGCCGCAGACAGCCGCTACTTGCCGTTCAACCGGGCCCAATCCCGGTCGAAAGCCGCAAGCCCGGCGTCAGTGAGCGGATGTGCCGCCAGTTGTCCAAGCACTCCGAATGGTATCGTGGCGATATGTGCCCCAAGCAAGGCCGCACGGGAGACGTGCATGGGATGCCTGATGCTGGCGACGATGACCCGTGTAGGCATGGCATAATTCCGGAAAATGGTGAGCGTCTCCGCTACCAGCTGCATGCCGTCTTCCGACAGGGCATCGAGGCGACCCACGAAGGGAGAAACGAAGGCTGCCCCGGCTTTGGCGGCAAGAAGGGCCTGCATGGGGGAAAAGACGAGAGTGACATTGCAGTCTACCCCCTGCCCGCTCAAAATACGAACAGCCTTGAGTCCTTCGGTCGTCATGGGCACCTTGACGACGACATTGGGACCGAATCGCACAAGCTCAAGCCCCATAGCGACAAGTTCGTCTGCGGTATTGCCGACCGCTTCCAGACTGACCGGGCCATCCACCTCGCGGCAAATGGCGGCAGCGACATCGCGCCAGTCGTGCCCCTCGCGGGACATGAGCGTTGGATTGGTGGTCACACCATCGACAAGCCCAAGGCGGGCGGCCTCGCGTATTTCATCGAGGTTTGCGGTATCTATGAAGAACTGCACGGCATCTCCCTACAAATCGGTCATCGTTGCGACCGGAGAAAGACGGTGACGGACAAACTGTACGTGGCAGGTCCAGCTGGAGAGGATAGGCCAAACAGAACCAGCTCCCCTCAGCGACGCATACAACCACACCCCCGGAAGAACAATCGGATTCCCCCTGTGCCAGCCAGAGAGAGGAACCAGATGTGTCATGCGTCCGAAGTCTTCCCGGCAACGCATCCCGCACGCGGGATTGCGTCTCCGGAAAGGGGCACGCTCTACTCCTCTTCCTTTTCGCGGGGCAATTCGGGAATCTCCCGGCCGCCTTCCTGCAAACGTTTGATGAAGGCGTCGCGGCACTCGTAGCTGCAGAAGCGGTGAACGGTGTCTCCATCACGCACGGTCACGCCACCATCGACGGCGACATACGCCCCGCACACGGGGTCTTTGACCATCTCACCGGTCGCGACAAGATGGTCCTTCTGTTTCTTGTCGTCTTTCTTCTTCTTGCGGGCGTCATTGACGAAAAGGCGGTAGAGGACATAGCCGGCGAGAACGAGAACTATCCATTTGAGCATGGCACTTCCTTGCTTTGGGGATGGTTACTGCCAGATGCGTCGGCCCTCGACGCGATGGGGCAGTGCCGCCAGCCTTTCATGCAGCGACACACCGTCAGGGAAGGAGAAGTCCGGGGCCACATCGCGAAGCGGGACGAGAACGAACGCCCTGCCTGCCATGCGAGGGTGTGGCAGCGTCAGCACATCGCCATCGCGCTGTTCGCCACCGAAGACGAGCAGGTCGATATCGATGACCCGCGGCCCGAAGCGCGGGGCATCGGCTTCACGCCGACGCCCCAGACGGGCTTCGATATCCAGCAAAGAAGCGAGCAGGCCTTCCGGTGTCACGCCGGACGAGCACAGCAAACGGGCTACCCGGTTGGCGAACCACGGCTGGTCACGCTTCTCTTGCGGTTCTGTATAGTAGGACGGAGAGACATCCACCACCCGCACTCCGGGGATATCGCGCATGGCCTCGACGGCAGCGTCGAGATGGCCATCGGTATCACCGATATTGGAGCCCAGGCAGACGAACGCCTCTTCGACTACAGCTTGGCTATCCGTGACACGGCCTCCTCAAGTCGGGCGTTGTCCACTGTCAGCGAGATGCGGAAGAACCCCTCGCCGGGAGTGCCGAAACCGTTGCCGGGGGTGACCACAACGCCGGTCTCCTGCAGTACTCTGGTGACGAAATCGGCAGAGGTGTGGCCCTGCGGTACGCGCGCCCAGACATAGAAGGTGGCCTGCGGTACGCGGCACTGGATGCCAGCCTTGTGCAGGGCGTTGATGACGGTGTCTCTCCGTTGGCGGTAGATGCCGCGAAGTTCGCGGCAGAAGTCGTCACCGTCACGCAGTGCCACGATGGACGCTTCCTGCACAGCCTGGAAGATGCCGGAGTCCATGTTCTCCTTGATCTTGCCAAGTCCGGCGACGAGCGTCGGATTGCCCACGGCCATCCCTACGCGCCAGCCCGTCATGTTGTAGGTCTTGGAGAGGGAATGGAATTCGATGGCGACATCCTTGGCACCGGGCACGGAAAGGATGCTCGGGGGCCGGTTGTCTTCATCGTAGTAGATTTCGGTGTACGCTGTGTCGTGGGCGATGATGACGTCGAAGCGGCGGCAGATGTCGACCAGCTTTTCATAGAAGCCGAGAGGCGCAGTCGCCGCCGTGGGGTTGTTGGGGTAGTTGACGAAGATCATCTTCGCCCTCTTCCACGTATCTTCCGGAATGGCGTCGAGGTCGGGGAGGAAGTCGTTCTCTTCAAGCAGCGGCACGAACTGCACTTCACCGCCCGCAAAGCCCGTGGCGATATGGTAGACGGGGTAGTTGGGCGTGCACACCAGCACGAGGTCGCCGGGGTTGATGAAGGCGAACGGGAAATGGGCGATGCCCTCTTTCGAACCGATGAGGCCGATGACCTCGGTGGCGGGATCGAGAGAGACCCCGAACCGCCTGTCATACCAGTTCGCCACTTCCTGCCTGAAGGCGAGCATCCCCACATACGAAGGGTACTGGTGGTTGGCAGGACGTGCGATGGCCTCTTTCATGGCTTCGATGATGAAGCCGGGCGTGGCCATGTCGGGGTCGCCGATGCCGAGGCTGATGATGTCGACGCCGCGCGCGGCAACTTCGGCCTTCACCTTGTCGATGCCGGCGAAGAGGTACGGGGGCAACGTGGCCAGCCTGTCAGCAAGCTTGAATGCAGCCATTGGCAACAAGTCTCCTTGAAAGTTTCGATCCCAGAGCAACAGTTCGGGCTGTGCCATCAGCCCGGAGACCGTTGCGGTTCCCGGATGATGGGTATGGTCGGAGCCTACCTTCCGCCCTGACATGCTGTCAATTTCTTTCCCCTTGTAGCGCGCGTCACCCGCGTGTAGCATGTTCCGGCAACCGGAACAGCCATGAAAAGAACCAACGCACAGCCTACATCACGTAGTTCTTCCACCGCGCAACCGGCACGTCAGGTCCGCCTCGCACCGGTAATGGACAGGTGGCTGGAACATCTGCTCGTCGAACGTGGCCTTGCCGAGAATACGCTCGCGGCCTACAGCGCAGACCTGATCGAACTTCAAGTCTTCCTTGAAGAACGAGGGTGCCTACTTGCCGAAGTCGATGAGCAGACCCTTTTCATGCACGTGGTCGACTTGCGTCGCCGGGGCATGGCTGGCCGGACGCTGGCCCGGCATCTTGCCACGCTTCGGGGCTTTTTCGCCTTTGCCGTCGGTGAAGGTGAACTTGAAGCCGATCCGGCATTGTTCCTTGAAAATCCGAAGCTGGCGCGCAACTTGCCGGATGTGCTCACCCGTGACGAGATGGCCACCATCCTCGCCCGTCCGGACCTCTCTGACAGGCTTGGCTTCCGTGACCGGACGATGCTCGAACTCATGTATGCCGCGGGATTGCGCGTGTCAGAGCTTTGTGCCCTGCGCCCGCTCGATTTCGACGCGCAGGCTGGCGTGGTGCGCGTCTTCGGGAAGGGAGCCAAAGAGCGCATCGTCCCGGTGCATCATGTCTCATGCGCGCTCGTCACGGCCTATCTCCGGGATTGGCGTCCGGCCTTTTCTCCCGTCGAACCTGCGATGTTCCTGAACCGTTCCGGCAAGGGGCTGTCACGGCAGGCAGTGTGGAAGGTCGTCAAGCGCCATGTGGCAGAGGCTGGCATCCACAAGGACATCTCTCCCCATACCTTCAGGCATTCCTTTGCCACGCACCTGCTTGAAGGCGGCGCCGACCTGCGCTCGGTACAGCTTCTGCTTGGGCACGCCGACATCAGCGCAACCGAGATATATACGCATGTGCAGGCTGACAGGCTTCGACGCATCCACAACGCGCACCACCCCCGCACCCGCAGGCCCCGAACGCCATGAGCCAATCCCCACGCATAGCCGCCCCCACACTCATCACGGCCCACGCCAATGCCGATTTCGACGCGCTTGCCGCCATCGTCGCGGCGGGGCGACTCTACCCCGACGCGGTGCTCGTCTTTCCGGGGGCGCAGGAACGCAATCTGCGTAATTTCTTCATCGAAAGCGCCACGTACATGTTCGGCGTCAGGCAGGCACGCGACATCGACCTTGCCACCGTCCGTCTTCTTGTCGTCGTGGATACGCGACAACGTTCACGCATTCCCCATGTCGAAGCGGCCCTCGACAACCCCGGTCTCGAAATCCACCTGTGGGACCACCACCCCGACACCGACGACGACCTGCCTGCCACGTTCAGCCGCGTCCTGTCATGGGGCGCGACGACGAGCATCATCGTGCACGAACTCCGGGAACGGGGCATCTCGCTCACCGAAGACGAGGCCACCATGCTGGGCCTCGGCATCTACGAAGACACTGGGTCGTTCACGTTCAACTCCACGACACCCCACGATTTTTCCGCTGCGGCATGGTTGCGTGAACAGGGCATGGAACTCAACACCATCGCCGAGCTCATCACCCGCAACCTCACCAGCGAACAGGTGCAGACGCTCAACACCCTTCTGGAGACGGCGACCACGCACGAAATCCGCGGCATTCCCGTCGTCATCGCCGAGGCGTCGATGGATGCGTATATGGGCGACTTCGCCGTCCTCGCGCACAAGATGATGGACATGGAGAGCATCAAGGTGCTCTTCACTCTCGCACGCATGGGTGACAGGGTGCAGGTCGTGGCCCGCAGCCGATTGCCCGATGTGGATGTGGGTGCCATCTGCAAGGCCCTGGGGGGCGGCGGTCATGCCTACGCCGCGTCTGCCTCGGTCAAGGACAAGACGCCGCAGGAGGTGCGGGATGAATTGTTCGGCCTGCTCTACCTCGCCATCAACCCGGAGGTCAGCGCGCGCGACCTCATGTCTGCCCCCGTGGTCGGTGTCGAAGAGGACCGCAGCATCCGCGACGCCGAAGAGGTCATGAACCGCTTCGGACTCAAGGCCGTGCCCGTCTTCGCCTCGGGCACCAGAGCGTGCGTGGGGTACCTCGAATACCAGACGGCCACCCGCGCCCTCACACACGGCCTCGGCGACATGCCCGTCACCGAATACATGCAGCGCAAGGTTCGCGTCGTCGGACGGGATACGGCACTGCAAGAGGTGATGGATATCATCGTAGGCCATCGGCAGCGGCTGGTCCCGGTGGTCGAAGACGACAATGTCGTGGGGGTCGTCACGCGTACCGACCTCATCAACGCCATTGTCGACGAACCTGCGCGCATTCCCGAGGCGCTGCTTCCGGAAAGCCGCAAGGAACGTAACATCGCCCCGTTGATCGCGGAGAAGCTGCCCCCTTCCCTACTCGCCCTGTTGCAGCGGGCCGGGCGCCTCGGCGAACGGCTCGGGGTCAGCGTGTATGCCGTGGGGGGCTTCGTGCGTGACCTTCTGCTCGACAGGCCGAATTACGACCTCGACCTTGTCATCGAAGGTGATGGTGTAGCATTCGCCCGCGTCTTCGCCGCCGAAGTCGGCGGCAGGTTGCGTGAACATGCCAAATTCAAGACCGCCCTTGTGATCTTCACCGATGAAAACGGCGCAGAGCAGCGTGTAGACGTGGCCACGGCAAGACTCGAATACTACGAGTATCCGGCGGCGTTGCCCACCGTGGAACTGTCGTCGATCAAAATGGACCTTTTCAGGCGCGATTTCACCATCAACGCGCTCGCTGTCCAGCTGGATGGCGCACAGTTCGGCAGGCTGGTCGACTTCTTCGGCTCGCAACGCGACATGAAGGACAAGGGCATACGGGTGCTCCACTCGTTGAGTTTCGTCGAAGACCCCACCCGCATCCTCCGCGCCGTCCGCTTCGCCGTTCGCTACGACTTCTCCATCGGCCCGCAGACGCAACGCCTCATCAAGAACGCCCTCGGCCTCGGTCTCATGGGGCGCCTGTCGGGCCCGCGCATCTTTCATGAGCTGCGTCTCATTCTCGAAGAGCAGGCTCCCGTGGAGTGTCTGGCCCGTCTGGAGCATTTCGGCGTTCTCGAGGCCATCCATCCTCTTTTCAAGCTTACGCCCTCCAGGACGAACCTGCTCGAATCGACGGAACAGGTTCTCAACTGGTACCGTTTGCTCTACCTTGATGAAGAACCCCAGCGCTGGCTCATCTATCTGCTGGCCCTGTGCCTGAACATGAAATACAAGGAATCGGCGTCCATCGCTGATCGGCTGGCCCTGCCGCCGTCTGCCCGCAATGCGTTCCTCTCCACCCGCGAAACGTTGCGCAGCACCGGCCCTAAGGTGGAAAAGTGGATGCGCGAGGAAGGCCCCCTAAGCGAACTGTACGCACTGCTCAAACCATTGGCCCTTGAAGGCGTGCTCCATATGATGGCCCGGTCGAAGAGCGAAGATTTGCGTCGACATGTCTCGCAGTTTCTGACCAGACTCCAGCATGAGAAGCTCGATATCAACGGTGATGACCTGCGTGCCATGGGCCTCCCCCCCGGCCCCGCATACGGGCGTGTGTTGCAGCATGTGCTGGCCGCCAAACTCGACGGGCACGCACCCACACGTACGGTGCAGCTGGAGTGTGCCTACACCCTTGTGCAGGGCGAATTGGCTCAGGCGATGGAAGAGGGGGTTGCCCAAGTCGGGCGCTCCGTGTAGACCAGCGTGAATACACCACGAAAACGGCATGTTGCGCCAGCCCGCCAAGGGCACCGCGAAACATGGCGATCAGAGGATTCGCTTTCATGGAAACGCTCTGGGCCCCTTGGCGTATCGACTATATTCTCGGCCCCAAACCCGACAGCTGCGTATTCTGCCTCCCGGAACATACCGGCGAGGACGAGGCACGGCTCATTCTGTACAGGGGCAGGTACAACTTCGTGATCATGAACAAGTTCCCCTACAACAACGGGCATCTCATGGTCACCCCCTACAGGCATGTGATGGACCTTGCCGCACTCGCCCCCGAAGAGGCACACGAATGCATGGACCTCATCCAGTCATGCGTGCGCATCCTCAAGGGGCGCTTCAACCCGCAGGGCATCAATGTCGGCTTGAACCTCGGTGAAGCCGCGGGGGCCGGCATCCGGGAACACCTGCATTTTCACCTCGTCCCCCGCTGGAACGGCGACTCTTCGTTCATGGCAGTCATGAACGAAACCCGTGTCATACCCGAGCACCTTTCATCGACATACAAGGCCCTTAAACCCCACTTCGACCGTCTCGCCGCGGACGGGGATGCATGAGGAGGACTGCATGCGTTACATCAAGGTTCTGGTTTCGGTTCTGATCTTTTTCATCACGATGATGTTCTTTGTGCAGAACAATGAAGTCCTGCAACAGACCGTCACGCTCAAGCTCGACTTTTTCCTGAACCCGGCGTGGAGTTCCATTCCGCTGCCCTTCTATTTCATGATTCTGGCAGCATTTCTCCTGGGTGCGCTGTGTACGCTGTTCGTACTGGTCTACGACCGTCTTCGCCTTGCCAACAATCTTCGCAAGGCCAACAAGCGCGTCCGCACCCTTGAAAAGGAAGTGAACTCCCTGCGCACCCTGCCCCTCAAAGAGGCACCCCGCGCCGAATCCGCCCCTGTCGCTGCGGCAGCCGAAGCCAAGACCGACAAGTAACGCCGGAGGGCCTCGTGTCGATTTTCGCCAACCTCAAGGATCGGATGAAGGCTGTGTTCCAGCCCCGTTCCGATATCCTCGCCTCACAGGATGCCGAATCCACTCCCGGTTCTCGCGACGCGCTCTTCGCCATCGAGGAGTTGAGCCGGGCCGTGCGCAACGACCCGGACGCCGTGGAAATATACCTCGCTCTCGGCAACCTGTACCGGCTTCGTGGTGACATCGACCGGGCCGTCCAGATTCGCAGCAGTCTCATCGTACGGCCCGGGCTGGACAACAGGTTCCGCGCCCGGGCCTACCTTGAACTTGGCAGGGACTACCGGCGCGGCGGTTTCGTCGACAGGGCCCTTCAGGCTTTCGACGAAGCTCAGCGCCTCGGTGCCGAACGTGACGCCATCATCCTCGAACTGGCCCATTTGCACGCCGACTCTGGCAGCTTCGACCTGGCGGCAGAACAATTCGGGCGTGTCGGGCACAAGCCCGCCCAGGCGCACTATCTCGTCCGCCATGCAGAAGACCTCTGCGGGCAAGGCGAATTCGCCGAAGCCGTCAAGACGCTCACGCGTGCCGTCAAGGTCTACCCCGGTTCCATCGAGGCGTGGACGACCCGCATCGCAATGCACATCCGTTCCGGAGAATGGCGCAAGGCCAAGTCGATGCTTCGCGAGGCCATGCAGAGCGTCAGCCCCGACCGCCGTTTTCTTGTCTTCGACGGCATCCTTGCCATAACGCCGCCCGAGAACGCGCCTGACAGCGTGCAGCAATTCGAACAGAACCGGTGCGAATGCGTGTTGCCGGTCATCAGCGAACAGGAGCCCGAACTCCTGCTGCATTACTATGGCGCTCTTTTCCTGTTGCGCTGCGGCGAGCGGGAACAGGCTGGCAACTGGCTTGCCAAGGCCATGGTACTGCGCCCCGATTTCTGGGCCGCGCGCCTTGAACTGCTCGGCATCTCCATGGACAGGCAGCAGCTTTCTCCTGTCTTCAAGGGACAGCTCGAATATTTCGTCTCGCAGGCGCGTCACGTGAAGCGTTTCGTATGCCAGAATTGCGGGCTGCGCCGTGAACAGGCCTTCTACCTGTGCCCCCGCTGTCGCAGCTGGCACAGCGCGACATTCAGGCTATCCCTTCAGGATTGAGGTGTACGCCCCGCCCCTGCCCCGGCAGGGTATTGCCTGCCCGCCAGACCACGGGTAGGTTCCTTGCATCCTCCATGGGCACGGCTACCCGCACAATGCCTGACGGCAGCACATCGCATGTGTCGCTTTCAGTCCTATTGCACTTCCACACCGACGGATTCCGATGACCAACCCTTCGCCGAAACTGACCCCCATGTTCGAGCAGTACCTGCGCATCAAGGAGGACTATCCTGATGCCCTGCTCTTCTATCGCATGGGCGACTTCTACGAACTCTTCTTCGACGACGCAGAGACCACAGCCCGCGAACTCCAGATAGCCCTCACCTGCCGCAACCCCAATGCCGAACTCAAGGCCCCCATGTGCGGTGTGCCCTATCACGCCGTCGAAGGGTATATCAGCCAGCTTCTCGACAAGGGCTACCGCGTCGCCATCTGCGAACAGATAGAAGACCCCAAGGAAGCCAAGGGCCTCGTCAAGCGTGCCGTGACCCGGGTGCTCACTCCCGGTACGGTCATCGATGACGCCAATCTCGACGCCAAGGAACACAACTATCTCGGGGCGCTGTTCTGGAATCAGGATGCCGAAGCCGGAGCCTTCGCATGGGTCGATGTATCGACCGGGGAATGGTCAGGACTCTACTCGCGCAAACTGGCCGAGTTGTGGCAGTGGGCGCAGAAGATGGCCCCGCGCGAACTTCTGCTGCCCGAGGGCGTCGACACGCCCGCCATGGCGACTCTGGGTACGACGCAGACGGTGCGAGTCCCGGCACGGTCGCATTTCGACCTCAAAAGCGGCACGGAACGCGTCATGCGCGCTCAGGGGGTGGCAGACCTCGGCTCGCTCGGCCTTGAAGGGAAACCGGAACTCGTTCGCGCGTGTGCGGCGCTACTTGCCTACCTCGCCCAGACCCAGAAACAGGAACTCTCGCATCTTGCACCCTTCAAGCCCCTGAATCTCGGCCGCCACCTCATCATCGACGAAGTCACCGAGCGCAACCTCGAACTCTTTCATAGGCTGGATGGCCGGAAAGGGCCGGGAACGCTCTGGCATATCCTCGACCGGACGCTCACTCCGATGGGCGGCCGTCTTCTCGAAGAGCGGATGCACCACCCATGGCGTGAAGCCAGCCCCATCCGTGAAACGCAGCAGGTCGTGGAATGGCTGTTTCAGGACGATGTCCGCCGTGAAGCCTTGCGCACCGCGCTCGACCTCGTCTACGACCTTGAGCGTCTCTCGACCCGCATCTTCCTCAATCGGGCCACACCCAAGGATTTCATCGCCCTTCGCCAGAGTCTTTCCGCCTTGCCTGCTGTGCGTGCGACGCTCGAGCGTCCGGCAAACCCGGAAGGGACATACCCCACCGATGCGGAGACCTCCGGCGACACACTGCCCAAACCCCTGTCGGACATGCTCTCGGCGTGGGACGACCTTGCCGACTATGCCGACCTGCTGCGACGCGCGCTCACCGACAACCCGCCGCACCTCGTCACCGAGGGAGGTCTCTTCCGTCCCGGCTTCGACCCCGACCTTGATGAACTGCTCGACCTTGCGGAACACGGCGAAGCAAGGCTTCAGGAGCTTCTGGCCGAAGAACAGACGGTGAGCGGGCTTCCCAAACTCAAGCTCGGCTACAACAGGGTGTTCGGCTATTTCTTCGAGCTTTCCCGGGCCGGGGCCGACTCCGTTCCGGAGCATTTCGTCCGCCGCCAGACGCTGGCCAACGCCGAACGTTTCACGACGGAACGCCTCAAGGAGCTTGAAGAGAAGCTCGTCTCCGCGACAGACAGACGCAAGACGCTGGAATACCGGTTATTCCAGTCGCTGCGCGACACCGTGGCCGAGGCACGGCCACGTGTCCTGTTCATGGCGGACATGCTCGCCCACCTCGATTTCTGGCAGAGTCTCGCCGATGTGGCCCGACGCAACGGCTGGGTGCGCCCGGACGTGCACACGGGCCATGACATCGTCATCCGTGAAGGACGGCACCCCGTCGTCGAGGCGATGCAGGGTTCAGCCTCGTTCGTGCCCAACGACCTTCGCATGGACGAGAAGCGCCGCCTGCTGCTCATCACCGGCCCTAACATGGCAGGCAAGTCCACCGTCCTGCGGCAGACTGCCATCATATGCCTTCTGGCCCAGATGGGGGCTTTCGTGCCCGCCCGTGAAGCGTCCATCGGCATTGCCGACCGGATATTCTCGCGCGTGGGGGCCTCGGACAATCTGGCACAGGGGCAGAGCACCTTCATGGTGGAGATGATGGAGACGGCGCGCATCCTCCGTCAGGCTTCGAAGCGAAGCCTTGTCATCCTCGATGAGATTGGCAGGGGCACGAGCACCTTCGACGGCATGGCCCTTGCGTGGGCTGTGGTTGAGGAACTCACCCGGCGCGCAGGGGGAGGCATCCGTACGCTCTTCGCCACCCATTACCATGAGATAACGTCGCTCGAAGGCCGCATTCCGGGGGTGCACAACATGAACATCGCCATCCGCGAATGGAACGGCGACATCGTGTTCCTGCGTCGCCTTGTCCCAGGCCCTGCAGACAAGAGCTATGGCATCGAGGTCGCGCGCCTAGCGGGAGTGCCCCATTCCGTGGTACAGCGGGCGCGTGAACTGCTGGCAGACCTCGAGCGCACGCGGGATGCTGCGAGAGGGACGAACAGTGCCCCCTCTCGCCAGACGCTGCCCGGTCTCGACCTGCCCTCGAAACAGGAACAGGTCGACACCATCGTCGCCCCTCCTCCATGCTCTGGTGTGGAGCACCCGCTGCTTGTGGCATTGCGTGACATCGACACTGACGACATGACCCCGCTTGAAGCCCTCAAGCGTATCACTGAATGGAAACAACTCTGGGGGACAACCCGTGAAGATCGCTCATAGCCTGATATTGCTGGCGTTGCTTTCTGCTCTCGCTCTGGGCTGCGGCAAGAAGGCCCTGCCCCAGCCGCAGGATGAAAGGGAGATGTTCCGCTGGACAGGTGCGAAGGCGACAGCCAAGTCCGACTGCCTCAGCATCGACGCACAGCTTGTCGGGAACCTTCGTAACGTAGCGGGCGTGGTTCTTGAGCTTGAAGCCGCTGATACGGGCGAACAGTGTGCCAACTGCCCGTTCCTGCCCGTCGAACGCAAGGAATTCGCCATCGACAACCTCTCTGCGCAGGGAAAGTCCGGCCGCATAACCCTCGACTACTGCCCCACGGTCGAGGCACCGGCCTACAGATGGCGTCTTGTAGGGCGCAATGTATACCGTACATTCCCCTATCAGCTGACACAGGTGCAGACGGTGGTCATGCCGCGCAAATAGCTGCTTTCCCCAATCCGGCGGGCACACGCGACATGCTTTGAACATAGTCCGGACAGCCAAGAACGGAGGACACATGCACCTCTTCCAGTATCGAGAAGGCTCGCTGTTTGCGGAAGACGTCTCCATCATCGATCTCGCCTCGACCTACGGGACTCCGCTGTATGTATACTCTGCGGGTACCCTCGAACGTCATTACAGGGCCTTCGACAGTGCCTTCGGCAAGGCGGCGCATCTCACCTGCTTTTCAGTGAAGGCCTGTTCGAACATCCATATCCTGAAGTTGTTGGGTAGCCTTGGTGCGGGAGTGGACATTGTTTCGGGTGGTGAATTGCACCGGGCGCTGCTGGCTGGGATACCGGGCAGACGTATCGTGTACAGCGGCGTCGGAAAGCGTCCCGATGAAATCCGTTCCGCCCTCGAAGCGGACATTCTGATGTTCAATGTCGAATCGTTGCAAGAGTTGCGCACCATTGAAGAGGTCGCGGCGTCGATGGGGACGACGGCGCGGGTCAGCCTGCGCATCAATCCCGACGTCGACCCGCACACCCATCCGTACATCTCGACGGGCCTTCAGAAGAACAAGTTCGGCATCGAGATGACACAGGCACTGGAGGGCTACATGCTCGCCCGTGACCTGCCGCATATCGACCCCATAGGCATAGATTGCCACATAGGCTCTCAGCTGACGAGCCTGTCCCCCTTCCTTGAAGCCCTCGACAAGGTGCTGGAATTCCGCGAGCATCTGTCCATTCTGGGGTTGGACATCTCATATCTCGACCTTGGCGGCGGGCTTGGCATCACCTATGGCGAAGAGACCCCCCCTCATCCGCGCGACTTCGGACGCGCTGTACTGGAGCGCACCAAGGGGCTGAATCTGACTCTCGTCCTTGAGCCTGGGCGTGTCATTGCAGGCAACGCCGGTATCCTCGTCACAGAGGTGCTCTACACCAAAACGACCCCGAGCAAGCAGTTTGTCATTGTCGATGCCGCCATGAACGACCTCGTTCGCCCCTCGCTATACGCGTCGTATCACCGCATCGCCGAAGTGCTTCCCCATGGACGGACAGAACAGACCGTCGACGTGGTAGGCCCCATTTGCGAGTCCGGAGATTTCCTTGCCCGCGACCGGGTTCTTCCCGCTGTTGAGCAAGGAGAGTTGCTGGCGGTCTTTTCAGCCGGTGCCTACGGATTCTCCATGAGTTCACAATACAACTCACGTCCACGTGCGGCGGAAGTTCTCGTTCGTGGCGATACGGCAAAGAGCATCAGACGTCGCGAAACCTACGACGACCTGACCGCACTGGAAGGCTAGCCCTAAAGACAACTGGAAACCGCTGAGGTATGGGCGACGAGTCGGCATGCCTCTAGCCCGGAACGAAAAGGGAACCCTGCATCGGCAGAGGGTTCCCTTTTCGCATTCAAGCCCGGCAATGACAGCAGCAGGCGGCTTGATGCACCGCTGACCGATTGATGCGGCAATCAATGCCAATCAAGTATCAACTGTCAGCCTGCCTGTGAGCCTGCAACACTCGACCTTTCAATCTTGCCAGTCCGGCAAAAGAGAATGAGGCAATCGGGATACGAACAGCCGGATTTCATCCCGTACCCTGCGGTAATGCTCCAGTGCTTCTTCCGGTGATTCAGCTCTCGCGGCAAGTGATGGCGGGTCATCGAATCCCCTGTGAATACGCTGTGCCGTGCCCGGAAACCACGGACAGTTTTCTGCAGCATGTCCGCATAACGTTACGACAAAATCGAAAGAGAGGTTCGGGAACGCTTCCAATGTCTTGGAGTGCTGACGAGAGATGTCCACCCCGCATTCTGCCATCACCTTCATGGCTTTCGGGTCCAGACCCTTTGCCAGAACTCCCGCAGAATAGGCGTCAACTTCATCCCCTTTGAGCGCGTGTGCCCATCCTTCAGCCATCTGGCTTCGGCAGGAGTTACCTGTGCAAAGAAACAGAATGCGTATTTTTTTCATATAATAACCCTATGTTATAGTCGAACGAAAAAGGCGTTACCGCCGCGTTATGCTCACACCGCCTTCATGCCGTACTTCTGATCTGAACCGCGCAGTGGTTGACAAGCAATCGTTATTTGTCTATTTTGCCAAATAATCAAGTTAAATGGTGAGGGTGTATGGATACCACAACGCAACATATAGAAAAACAAGCACAATTGTTTAAGGCTTTAGGGCATCCGAGTCGATTGCGCATGGTGCATTTCCTCAAAGGAGGAGCACGGTGTGTTTGTGAACTGCAAGAGTTGATCGGGTCGGATATGTCCACCGTTTCGAGACATTTGAGCGTACTCAAGAACGCCAAGATCGTAAAAGACGAAAAGAAAGGCACCAATGTCTACTACAGCCTCGCCCTTCCATGCCTATCCGCTTTTCTGGAATGCACATATGATACGCCGTTTCGAAGGAAATGCTGTGTTGAAAGTATGGGAATCGCAAACGGCAATCAAGAAGTAGAAGGATAAAAGCAATGACCCAATGTTCTTGTAAAAATAGTATGGGGCCTTCATCTGGCGACCACGCAGACCCTAAACTTGTATACATTGTAAAGGCCGCTGTTGTTTCTGTAGTGTGGCTTTTCTGTTACATGATGCTTGAGACGTGGGCAGAGTTCATCACTCTAAAATTGTTAAGAATCGACATCTCGACTCGCCTTGGAAGCTCTATCGTCTTTTTCATGTATGACACGGTGAAGATCCTCATGCTGCTTGTCATGATGGTCTATGGCATTGCCTGGATGCGGGCGGGGCTGAATGTCGAACGTGTACGAACCTATCTTGCAGGAAAGCGCCAAGCGCTTGGCTACCCGCTCGCTGCCTGCTTCGGCGCTGTGACGCCGTTCTGCTCATGCTCAAGCGTGCCGCTTTTCATAGGTTTTTCGACAGCGGGTATTCCTCTTGGCATCACCATGGCGTTTCTCATCACATCTCCACTCGTCAACGAAGTTGCCGTCGTTCTTCTGTGGGGACTGCTAGGCTGGAAGCTTACTCTGGTCTATGTCGGCATCGGCCTGCTTGCAGGTGTGTTTGGGGGGGGATGCATGTCGTGGGTAAAGGCTGAACGATGGCTTCAACCGTTTATCCGACAGGCAATGCGCCCTGCAGGTGGCGGCCTTACGCCTTTTGCACCGTTGCCGAGTGCGGTTGCTCCGAAGATGACATGGAGAGATCGTCATTCTTTTGCGAAAAATGAAACGAGTTCGATTTTCAGTAGAGTATGGAAATGGGTCATCGGGGGGGTTGCCTTGGGAGCTGCACTCCATGGCTATCTGCCACAAGAATGGGTGGAAGAGACCCTCGGAAAGGGGCAATGGTGGTCGGTTCCTGCGGCCGTTGCGGTTGGCATTCCCCTCTACGCCAATGTCACTGGCATCATCCCCGTCATGGAGAGTTTGCTGCTCAAAGGGATGCCCATTGGAACCACCCTTGCCTTGTGCATGAGCGCCGTAGGGGCAAGCCTGCCAGAATTCATCATGCTCAAGCAGGTGATGCAATGGAGGTTGCTAGCCCTGTTTGGCGGACTGTTACTGGTGCTGTTCACGTGCGCTGGCTGGCTGCTGAACATGGTTGAAAACATCCTGCGATAATCCAGCCCGAGATGTATCCATAACAAAGGACATTTTCAGGCTTGCCTAACAGGGCGCTTTTCGTCTATCTGTCCCTTCTGCCTTGCGGAACGTAGCGCAGCCTGGTAGCGCACCTGCCTTGGGAGCAGGGGGTCGCTGGTTCGAATCCAGTCGTTCCGACCATGAAATCAAGAGGTTACGAGTGTCGCTCGTAACCTTTTTGCGTTCTGGGGACAACAGAGGGACAACAAGCTCCCTCCCTGCCCTGCCCGACAAAAACCAAAGCCAATATTTGCAGCGCATTATATAGCATCCCATGCATGCGCCCTGTGCAACATGATTGCACGACGTTGCAATGCCTTGCACTCTATGCAATCGGCAGTTTCCGCAGACAAGGCTTGCAGCGCATACCAGACCCCTCCTTTGCCACCCCTTTCAAGTTGCAACTTTTCCACCCGCACAGCCCGAAGGTTTGGGGCGGAGGAGTGATTTTGTTTCGGGGGCTGGCGTTTTTCTCGCGCAGCATGGTGACGGGGCGAGGCTGCGCCCCCATGACACGCCCCACGCGAACACGTCCAGCCACTGGCCCGAGGCGTACCGTAGAAAGGTGTTGGGCAAGGCGTCCTCGACCAGCAGCGAGACCAGCCATTACGCCGGGGCCGTGACCATGGACGAGATGAGCCGCCAGAACGGCGACCATGCGCTGTCGTTGGTGATGCGGCTGTCCTGCATGGTGTTGATGGCATCCCACTCGCGCTGCATGTCCTGCGCGGTGACGGGAACGCCTGCCTGCCGGAGCATGGAAGTGAAGAGGTCGGAAGGGGTCTGGGTGGTCATCGGACAATGCTCCTTCCCTTGACGTAGTTGCAATTTGTAACTACAAACTTGGCATGCGCTTCGAGTGGGACGAAAACAAACGCCGGGCCAATGTTGAAAAGCACGACATCGACTTCGTGCAGGCGGCACAGATGCTGGCCTGTGCGCTCTAACTCGTGCACGACAGGCGCAAGGACTATGGCGAACCCCGGTGCCAAGCCATAGGGGAATACGCGGGCATGGTGCTGGTCGTCACCTTCACCATGCGCGGGGCAGACCTGTTCAGGATCATTTCCGCCCGCCGCGCAAACTCCAGAGAGCGGAGGAACTATGGCTACGAATAAGGACAAGAAGGTCGACTTCGACATCGAAGAGATCAGCAAGATGCGTCCGCTCACCGACGGCAAGCGCAGCAGGGCCTTTTCCGACGCACAGCTCACGGCCAATGCCGAGACCGACCCCGACAACCCTATCCTGGACGATACGTTCTGGGAGCGTGCCCGACGTGTGCCCCCTCCGCGCAAGAAGCAGGTGACGTTGCGCCTTGATGCCGAAGTACTTGAATGGTTCAAGCAGCAGGGCAAAGGGTACCAGACCACCATCAACGCCATCCTGCGCGCGTACAAGGAATCCCGACCGGGCCGATAGCGCCCTGCCGTTACCCTCTTGGACTGCGAGGAATCCCCCATGCGCACCCGCACCAGAAAGCCCACGCAACCCGGCGGCATCCTGCACAGGATGCACATGGAGCTGCTCGGCCTGACGATCACGGCACTTGCGCAGCAGCTTGGCATTTCGCGCAAGGCCCTTTCGGCTATCGTGAATGAGCGCGCGGCCATCACGCCCGACATCGCCTTGCGACTCTCTCGCGCCCTCAACACCACCCCGGAACTCTGGCTGAACATGCAGCAGGCGTTCACGCTGTGGGAGACCGCCCACACGAGAACCGAATGGCGTGCCGTGCAGCCCGTTCGAGCCGCCAACGCATAGCCTTCACCCTTGCCCATCTCTCATGCCTCCAGCTTGAGCGTGATCTCGCCGTAATCCACGGTCTGGGCCGTGAGCCAGTATTCGCCCGGACGCGCCTCCTCCACGGCAGTGGAGCCGGGTACGATGCGCTTGTCGTCGTCCACGGCGATGGTAATCCGCACGATGTTGGTTCGGCGCTGCCGGGCGTCGCGGTTGGCGATGATGTCCACCAGAAGCCCCGATTCGCGGATCATGTGTACGATGTCCTGCGCGATGGACGCGCGGCCTTCGAGCATGACGGGCTGCCCGCCCGCATCGAGGGTGAGATCGTCGTCCGTGATGCGGAGGTCGATGTGTCTGGACATGGTATCCACCTTGACAATCACCATTGTTTACATATGATTTTCATATGGTTTTCGAGTACGCCCCCGCGAAGAGCGCAAGCAACAGAGTCAAACATGGCATTGACTTCGAAGAAGCAACGGCCTTGTGGGACGACCCGCAACTGATTGAGATTCCCAGCGCCCATACTGAAGAACCACGCAGGCTTGTCATCGGCTACATGGCAAACCGCTGTTGGGCTTCCGTCGTCACCGACATGGACAAGGCGACCAGGATCATCTCCGTACGACGAGCAGGCAAAGAGGAGGAGGCGTTGTATGCAAGAGCAAATTTCAACTGAAGAATTCGACCGCCGCTTTGACGATGGCGAAGACATCACCCCTTTTCTGGATCTTTCTGCCGTCCGGCATCCCAACCGCCAGAAGAAGAGCGTCAACGTAGACTTTCCGCTCTGGATGGTCGCGGCTCTCGACAATGAGGCCAAGAACCTTGGCATCTCGCGGCAGGCGCTCATCAAGACCGTGGTCGACAGGCACCTGCGCGAGCGCAGGCAAGCATAGCCTTTCAGGCTGGCACCGCCCGTCATGACCCCGTATCGCCCCGCGATGCGGGGTCTTTTGTGTGACTTGCACATGGTTGCCGTCCGCTCCATCTCCTACCCCGCCGCCAGCACGAGCTGCTCTTTCAGGTGTGTGGCATCCATCGGCTTGTCTGTGGTGATGTTGACCGTGCCGATGGTCGTCGTCTTGCTGTTGCCCCCCTTGGCGAACACCTTGCCCCCTTCACGCATGAGTCCGGCAGATGGCACCACGGGTGTACGGGCGGCTTCGAGCGAGGCCACGGGGGCGGGAGGTTCGACGGAAGGCGCTCCGGGGGCGGCGTCCGGCATGGCAGGCGCAGAGGCGGAGCCTGAAAAGAGGCCCATCACACCTGCAATGGCGTTGTACATGACGCGGAACGGCGCGATGACGGCAAGCACCGTCTCCACGAGGGCATTGCCCCATGCAGTATCGCCCAGCGCGGCCTTCAGCGCGGCCCACCAGCCGAGGCAGTCGCCAAGCTCCGCGATGAGCGACAACACGCCAAGCACGACCCACGTGATGGGGTTGGCGAGGAAGGCGGAGTTGAGCAGCCACTGGGCCGCCGTCTGCAAGCCTGTGACCTTGGTGAGCAGGCCGAAGGCCACGGCCACCAGCGCCAGTTTGCCGATGCCTGTCACGGCTGCCACAAGGCCCATGACGCCCGCGAAGGTGACGCTGGCCACGGCGAGGTAGCCTATCCACCTGAAGAGGTTGGGGGCGATGCCAATCCAGCGGTTGAGCGTACCGAGCACCTCCACGATGTGCCCGTCCAACACCTCAAGAGGCGGCAGCAGCACCTGCCCGAAGGACGAGGCCACCACGTTGATTGCGCCTCCGAGGCGGCCCCACACGTCGGTCATCCTGGCTGCCATCTGGCGGGCCTTGTCCATGCCCTGCACCTTGCCCAGCGTGATGCTGTAGATGGCGTTCTCGAAGTCGAGCAGGAACAGCCCGCGCCGATGGCGGCGGTAATATATGTAGGCCTTCTCCTGCACCGTCTCCGCCATGAAGAGGCGTCCGTAGTACAGCCTGTGGACAAGAAAGTGGGCAGCTTGAATTATATGTTCCAACGAGTCACAATTGCTTATTGACTGCCCCCCAAAGAAGAACTCTTTTGACCGGATAAGTCGAAAACATTAGCATTCTTCTTTCAATCGAAATCATGTTAATATTTCAAACAGTTCGTACGATATAATGACAGGGACGTGTGGAATGAAGAAGATACTCGCAATTAATGGATCATATCGCGAAGGAGGGGTAACAGATCAGATACTTGATCATTTTGAGTATGCCGCCAATACATTTGACATGCAAATAGAGACCGCTGTTCTCAGAAATCTACATATTGAATTCTGCACAAACTGTCGAAGATGCACACAAGAAGCAGGGAGGAAGCCTGGGACCTGTATTCATGAAGACGAAATGAATACATTGATTCAAAAGATTGAAAATGCCGACTTCTATGTCTTCGCATCACCAACGAACATGTACTCGTCAACTGCTCTTTTCAGACGTTTTCTCGAGCGATTGGTGGTTTACGGGTACTGGCCATGGAGTAAGAATGCTCCTGAATTTCGCAAGGAAGGCGATGCCAGGAAGAAGGCAATTCTTGTTTCGTCATGCGCTGCACCTGGTTTTATGGG
Organism: Nitratidesulfovibrio vulgaris str. Hildenborough; assembly: GCF_000195755.1. NCBI lineage: Bacteria > Pseudomonadati > Thermodesulfobacteriota > Desulfovibrionia > Desulfovibrionales > Desulfovibrionaceae > Nitratidesulfovibrio > Nitratidesulfovibrio vulgaris. The sequence continues at coordinate 1,719,377 of NC_002937.3, read as the reverse complement.
ACGATATTTCAGTGACACCTTAAAATCCCTGAAAAGTGCCGCCAAACTTGTGGGGGCTGATTCTGTAGGAACACTTTTCGTGGGGCTGGTGGGTAAAGAAAGAAGTCCTAGGCTTTCAGATAAAAACATACGGGAAATCAAATCATTGGCAATGAAGCTCATTTAACCGCATTTCAAAACCTGCGCTCTGTCCTGATGAATCTGGTAACAACCAGAGCATCCCGCACTCGCCATACGTCCATCAGGCGTCACAGGAGGCCAGCTTACCTCTCCGCCCTTCTCTACCCGTACAGTCGACGCGCAACAGCCCAAGCTGGCAAGTACAGCCAGTCCGCGGAGGGTAGCCACCCGCTCATTATGTACAGCCACACCCGTGACGGCTTTTGCCATCATGACCATGAGTACATGGTGCCGGAAGCCATGCGAAAGGAAGAGACGACCATCCGGCGGTTCAAAGAAACAAAATGCCGCTCGCCCCGGTCATGCCAAACCGGCGCCGACCGCCACTCTGCCCGCATCCCAGCAAGCCTCCCCGGCGTGACGCATCAGCTCGAGAGTCGACATCGCCAGCTGCCCCGCGTGCCCAAGCGGCCGCGCAAACCGACGGGCCATGGAACTCGAACGGCTCAATAGAATCCAACCGCAGACAGTATCGACGAAAAGCATGCCTGCTTTCCGTCATCATACTCCCCCTCTTGGCAAGGGCTATTTGTTGACATCACCTTGCCAGTCAAACTGAAGAAGATAAATCCCACGCTCATCGTATTTCAGCCAGATAGCACAAAAGGGCTGGCGGTCACCCGCCAGCCCCCAACGCACAGAGGAAGAGTTCCGAATTAGCCCTTGAAGGCCTTTTCGAAGTTGGGAACGACCTGCTTCTTGCGGCTCATCACGCCGTCCAGCCACACGGAGGTGCCTTCGGGCTTCACGCCGAACGCGGCTTCGACCTTCGAAGGATCGTCGGAAACGATCAGCATTTCCGAGCCTTCCTTCATGATGTCGGTAAGCAGCAGGAACACGCTGTGACGGCCTTCGCCCTTCACGCGGGTGATTTCTTCGTACAGGCCAGCCTTCACGGGCTCAAGGATGGACAGGTCGACGACTTCAAGCTGGCCGATGCCGACCTTGTTGCCGTTCATGTCGAAGTCCTTGTAGTCACGGAAGACGAGGTCCTTCATGGAAGCGCCTTCAACAGCGGACTTCACCTTGAACATGTCCATACCGAGGGCCATCACGTCGGCAACACCGGCGATCTTGGCGAGCTCTTCGACGGCCTTCTTGTCCTGCGGGGTGCAGGTGACCGACTTGAACATGACGGTATCGGAAAGGATGGCACAGAGGAGGCCTCCGGCGATACCCTTGGGCACTTCGATGCCGTAGAAGTCGTACATGGCCTTGATCACGGTGCCAGTGCAGCCCACGGGCCATACCCACATTTCAAGCGGGTTGGGGGTGGTCACGTCACCAAGCTTGTGGTGGTCGACAACGCCGAGGATTTCAGCGTCGCCGAGGTCGGCAGGAAGCTGGGCGCGTTCGGTGGTGTCGACAAGGATCACCTTCTGACCGGCGACGGAGGACACCACTTCAGGAGCGGTGAGACCGAACTTTTCGAGAACGAACGTGGACTCGGGGGTGGGGGCACCCTGAGCGACGGCCTTGGCGGCGACGCCGCGCTTGGTCATCAGGTCGGCAACGCCGATGGCGGCGATGATCGAGTCGGTATCGGGATTCATGTGACCAAGAACGAGAACTGCCATTGTTATGTCCTCCATTGGATTTGTAATCTGCGAGAGACTCGCCTTATGCCGAAAGAAAGTTTGTGCCAAATAGCACAATCACCATCGCATGCCAAGCCCTGAGCAGCAGCTGAAGCAAAATTTTTTCCTTGAAATCAGATGACGACAAGCGCGGCGACCCCGGCTGCCAACGAAAAACCGAAAACGACATACGCCCTGCGGATGCGAAGGGACAGTATGCCACCAAGTCCCGCAACGAACCACAGATGCCCCCACATTACCCCGCTGACACGCGGAATATACCCGAATGCCGATGCAAAGATGCGAATCGTGACATCAAGCACAAGCGACCACGCGACGAACAGAAGGAACTGGGCAAACCCGTGCCACAGAAGCGACGACCTCACGATCTTTGCAGGCAATACGCGATCGTCCCCCGGCTGACGGCCCCAGTGCAGTATGGCGTTGTACTGCCTGTTCTCGCGCTTGCGCAGCAGGTATTCGAGTTGGGCACCGCAAAGAGCGGCAGGCAGAACAAGCAGCAGCGGAACAGCCAGAAGGTCGGGTGATGGGAGATTGAAACGCCCTGCCACCACAAGGCATAGCAGCAGGGAGAGAACACCGTTGGGCGGGATGTAGGTACCGGCGGGGAAAAGGTCGAGCCAGAGCAGTTCATGGAATACGGCGAGTGATAGGGCCATCTGCCACTCACCTGTGATAGCCCCCCATATGAATCCGACCGAGAGCGGACGCTCTAGAAAGCCGAGGTTGACCTCATAGCGGAGCAAAGCGAACAGGGCAAAAAAAAAGCGGCGGGAAAGGCCCACAGCACCCACGAGACATCAAGCATCGTCACCACCCCTTGATCTCTACAGGGTCGTTGGGGACACAGCGAAAGTCGAGTTCTATGCCGCCGCGCTGCAGGTAGCGCATACAGCCTTCGTCCTCGTCCGAGACGGCCACATGGGCACAAAGTTGTTTCTTGCCAGGAGAATAGTGTAGATTACCGACATTGAGTACGCCTATCTGCACGCCAGCATCATGCAAGCGCCTGGCATCCCCGCAGTTGGCGACAAGCACGAGGGTCTCGACCCTGCCCGCGCCACCGGCAGTCACCACGGCTTTGAGTTCGTCGACACGCAAGAAACGCACTTCAACCCTGCCCGGAATAGCCAGAGAGATAATCTGCTGCTGCAAGTCGTCGGATGCGAGCGCATCGTTGACCACAAGCAGACGAGTGGCCCCGGTATAGGGCAGCCACGCCTCGATGATTTGCCCATGTACGAGGCGATTGTCGATGCGATACCAGAACATGTCAGCCATTCCGGGTCTTGCTGCGGAGCATCTGCCCGGCAACGATGATACCCTTTCCGCCCGCCTCTCCCGCTTCAGCAGCAAGCTGGGCCAGGGGCATGGTGCGGCTGCCGAAGACTTTCAGCAGCATGGGCAGGTTCACCCCGGTGACGACCTCGACATTGGACGTCGCCAACAGCGACAGGCTGAGGTTCGTGGGCGTGCCGCCGAACATGTCGGTGAGAATGATCGCCCCGTTTCCCTTGTCAAGCCTGCCCACAGCCTCCTTGAGGCGGGTCACCGTCTCGCCCACCTCCTGCGAAACGTCGATACTGATGGACGTGCAGTCGCTCTGTGCCCCCAGAATGAACTCTGCGGCACGCAGAAGGGCACTGCCATAGTCAGCGTGGGTAACGATAATGACCCCTACCCTCGCTTCAACGTTATCCTTCTCGGTCATATCGGTTCACCATGGGCTGCACTTCTGCTCAACCCAGTTCTAGGTGACGATGTTCGATCGTCACCGCATAATCGGATTTACGCAGGACATCGAGCAATGCCTCTGCGGTGGCGACGGAGCGATGCCGCCCCCCCGTACAGCCGATGGCAACGGCGATGCGGTACCTTCCTTCGGCTTCATACAGGGGGAGCAGATAGGTCATGAAATCGATGAATCTGTCTCGAAACGTCCGGGCTGAATCCGTGCCGAACACATACTCGACGACAGGAGCATCCAGACCGGACTGGGGGCGCAGGGAGGTGTCGAAATAGGGGTTGGGCAGAAAGCGCAAGTCGAAGACCAGGTCGGCCTCTTTCGGGACGCCGTATTTGTAGCCGAAGGAGATGATGTTCACCCGTAGCGAACGCATGCGCCCCTTCAGGCTGCTCCAGCGTCGCTGGATGACGCGCCGCAGGTCATGGATGGAAAAGGACGTGGTGTCGAAAACAAGGTCGGCCGCCTCACGCACTGGGGCAAGGCGTCGCCTTTCTTCGGCAAGGGCCAACTCCAGCCCCATACCTTCGCTTTCAAGCGGGTGCGGACGTCGCGTTGTCGCATAACGCCGCATAAGCTCGCCCTGCTCCGCTTCGATGAAAAGCAACACAGGCCTGACGCCCATTTCCTGAAGGCGGGCCAAGGCCTGTTCGAACTGCTGTACGAACTCAGCCTCGCGGAGGTCCATGCCAAGCACTATGCCCTGATACTGCTCAAGAGCCTGTGCATCGAGGACTCGAACCATGTCGGGCGCAAGACGCACGGGCAGACCGTCGACAGTGAAATACCGCAGGTCTTCGAAGACGTTGAGAACAGTGCTCTTGCCAGCCCCGGAGAGTCCGGAGACGATGAGGACGGGGAATCCGGCTTCGAAGCCGTCATCGGCAGAACGCGCGGGGCTCGACATGGGCTGCCTCAAGCCTTTGAAAGAAGTTCCCACATTGCATTCGCATCAGGGGCTTCTATCAATGCCCTTCTGAATGCGACGTCTTTCAGCAACCGCGATATGTGCGCCAGAACGCGCAGATGCATGCCCGCCACATGTTCCGGGGCAAGCACCAGAAACACGATGTGCACGGGCTTGCCGTCAAGCGAGTCGAAGCCGAATCCGGCACTGCTACGACCGACACTCAGAACGATGCGCCCGAGGTCGGACAGTTTGCCGTGGGGGATGGCGATGCCGTCGCCGATGCCAGTCGTACCGAGTTGCTCGCGCTCGTGCAGCACTTTCAGCGCTGCACGCCCGTCTACCTCAGGGTGAGCCCGGCAAACGGCATTCACAAGTTCCGCCAGCACCTCTTCCTTGGTGCTGGCGGAGATCTCGTGAATTATGAGGTCTTTGCTAAGATACTCGTCAAGCCGCATCACGACACTCTAGACGACGGGGTCGATGAGCCCGAAGTCGCCGTTCCTGCGGCGGTAGATCACGTTGATCCGTTCCGATTCGGCATTCAGGAAGACGAGGAACTCGTAATCGAGCGCATCAAGCTGCATGGCAGCCTCGTCAACGTGCAGAGGCTTGGGCACGAACTGGTCGGTACCCACGATGGCCCTGTCTTCACCCTCACCTTCAGTATGATAGGTGAACACGTCGATATTGGCATTCGTCCGGGCAGAGCGCCGTCTTTCCTTGACGCGGGAGACATGCTTCTTGAGTTGTGCTTCGAGCTTGTCGAGTACGAGGTCGATGGTCGCGTACATGTCTTCGGACTGCTCGACGGCGGCGATGTTGATGCTGTCGCCCACAAGCTGGACTTCGGCCTTCTGACGGAACTTGTCCAGAGAAAGGGCCACCTGCAACTCGAGGTTGGCAGACTTGCCGACGAACCGGGCGAGCTTTTCGAAGCGACGACGGGCGTACTTCTTGAGGTGTTCCGAGGGCTCGAAGTTCTTGAACGTGAATGCGATGTTCATAAGCTCCTCCTGGGTTCGATGGAACACGTGCCTTGCGGCCGGGCCTCTTCGTGCTACGTCAGAAAACTTCCTTACGCTTGGACGAAGAGGGGATATTCATGGCTGTACGATACTTCGCAACCGTACGCCGGGCAATATTAACCTGAAGCTGTTCCTTCAGTATCTCGCCGATTCGCTCATCGCTCAGAGGTTCCTTGGGATTCTCCTCGCCGATGAGTTTCTTGATCAGAGCCTTGACACTCTCTGAACCGACCTGGCTGCCATCATCAAGTTCGAGCGCACTGTTGAAGAAGAACTTGAGCTCGAACACACCGTGAGGCGTGGCGACGAACTTGTTCGTCGTGATGCGACTCACGGTCGACTCGTGCATACTGATGTCGTCGGCGATGTCCTTGAGGATGAGTGGCCGTAAACGGGTCACGCCATCCTCGAAGAACCCCCTCTGGTACTTGATAATACTTTCAACGACCTTGTACAGGGTGCGTTGCCGTTGATAGAGGCTCTTGATGAGCCACGACGCGGAACGCACCTTCTCTTGCACGAAGTCCTTGTCCTTGCCCGTCACACCGGCAAGACTCTGGTCGTACAGCGAACTGAGTTGCAGATGGGGCAGCCCGTCGTCGTTAAGCACGATGACGAATTCATCGTCGTATTTGTACACGAACACGTCGGGGCTTACGAACATGGGGTCGCTGCCCCCGAAGCTCGAACCTGGCATGGGGTCGAGAGACTGTATGATATCAAGGTATTCCTTGAGATCATCCATGTCGAGTTTGAACTTGCGCAGCAGCGGCTTGTAACGGCGGGTTTCAAGGTCTTCGAGGTGGTCGCGAACGAGTTCGACGAGAACACGGTCGCGGTCGTAGCCAAGCATTTCGATCTGAATCAGCAGACATTCCTGCGGAGTCCGCGAGGCAACACCTACCGGGTCGAAACGCTGGACGGCGTGCAATACCGGAATGACTTCGGAAGCATCGGCACCACACATCTCTGCAATGTCTTCGACAGAGGCCTGAAGATATCCCGAAGAGCCGATATTGCCGATGATGGTTTCACCGATGCCCTTCTGGTCTTCTGTAAGACGCGAAAGACGCAACTGCCACATGAGATGCCCTTCAAGCGATGGGCGGGCAGAATAGCGCGCCTCGAACGCGGTCATCTCCTCGGGGAGTTCAGTTTCGCGTACCTGCGCCTGCCGCGAAGAGCTGGCGAATTCGCCAAGATAGTCTTCCCAGTCGGCATTACGCGACAATTCCCTGTCATACGCCTCCGGCGCAGATTCGTCTTTACGCGAGGAGGCTTCTGAGGCAGAAGATGCAGCGCCTTCATCCATTCCTTCTTCAAGGAACGGATTCTCAAGAAGCTCTTGCTGAACGGTCTCGACAAGCTCAAGACGTGACAATTGCAAAAGGCGTATGGCCTGCTGCAGTTGTGGCGTCATGACAAGCTGCTGACTCAGCTTGAGTTGCTGTCTAAGTTCGAGTGCCATTGAACAAGGAACCTCTCGCCGTCATGTTAAGCACCAGATGCGCGATATCCACCTTCTGTTAGCAAAAGAAGAAAAGTACCGTGCAACAGTGCGTTACGTAGTATCATGACACAGCGCGAGGCAGGATGCAAGCTTGATGCCGACTAGAGGCAGAAGTCCGCCCCAAGATAGACAAGACGGGCCTGTTCGTCACCTACGATATGCTCGGGTGTGCCGTCCAGAATGACCTGCCCCTGATGGACCAGGTACGCCCGGTCACAGATGGTGAGCGTCTCCCGCACGTTATGGTCGGAGATGAGCACCCCTATCCCGCGATCACGCAGCTTGCGGATAAGCCCCTGAATATCACCCACGGCAAGCGGGTCGATGCCTGCGAATGGTTCATCGAGCAGCACGAACTTGGGTTCGCGGATCATGCACCGCGCGATCTCGAGTCTGCGCCGCTCACCGCCCGAAAGGTGCATGGCACGCGAACTGGCAAGATGCGCGATACCGAAGTCCGCCATCAGCGCCTCGGCACGCTCCTTCTGTCTGGCAGCCGGAAGCCCGGTATGCTCGAGGATGATCTCAAGGTTTTCACGAACGGTGAGCCTCTTGAATACGGAGCTCTCCTGAGGCAGATAGCTCAACCCCACGCGAGCGCGCTCATGCAAAGGCCAGTCGGCGATGTCCTGTCCGTCCAGTCGGACGATGCCAGCCGTGGGTTTGATGATGCCTGTGAGCATGTAGAACGTCGTGGTCTTGCCCGCGCCGTTGGGCCCGAGCAACCCGACGATCTCGCCCTGCTGTACCGAGACGGAGACACCCCGCACGACCTCGCGCTGCCCGAACCGCTTACGCAGATCTTCGCCTTGCAATACGGCCATCATTCAGACTCCTTTGCCTTTTCCGCTCCGGGCAGCGACGCGGAAGACGAAGAGGTGAACACGGCCTCTACAGGGCGCGAGGTGCCACCATGCACTTCGCTTCGATTCTCGCGAGTGTAGAAATAGATGACCTCGCCCTTCACCACGTTCTCCTTGTCGAAGAGGACAGGCGAGCCTTCCATGATCATGAGCCCGTCATTGGTGGTATAGGTGGCCTTCTGACATGTACCGTTACGCCCTTCGCGCACCATCCGTACATTCTTCTCGGCGACGATACGTTCAATCTCACCGGCATCCATGCCACCCGGCACGTCTCCACCGCTCTTGCCTTCCTTGGACTTGCCAAGGTGCAGCGTCAGCTTCACCGACCACAGTTCGAAGTCGGGACGCTTGACGTATACATCGCCCTCGAACACGACACTCTGCTTGTTCGCATCATACTGCATGCGCTGCGCGGTGACAGTGGTCGGTACAGATTTCTGGGCGGGATTCGCGGTCGCCTTGGGCTGCGCGCAGGCGGTCGGCACAGGAAACGCCACGGCAGCAGCCATGGTCAGGGAGAGAAGAAAGGGAACAAGCCTACTGGCCATATGAATCTCCTATCGTGCAGCGGGGGCGGTCTCTGCCGGGGCATGAGTGGCCCGGTCTGGGTTCCCGGAGGTACCGGAGGCATTCGGTGCAGCGGCATCGGCACGGGACCAGTGCACAACAACCCCGTCCTCACCCTCTATGACATTCGTGGCAAGATTCCATGAAAGACGCGTGGCGTTTCCGCGCGAAGTGGCCCCTACGATGACGGCCCCTTCAGGAAAGACCATGAGACGCGACGTGCTGTTGTACGTCATCAGAGTACCGTCGAGCACATAGTCGCGATAGGTGCAGGTCACCTTGTCCCACAACCGGATGAAGCTCTGGTTGTCACGCACTTCGCCCTTGGGGGCGATGACACGCAAGGGTTCTTCAGTCTTGCCGACCTTGTAGATGATGTCGGGGCTATCAACGTCGATGACGCCCTTCTCTTGCCGCAACGCGGCCCATGTGGCCTTGAGCCGCCACAACTCTACGCCTTTCTCGCCCTGAACGAGTTCTACGCCTTTAAGGGCGAGTCCGACAGCCTCTTCAAGGGCGTCGCGGGCCTGTTCCTTCGTTGGGACCTTCGGGGGCGCAAGGAAATGACGCCACGCGGCATAGCCCGCAGTGCCAAGAACAGCAAGGGCGACCAGTACGACCAGCAGCCGTCTCATGCCCGTTCCATCCATGATGCGGCAAGCTCATCGAGCACTCCCCGGCTGGCAAGGATAAGGCGCACGACCTCACGCACCGCGCCTTCTCCACCCCGGGCCGCGGTCACGTACTTCGCAAGCGCCTTGACCTCGGGCTGGGCATTGGCGACGGCTACGGGGAATCCGACCAGCTTCATGGGGCCGAAATCGACCCAGTCGTCACCGACATAGGCGACCTGTTCCCACTCAAGGCCGTATTTCATGCGAATGGCATCAAGCGACTCGGTCTTGCGCAGATATCCTGCGTAATAGTCCTCGATGCCCAGACCGCGCACCCTCTGCGCCACGGCCTCGGAGGCGAGTCCCGTAATGACGGCCACATGCAGTCCCACAGACTGGGCAAGCTTTATGCCCAGCCCGTCCTGCACATTGAAACGCTTCGAAACCCGGCCTTCATCGTCATAATAAAGCCCGCCATCGGTCATCACTCCGTCGATGTCGAGCACGAGGAGAGAGACCTTGCGGGCCATCGACTCAACAGACATGTTCGAGGCTCCAGAGGGCCGAAAGTTCCTTCAACAGGGCGGGCAGCCTGTCAAGAGGCCAGCTGTTGGGGCCGTCGCACAACGCCTTGTCGGGGTCGGGGTGGCACTCGAGGAACACGCCATCGACCCCTGCTGCCACGGCAGCCCGCGCGAGCACGGGTACATGACGACGTTCGCCACCCGAGGAACCGCCCAGACCACCGGGAAGCTGCACCGAATGGGTGGCATCGAATACCACTGGCACGCCGAACCCTTGCATGGTGGGGATGGACCGGTAGTCGACGACAAGGTTGTTGTACCCGAAACTGGCGCCGCGCTCGGTCAGCAGAATGCGTTCATTGCCTGCGGCACGGAGCTTCTCCACGGCGGGCCTCATGTCCCATGGCGCGACGAACTGCCCTTTCTTGACGTTCACCACACGCCCGGTGGCGGCAGCGGCGACAAGCAGGTCCGTCTGGCGACAGAGGAAGGCCGGTATCTGGATGATGTCGGCGACTTCGGCGACAGGTGCAGCCTGTTCGGGAAGATGGATGTCCGTGACGACAGGCAGACCGCTCTCTTCACGGATTCGGGCCAGCCACTCCATGCCCCGCACAAGACCGGGGCCACGGAAACTGGTGATGGAAGTACGGTTGGCCTTGTCCCACGAGCTTTTGAAGACGGCGAAAAGCCCGGCGGCCTCGGCAGCCTCACGCACGGCATGGGCTGTCTCCATGGCGACGTCGAAGTCTTCAAGGGCGCACGGGCCTGCAAGAATGAAGCGCCTTGCGGCGAGACGGGCGTGGAGGGCATCGGGGGTGGGATGTTGCATGGGCCTCCGGCCGGATGGGCCAGTCGGTGGCGCGGCGGCGGTAGAACGTCCACCGCCGCGCCTGTTCGATTATCGCTTCCCGGCAGGGTGCGTCTTCGCTGCGCGGATGAACTCGCGGAACAGCGGATGCGGCTGCATGGGATTGGACTTGAATTCGGGGTGGAACTGACAGCCGAGGAACCACGGATGGTCGGGCAACTCGACGATTTCCACCAGTTCGCCATCAGGGGAAAGACCACTGAAGACCATGCCACTCTGGGCCATGGCATCGAAGTATGCCTTGTTGAACTCGAAGCGATGACGGTGACGCTCGTCGATATGCTTCACGCCGTAGGCATCATGGGCCTTGGTGTCGGGAACCACGACGCAGGGGTACGAGCCGAGGCGCATGGTACCACCCTTGTCGCTGGACGAATCACGGCGCTCGACCGCCTGACGGCGATGGTCGAACCATTCCGTCATGAGGTAGATGACCTTGTTCTTGCTGAGTTCATTGAACTCTTCGGAGTTGGCATCTTCAAGCCCCATCACGTTGCGGGCGAATTCGATCACGGCGCACTGCATCCCGAGGCAGATGCCGAAGAAGGGCACCCTGTTCTCACGGGCATAGCGGATGGTGAGAATCTTGCCTTCAACGCCGCGATAGCCGAAGCCACCGGGAACCAGTATGCCGTCGAGCCCCTTCAGGGCCTCGGCCACGTTCTCTTCGGTGATCTCCTCGGAGTTCACGTACTTGAGGTCGACAGCCACCTTGTTGGCCACGCCACCGTGCACCAGCGCCTCATGCAGGCTCTTGTAGGCCTCCTTGAGGTCCACGTACTTGCCGACGATACCTATGGTCACCCTGCCCTGCGGATGCGCGCAGGTGTCGACCAGCGTCTCCCACGGCTCGAGGTTGGGATTCTTGGCAGGCAGGCGAAGCATGATGGCGATCTTCTGGTCGAAGCCCTCTTCGTAGAATCGCAGCGGCACTTCGTAGATGTTCTTCACATCCACGGCAGAGAAGACGGCATCCTGATCGACGTTGCAGAACAGGGCGATCTTGCGCTTGAGGTCGGCGGTGATGGCCTCTTCGCAACGGCAGAGGATGATGTCGGGCTGGATGCCGATGGAGCGAAGCTCCTTGACGCTGTGCTGGGTGGGCTTGGTCTTGTGTTCGCCGGCAGCGCGCAGGTACGGCACGAGCGTAAGATGGATGTAGAGGCAGCGATCCTTGCCAAGGTCGCCACGAAGCTGGCGGATGGCCTCGAGGAAGGGAAGTCCCTCGATGTCGCCCACGGTTCCGCCGATCTCGATGAGGGCCACGTCGGGGTCGTCCTCGGCGAGGCTCAGCACGGCGTTCTTGATCTCGTCGGTGACGTGCGGGATGACCTGCACCGTGCCGCCAAGATAGTCGCCACGGCGTTCCTTGGTGATGACGCGATGGTAGATGGAGCCCGACGTGTAGTTGTTCTTCTGCGACATGGGCTCGGCGAGGTAGCGCTCGTAGTGCCCGAGGTCGAGGTCGGTCTCGGCACCGTCATCGGTGACGTAGACTTCGCCGTGCTGGAAGGGGTTCATGGTGCCGGGGTCCACGTTGATGTACGGGTCCAGCTTCTGGATGGTGACCTTCAGCCCACGGGCCTTGAGAAGCGCGCCGACGGACGCGGCAGCAAGCCCCTTGCCCAGCGAGGAGAGAACGCCGCCGGTGATGAAAATAAATTTGGTCTTCATGAAAATCCTGCCTCGGATGTCTTTGTGGCCTCACAGCGGACCGCTGCCGCCGCATCCTGCACCGGACGCACGGCATCCTGCCTTCATACCACTGATTTTCGGAAAAGGTAAGCCGGTTGACGGCACCGTGCGGCTACACGTATGATCGTCGGTTGCAGCCGTCGCCACCAGACGACGGCATGAAGTCAGCCGTGTAGCTAGTTGAGGCCCCTTTCCCTGTCAAGAACAGTGTGCCCCCTCTGAGGAGATTCCGTCGATGCCGCAAGTGCATACGCTGGTCATCACCGGCTATGGAACCAACTGCGAGGTCGAGTCGGCCCACGCCGCCCGCATGGCGGGTGCCGACCGTGTCGATATCGCCCATTTTTCCGACCTCGTCGCCGGTCGCGTCACCCTTGCCGACTATAATTTTCTGGTCTTCCCCGGGGGCTTCCTCGACGGTGACGACCTTGGTTCGGCGCTGGCAGCAGCACAACGCTGGCGCCATGCCCATGATGCACAGGGCAACCGCCTTCTCGAAGCGCTGCGCGACTTCGTGACGCGCGGCGGTCTTGTGCTGGGCATCTGCAACGGCTTCCAGCTGCTCGTGAAACTCGGCCTGCTGCCCGCACTGGATGGTCAGCGCTTCGACAGGCAGGTCTCGCTCAGCCACAACGATTCGGCCCGTTACGAAGACCGATGGGTGCATCTGCGCGTCAACGCCGCAAGCCCCTGCGTCTTCACGAAGGGCATCGAACACCTTTACGTGCCCGTGCGCCATGGCGAGGGCAAACTCGTTGCGCGCGACGAAGAGGTCATGAACCGTCTCGTATCCGGAAACCTCGTGGCTTTGCAATACGCCGACCCCGAGACGATGGAACCCACCATGGAGTACCCGTGGAACCCCAACGGTTCGCCCCTCGGCATCGCCGGACTCACCGACCCCACCGGGCACATCCTCGGCCTGATGCCCCACCCCGAGGCGTTCAACCACCCGACCAACCACCCCGGTCGTGGTCGGGATGAAACGGCACCTCTCGGTACCGTGATATTCGACAACGCCGTCCGCTATCTGCACGGCAAATAGCTTCATCGGCGGGGCCTTGCGAAAGGCCCCGCCGACCTGCGACGGGGGCCACATGGTGCCATGCCACCTCTGCGGAAAAGATGCCGTCGGCGGCTGGATACATGGCTTCGTCCCCTCGCCGGACAGGCTCAAGGTCGGCCTCTGCCCGGAACATGACTCCCCCGACCACAGGCGCGTTGTGAGGGCGGTATGGCGTCGGCTGATGGAACGCGAGGTCGCGACCCTCAACACGTGCAACGCCCACCATGCCGGGCCGCCACGATTGCGCCGCCTGCACGTCACCTTCGTCGAGGGCGGCAGCGTCACCACCGACTGCCTGTCTTGCGAGACGCCTGACACCAACACGTTGCGGGTGCTGCTTCCCGATGGCACTCTCCGCTTCCACCCCCTGTCGCGCATCCGCACATGGGAAATCACATCCCCGCCTCCTGCCGATGACGGCAACAGCCATGACAACGTCCCCCCGGTGCTACAGACGGCTGACACGAAGACTGAAGACGGGCATACACCGCCAACCGCTTCGTAGCCCGTCTGCCATGACGCCCGTCTCGTCCCCGTAGCAGTGTGGTCGCCATGTCTGTAAGCGCTTGCCACCATGCCACCGCCGAAAGGCCCGACGTCCTGAAACCCTGAACCCCGTGCCACACGGAGAGAGCCTTCGAGGTACCACCATGTCTGACCTTCTCCCCCTTTCCGGTCTTAACCCCCTGCTCGCCGACTGGAGCGCGGATGCGCCCGCCCGCGCCGCATTCGTCGCCCTGCGCGACCACCTCGCCGCCCTGCCCGGTACCGAACTCGCTGTCCGTGCCCGTCCGGGAGTGAGCTGGTCGCTGCGTGCAACGGCGGGCGACCCGACAGAACGCCCGCTCTTCGTCCTTGTGGACGTCATAGACGACGACCCGGCAGACCGCTGGCTCTCGGTCTGCTTCTACGATGACATGATCACCGACCCGGAAGAGCGCGGCGACTGGGTACCCAAAGGACTCATGGGCTGCGACGCCCGGTGCTTCAACATCGACGCCGATGCGGAACCGGACACCGAACAGTACGTGAAAGCCCGCCTCGATGAGGCGCACACCAAGGCGGCAGGCTAGCCCGCCTGTTCCGGACCCAAGAATGTCAAAAGGCCACCCACCCGGATGGCCTTTTGACATTCCAAGGACCAGACGCAAGGGGCGTATGCGCCCCCCCCCATTCACACGAAATCCGGGTCGACGGCAGCCCTGCCGTTATCGAGCATGACCTTGAGATAGCGAACGGTACGCTCGTCCACCGGCACGATGGGAAAAGGCTGCATGCACGAATCGCACTGGGCCATGGATGGCTGCGTGGGCGCAATGAGCGGCACGGTACGGTTGCAGAAGGGGCACTGGTAGAAGAATACGAGTTCGACGCCGTCGGGTCTGACGGGTTCTACGGGTCTGGAGGACTGCGACATCATCTCACTCCGTGATGAGGCTCGTTCCGGTCATGCCAGCCGAAGCAGGCACACCCCACAAGCCGAGTATGGTAGGTGCGATGTCGCCAAGGACACCGCCCTCGCGAAAAGTATGGACGCGCCCCTGTTCGACCACGGTGAAAGGAACGCGGTTCATGCTGTGGGCCGTCTGCGGATTGCCCGACTCATCGAGCAACTCCTCGGCGTTGCCGTGGTCGGCGGTGATGACCAGCCGCCCGCCCGACGCCAGTACGGCATCAGCGATGCGCCTCACGCACGCATCCACGGTCTCGCACGCGCGTACGGCAGCGGGGATGACCCCGGTGTGTCCGACCATGTCGAGATTGGCGACATTGCACACGGCAAGCGTATAGCCCCCGCCCGCCCATTCCTCGAGAAGCGTATCGGTGACGGCTTCTGCGCTCATCTCGGGCTTGAGGTCGTACGTGGCGACATCACGCGGCGACGGCAACAGGCGGCGTTCCTCGCCCGGGAACGGTTCTTCACGCCCGCAGTTGAGGAAGTAGGTGACATGCGCATACTTCTCGGTCTCGGCGATACGCAGCTGGCGCAGTCCCTGATTCGCCACGACTTCCCCCAGCGTACCGTCGAGGGGTTGTTTGTCGAAAGCGACTGGAAGCCCGAGGGCGGGGTCGTAGGAGGTCATGGTAGCGAACCCCGCAAGCGAGGGAACATGCCCCCGGTCGCCATGCTCGAACGTTCCGTCGACGAACATGTGCGACAACTGCCGCGCCCGGTCTGCCCGGAAATTGAAGAAGAACACCCCGTCACCATCCCGGATGGTACCGATGGGGGAACCGCCCTCGACCACGACCCGCGGCTTGACGAACTCGTCCGTCTCGCCCGCGGCATAGGCCGCTTCGACCGCGCCGACCGGGTCGTCAGCGGGCGCACCCTCGCCGCGTGTCAGCATCGCCCACGCAAGCAGGTTGCGGTCCCAGCGCTTGTCGCGGTCCATGGCGTAGTAGCGCCCGACGAGACTGCCGATGCGTCCCGCACGGTTGCTTTCAAGGAACGAGGCGAGGCGCTTCACATAGCCGACACCGGAGGTGGGGGCGGTATCGCGCCCGTCGAGGAAGGCATGCACCACGACCTCGACCCCCGCGTCCCGCGCCGCAAGGGCCAACGCCTCCACATGGGCGATATGGCTATGCACGCCGCCATCTGAAAGCAGCCCCATGAGATGGACTCTGCCACCAGTGGCGCGCACGGCTTCGAACAACCCCGTCAAAGCGGGGTTGCTGGCAAGTTCGCCCCGCTCGACGGCGATGTCTATCCGGGTCATGTCCTGATACACCACGCGCCCTGCCCCGATGTTCATATGACCGACCTCGGAGTTGCCCATGAATCCTTCAGGCAACCCCACGGCACGACCGGAACAGGCGAGTTCCGTACAGCCCGCCTGTCGAAGCAACGAGGAGAGGTGAGGCATCCCGGCGAGGGTCACGGCGTTGCCGGGCCCCGCAGGGGCCTTGCCCCAGCCATCGAGGATAAGCAGGAGCGTGGGTTTCAGGCTCATAGGTCGTCGTCGCCTCCGGCGGCTTCGCCACGCCCGTCATGCAGCACAGGGGCCTTGGCCCACAGGCTTTCGAGCTTGAACAGGCCGCGCGTTTCGGGCTGGAAGACGTTGACGATGATGTCGTTGAGGTCGACCAGAATCCACTGCCCGGTCTGGTAGCCTTCCATGCGCAGGTATTCGTAGTTGTTCTCGTTGCACATGGCGAGCATGTGGTCCGCGAGGCTCTGCCCATGCCGCACCGAACCGGCGGTGACGATGACGAGCGCCTCGGCGAAGGGGCTCTGCCCCGCGAGGTCGTAGGCCACGATGTCGCGCGCCTTCTTCTCTTCAAGCCAGCCGATGATGGCCTTGACCTTGTCCACAGTGGGCAGGGTCACGAATTTCTTCTCTTTGGTCTGCATCGTTGTTCCGTATCATTCGTTACTGTCGCCGAAGCGGCCGACGAGCACATCGTCGAGACTCCGCTTGGGGACATGGTGTACGCCCTGGGCATCTCGCCAGTAGCGTATGGATTCGTCTTCACCGAGGGGGGCCAGCACGCGACGCTCGGCGGGGTGACCGATGGCGAGCACGAGCTGCACTTCATAGTCCTGCGGCACCTCGAGCGCCTCTTCGACCACGGCCCGGTCGAACGCCCCTATCATGCAGCAGCCGAGCCCCTGGGCAGCGGCGCCGAGCATGATGGTCTGCGCCGCGATACCGAGGTCGACCCTGACGCCAGCGCCGCCCTCGCGCGGGGCGAGGATGCCTACATACCCCGCAGGCCGTTCGGGCTCGGCGGGGCCGTCCCAGTCCGTGAGGTAGGCGGCCCAGCGCAACGCGCCGAAGACCCGGTCGTTGCGCGTCCTGTCGTTGCAGACGACATAGCGCAGCGCTTGCCTGTTCGCGCCACAGGGGGCGATTCGCGCCAGGTCGACAAGCCAGACAAGGATCGACAAGGGGATGGGCCTTGCCGCATCGAAACGGCGGCAACTGCGCGCCGTGGTGACAAGAGAGCCGTAGTCCATGCGTGGTCCCTCCTCCTGACGTGAGCGGTGTACCCTATTACCCCGCACACCGCAAACACGGGCGGGTGCGCTTGACCGGACAGGATGATTGGGGCACTACTGGCGGTTGCTGCCGCCCCGTCCGAGGGGCTTTCACAGGCGGTTCATCAAAGGCATTCCGGCAACCAATTCGAGGAGTCCGAGCTATGATTTTCGATGTGGATCGAGAAACCCTCCCGAGAGAGGACCTTGAAGCGCTCCAGCTCACGCGGCTCCGCAATCTGTGCGAACGTGTCTACGCCAACGTGCCGCACTACCGCCGCCGCTTCGACGAAGCGGGCATTTCGCCCGCCGACATCCGCAAGCTCTCGGACCTCAAGTATCTACCGTTCACCGAAAAGCAGGATCTGCGCAACAACTATCCTTATGGACTGTTCGCCGTACCGAAGGAGAACATCGTCCGGCTGCACGCCTCCAGCGGCACGACGGGCAAGGCCACGGTTGTGGGCTACACCAAGCGCGACCTTGACAACTGGGCCGAGATGATGGCCCGCGCGTTTGCGGCTGCGGGCGTTTCACGCCGCGACCTCATCCATAACGCCTATGGTTACGGCCTGTTCACGGGCGGCCTCGGAGCGCACTACGGTGCAGAGAGACTGGGCGCCACTGTCATTCCCGTCTCCGGGGGCGGCACCAAGCGGCAGGTGCAACTGCTTCGCGATTTCGGTGCCACCGTCATCTGCTGCACCCCCTCCTACGCCCTGTATCTGCACGAGGCCTCGCTTGAAGCGGGCATCGACATGCGCGAACTGCCGCTTCGTGCCGGGGTGTTCGGCGCGGAACCATGGTCTGAGGAGATGCGCGCCGAGATAGAGCAGAAGCTCGGCATCTCCGCCGTCAATATCTACGGTCTTTCCGAAATCATGGGCCCCGGCGTCGCCATCGAATGCGCTGACGCCAAGAGCGGCATGCACATCTTCGAAGACCACTTCCTGCCCGAGATCATCGACCCCGTGACCGGGGAACAGCTGCCCTACGGCGAGACCGGCGAGCTTGTCATCACCACCCTCACCAAGGAAGGCATACCGCTGGTGCGCTACCGCACCCGCGACATCACCTCGCTCGACCGCACGCCCTGTTCCTGCGGGCGCACCCACATGCGCATGCGCCGCATCACGGGCCGCAGCGACGACATGCTCATCATCCGCGGCGTGAACGTCTTCCCGCAGCAGATAGAGGCTATCATCATCGAAGCCGAGGGCACGTCACCGCACTACCAGATCGTGGTCACACGCGATGGCAATCTCGACAACATCGAGGTGCAGATCGAGGTGTCCGGCGACTTCTTCTCCGACGCCATCAAGAACCTGCAACGCCGTGAAGCCCGCATCCAGAAGACCATCAAGGAGTTCCTCGGCGTCACTGCCAAGGTGCGTCTGGTTGAGCCCCGCACCATCCAGCGCTCTGAAGGAAAGGCCAAGCGGGTGGTCGACCTGCGCGAGGTCAACCCCTAGCACGAACACCAACGCCGACCTGACGGGGCCGGAGGAGCGATGCCGCTCTTCCGGCCCTTTTCATTGGCCGACTTGGCGGTATCGGATGTCTGCCACTCTCTGCCCTCGCAAGTCGAGCCCCCCTTCCGGCCTTCAGCGTACGCAGTCCGAGAACCGCACAGCGTCCCGGAGTCGCCATCGGCGAACAGCGGACGTCCGTGATGGCAGGAGGCCCGCCCGTCGTTCCCGAAACCATGACGACCGGAGGAGGAGCCTATCCCGGTCATTCGGGTAAACTCTAGCGCCTGCCTGTCACCGTCTCCGCAAGCAGCCTCATAAGCGGCTCGACCGTAAGCAGCCGACAAGGAAAAGGGGAAGAGCCTCTGCCCTCCCCCCTGTCATCCCATGCCAGCGAAGCCTTGCGTATGCCGCTCAGCCTTCGCCCTGTTCACGTTTGCGAGAGGGGGGCCTTACATGCGCCATGACACGGTCACGGGCGGCACGGGCTTCATCGGTTTCAAGCGTATCGATCATCTCGCGGTCGACATACATGATGGCACCGCACGGACACATCTCTGCACAGGCGGGCCCGAGGCCCACGTCACGGCGCGAGGCGCACATGTCGCACTTGCGCACGGTCACCCCCTGGTCAGTGGCGAAGAACGCCGCATACGGACAGGCGAGGACGCAATTCCGCGATTCGCAGCCCCGGCAGAGCATGGGCTGCAGCACCACGGCCCCGTCACGGTCACGCATGAGGGCGCCACGGGCGCACACCTTCATGCAGTGGGCCTGTTCACAGTGCTTGCAATAGAGAGGCGCCATCAACCCGTCCACGGTACGTATCATGACGATGCGCGGCGCGTCGTACAGAAAGGCGCACACGGCCTCGCACGTCTCGCAACCGATGCACTTGCTGTAATCTATGTACAGGGTCTTGCCCCTGTCGGCGTTGTCGGCCATCTGCGTCTCCGGTTCAGCGGTGGATGACGTCCGCATCGTAGTTGTATTCGCTCTCGCGGTGCTGCGCCCTGAGGTCGAGCCAGTTTGCCAGCGAACGCGCGGCGCGCAGCCCGCTGTAGACGGCCTTGCCTATCTTGCTCGGCCCGGTGAGGACGTCGCCTGCCACGAACACGTTCTCGATGCTGGTCATGTGCAGCCAGCGCACTTCGCCCTTGCGGACGTTCTCAAGGCCCAGTTCCTTCTGGAAGGGCGGCGTGGGAATCTCGCCGATGGCTGTGACGACGACGTCCACAGGCAATACGGAGGTCTCGCCGGTTTCACTGTCGCGAAGTTCGAGCCCTTCGACCTTTCCATCACCGACGATGCCGGTCGGGGTACAGCGCTCAAGCCATGTACCACCTGCCTCCTCGATGCGGTCTATCTCGAAGCTGCCGCAGGGGGCTTCGCGCCGGGTGCGACGGTAGACCATATAGACCTTCTCAGCCCCCAGGGCATGGGCACTGTGCACGACGTCGACAGCGGAATGCCCCGCCCCGACCACGGCGACGATGCGGCCCGCCACATCGGGCAGGCTGACGTTGGTGGTGGCGTATCTGACGGCACGGATGGGGAACAGGAACTCAAGCCCCGAATAGACGCCGGGAAGCGCTTCGCCGGGGATGCCGAGTTTGCGCGACTTCCATGAGCCGGTGCAGATCATCACGGCATCATACCCTTCGACCAGCTCGCCAAGCCCCCTGATGTCGCACGAGAAGTGGTCGCCCTCTTCTTCATGCAGCGGGGCACTGCAACATATCTTGGTGCGGGTATGGAAAATGGTGCCGTACTGCCGTTCGAGGATATGCACGCCTCGCTGGATACGGTCGGCGGGAATGCGATGGCCCGGAATACCGAAGACCATGAGCCCCCCCGCGCCGGGCAGCTTGTCGTACACCTCGACCTGATACCCCATGCACGCGAGGTAGCCCGTGGCTGCGAGTCCCGAAGGCCCCGCGCCTATGATGGCGACCTTGCGTCCGTTGGGCGGCAGGGGCTCGGCCCGCATGAAGGCGAAATTCATGGCGTTGGACATGCGATGCTTCCTGATGGATGCTCCGTCCGGAGCGTGATCGAACGTAGGGCCGTGACGCCACAGCCCTACTCCCTATAGCTTCCGGCCTTGAGTCTGTAAACAGGCGCAAGGGCCCTGCGGGCGACCTCGGGACGCTTGTCATGCACTACGGGCGGATGCTATCAGTTCACAGATGCCCAGAGGGGCTTATCCCGCGAGACCTCAAGCACAAGGACCGGCCCATGAAAGTGGAACAGATATCCGTTTTTCTCGAAAACAAGGCGGGTCGCCTCGCCGAAGTCACCGGAACACTGGCAGAAGCCGGCATAAACATCCGTGCCCTCTCGCTTGCCGACACCTCCGACTTCGGCATCTTGCGCCTCATCGTCAACGACCATGAAAAGGCCAAGTCCGTCCTCAAGGACAAGGGCTTCACCGTGGGCCGCACCAACGTCGTCGCCGTCGAGGTGCCCGACCATCCCGGCGGGCTGCACGGCATCCTCCAGACCCTCAGCGGGCAGGGCGTGAATGTCGAGTACATGTACGCCTACGTCCAGCCGGGTGGCAGCAACGCGCTGCTCATCTTCCGCTTCGACCGGACAGAACAGGCCATCGAAGTGCTGCAGCAGAACGGCATTCCCATCGTACCGGGCGAAAAACTCTACGCAGGCTAGGCGTGTGCAAATCAAAGGCCGGGCAACCGGCCTTTGAAGCTTTCCGCCCATGGCGGAAAGTCCGGCAAAGGGAGCAGGCAGGGTTCACCCCTGCCGTCAGTGACCGTATGCCGTGCCTTTCCACCCGGCGACTATGACGCCGCTGGTGGCGCAAATCCCGGAACGGGATTTGGAGCATGACACAGGTTCGCCGAAAGACGTGCCAACCACCTGAAGATTCCTGAAAAGCCGGAAACCGGCCTCATCACATACGGCCTTGCCATAAAATCAGGAGACGCCAATGGCAGCTCATCCACTCCGCGCCATCGGGGCTTGCACGCTCGACTGTCCGGGGTGCTGCTCACTCGTCGTGACGACGGATGCCGAAGGCAAGCCCCATGTGAGCGGCAACCCCGACCACCCGTTCACGCAGGGGAGCATCTGTCGCAAGGGGCGGCGCATGTTCGAAAGGCTGCACGCGCCCGACAGGGTGACCACTCCCCTCGTCAGGCAGGGCGATGCGTTACGCCCTGCAAGCTGGGACGAAGCTCTCGGCCTCTGCGCCACACGTATCGACGCCCTCCGCGACATGCCCGAGCGCATCCTGCATATCCGCGGGTTCGGCTTCAGGGGGGCACTGGCCGAAGCCAGTCGCTATCTCTTCCGTTCGCTGGGGGCGAGCGCCACCCGGGGTTCCCTCTGCGACGAGGCAGGGCTTGCCGCCTCTGAACTGGATTTTGGCGACAACGACCAGCACGCGCCAGCCGACCTTGCCAATGCTTCCGCCATCGTGAACTGGGGGAAAGACCTCACGCGCTCGTCGCACCATCTTTCACTCATCGTGCGCGAACGCCGCAAGGCGGGCATCCCGGTGCTGACCATCTCTCCGGGCGGCGACGCCAACGACGCATTCACCGATGCCCGCATACGCATCCGTCCGGGTACGGACAGGTTCCTTGCCGCAGCAGCCCTGCGGCGCATGGTCATAGCCGGAGACATACCGCCGCCCGTGATTGCCGCCTGCACCGGGTTCGAACACCTGCGCGCCCTGCTTCTTGCTCACGAAGAAAGCGACCTTTTGCATACGTGCGACGCCCGCCCAACCGACCTCGAACTCCTGCTACGATGGTTCCGCAGCAACGGCGGGCGCACAGCGACCCTCCTCGGCTGGGGGATGCAACGCCATGTGGCTGGCGGCGAGAACGTCCGCTGGGTCGATGCGCTTGCCATGCTCAGCGGCAACGTCGGCCATGCGGGCGGCGGCGTGTACTATGGCATCTCGTCCAGCCGCAACATCGACGCCCGCTGGGGAAAGGAAGCCGGGACGCCCGCGCGCACGCTGTGCCTGCCGCTTCTGGCGCATGAACTTGAACAGGCCGACCCGCCAGTGGACTTCGTGTGGGTGGACGGTTCCAACGTGGTCAATCAGATACCTGAGGCGACCCGTGCCGCCAAGGCTTTCGAACGATGCGGCTTCAAGGTCGTCGTCGATGCATTCCTCACCGATACGGCACGCCGCGCCGACGTGGTGCTGCCATGCGCCCTGCTGCTTGAGCGCGAGGACATCCTCGGCTCATATCAACACGACAATGTACAGTATGCCGCCGCCATCTTTCCTCCGCCGGGGGCAGCCCGCGAGGATTTCGACATCATCCGCGACCTCGGGGCACGCCTGTCCTCCCCCGTTGCGCTTCCGCCTCGTGAAGACATCCTCCGGCGCGCCATCGACACCCCGAACCTTGAAGTGTCACTTGAAGAATTGCGCGAACGGGGTTTCTCCACCGCCGACCGCCCGCAGGTCGCCTATGAGGGAATGCGTTTCGCCCACGATGACGGTAAGTTCCATCTCGTCGACAGGCTTTCGCCCGAACCAGCACTCACTCAAGAGTACCCCCTCTACCTTCTGACTGTCGTGCGTGCCACGCATCTCCATTCGCAGATGCCGGAAGACGCGCAGCAGGGCCAGCCAACAGTGCATGTGGCGCCTGACTGCACGACCCTTGCGCACCTCGACATCACGCGCCCTGCGCGACTCGTGTCCCCCTACGGTGAGATGCCCGTCCGCGTGGAGACGCTACCGGGACTGCACCCGGATGCCGTGATGATGGGGCGCGGAGGCTGGCTGGCAACGGGGTGGTGCCCCAACGTGCTCATCGGCGCACGCCTGACCGATGTCGGCGAAGGGGCTGCCTACTACAGCCAGACGGTACGTCTTGAGAAGATGGACTGAGACTTCTTCTCCAGCCATTTCGCATGACCGTTTATGGCAGACGCGACTCTGACAGACGCTAGAGGGTCGGGCATCATCGATGCCCGACCCTCTTCATTTCAGTCATGTCATTTCAGTATCATGCCAGCCACACTCCCGCCGTAGCGGGCATCAGCCGCACGTGTCAGCCTATGGCGTCACCCGAGGTTGACGCGCGCCGCCACCGGCATACGCCACCCGGTGCCGAAAGCCCTGTCCGTGACCTTCAGTCCGGGCGGGGCCTGACGTCTCTTGAACTCGGCATTGCAGACCAGCCTCAAGACCTTGCGTACGGTCTCCACATCGTAGCCTTCGGCCACGATATCCGCCGCACTACGTCGCAATTCGACAAGCCGTTCGAGAATGCCATCAAGGACATCATAAGGTGGCAACGAATCGCTGTCGCGCTGTCCGGGCCTCAGTTCGGCCGAAGGTTCCTTGGTCAGGATGGCAGAGGGTATGGTCTCGCGGGCTTCACGCCCCTCGTGCCCGTGAGACGTGTCACGTTCGTTGAGCCAGTGCGCCACGCGATAGACGAGGGTCTTCGGCAGGTCGGCGATGACGGCAAGCCCTCCCGCCATGTCGCCGTAGATGGTGCAGTACCCCACTGCAAGTTCCGACTTGTTGCCCGTGGTGAGCAGCAGCCTTCGCTGCTTGTTGGAGAGGGCCATCAACAGGTTGCCCCGGATGCGCGACTGGATGTTCTCCTCCGTCACGTCAGCCTCACGCCCCGCGAAGGCCTGTGCAAGGGCCGCTTCGAACCCGTGCATCAGGTCGCCGATGGGGATGGTGCACGTTGCGATGCCCAGAGAAGAGGCCAGCGCAAGGGCATCTGTCACGCTTCCCTCGCTGGAGTGCGGCGACGGCATGAGCACCCCGAGGACCTTGTCCGGCCCTAGCGCCTCCGCCGCGACGGCAGCCACAAGGGCCGAGTCGATGCCGCCCGAGAGCCCCAGCACGGCCCCGTCGAACCCGCATTTGCGGGCGTAGTCGCGTGTGCCCAGCACCAGTGCCTTCCAGACCTGCTCTTCATCGGACGTAGGTTCAGCGGTGATGGTTCCTGTGGCCTGTGCCACATCGACCATCACGATGTCCTCCGCGAAAGAGCGTCCGCGCGCGATAAGCGTCCCGGTGGCGTCGAAGGCGATGCTCTTGCCCGCGAAGACGAGGTCGTCGTTGCCGCCCACCTGGTTGGCGTACAGCACCGAGACCCGGTAGCGGAAGGCCACCCGCGAGAGCATCCGCTCACGCACCGCCTGCTTGCCCAGCGTGAACGGCGAGGCCGAAAGGTTGAGGATGGCGTCTGCCCCGCCCGCCATGAGGTCGGCGACGGGGTCGTTCTCGTAATGTCGGTGCTCCTGCCAGAACGTCTTGTCGTTCCAGACATCTTCACAGATGGTCACCCCGAACCGCCAGCCATCGATGGTGACGACCCCGCACCCCACGCCCGACTCGAAATACCGCCGTTCATCGAACACATCGTAGTTGGGCAGCAACACCTTGCGGGTGGCAACCGTCACCTTTCCCTCACGCAGAAGGACCGCGCAATTATGGATGGGGTTGCCCACGGGCGAAGGATTGGGGACGGGTGCCCCGACCAGCACGGGGGGCAGGTCTCGCAGTTGCTGGGCAAGGGCTTCGAGGGCCTTGCGACAGGCGGGAACGAAATCGTCCTGCAACAGAAGGTCGCGCGGCGGATAGCCGCACAGGGCGAGTTCGGGCGTGACACACAGGCGGGCCCCCAGAGAGGCCGCCTCACGCACGGCGTCGGCGATGCGGGCTGCATTGCCCACGATGTCGCCGACGACCGTGTCTATCTGCAGAAGTGCTACCTTCACCTAGAATATGTCCGCCATGTTGTAGAGTTTGCCGGGCTTCTGCGTGGCCAGCCATGCCGCAGCGCGCAGGGCCCCCTGCGCGAAGGTCTCGCGCGAATGGGCCTGATGCGTGACCTCGATGCGTTCGCCGGGGCCGAGGCAGTAGACGGTATGCACGCCCACGACATCGCCGCCGCGGATGGTCTGCACCCCGATCTCCTTCTGCGGACGCTCGCCGATGATGCCTTCACGGTGGTAGCATGCCACATCGGGCAGATTCCAGTCGCGGGCCTCGGCAAGACATTCGGCAAGGCGCAGGGCCGTACCGCTGGGGGAGTCCTTCTTGCGGTTATGGTGCAGTTCGACCATCTCAAGGTCGTACTTCTCACCCAGCAGACGCACAAGTTCAGGCAGCACCTTGAGGAGGACGTTCACGCCCACACTCATGTTGGGTGCCCAGAAGAGCCGTATCTGCCGTGCAAGCTCGGCAAGTTCCGCCTTCTGCTCTTCATTGAACCCCGTGGTGCCGATGACGACGGCGTTACCGTGCCTTGCAGCCGCCCTTGCCGTGGCCATGCTCGCCTCGGGTGCTGTAAAATCGATGATCACGCCACCCGGCACCTGCGGGAACACCACATCAGGGTCACTCCCTGCGATGCACCCATCACGCGCGACTCCCGAAGCCCGGTCAGGACGTTCAAGTACGGCAGCGAGGCACAGTTGCGGCTCTTCCTGGACGAGGCGGCAGATGGTCGACCCCATGCGCCCGCCCGCCCCCATGACGATAATCGGAGTACTCATGCCTGCTCCTTGCAGCTTGCCGCCCGTCATGATGACGGAACGGGAATCGAGATACAACCCGCCGACGACAGCGGGATACGTTCAACCAGCGTATCAGGTGACCTGAACGTGCATAGGCTACTTGCCAAGTCCACGTCCACCTCCCGTTTCGGTGCAGAACGTCAGAACAGCTTCAGTTGCTCTGCCCTGCCCCGTGGCACGTCTTCACCTTCAGCGGTGCTCATCGCGCCCCCGCGTGCGGGACGGGCAGGATCATTCTCTGCCGCCGCGCCGCGAGAATCATCGCCCGATGCGGACCCCGTTTCGTCGGAAGCCGTGCGGACATGGGCCGCGCCCTGCGAAGGAGCATCCTCAGCGCCTGCGGCTTCCTGAGAGGGCGGAGTCTCCTCCGCGACGGCTTCGGAAGCATCAACAGATGCGACTCCCGACGCAAGCATGGCGAAGAAATCCGCCTCTTCCATGACCCGGATGCCAAGCTTTCGGGCCTTTTCGAGTTTCGAACCGGGCTTACCGCCGACGACAAGAAGGTCAAGAGACTTGGTGACGCTGCTGGCGATATTGGCCCCCGCAGCCCGCGCCATATCTTCGGCCTCGGTGCGTCCCACACGGGTGAGGCTTCCGGTGAAGAGCACCTTCAGTCCTTGCAGGGGGAGTACGATGGCATCAGCGCCCTCCGAAGCCGGCGGAGCATCCTGCCGCTTCGGCCATAGGCCGATGGCACGCAACCGTTCAAGCAGTTCGAGATTGCCCTCGTTGGCGAAGAAGCTGCGAATGGAACCTGCCACTTCAGGGCCGATGTCGGGCAACTGCTGCAAGGTCTCGGCGTCGGCCTCACGCAGGGCGTCAAGGTCGGTGAAGTTCGCGGCAAGGGTACGTGCCGTCTGTTCACCCACATGACGGATGCCGAGGGCGCAGATGAGCCGGACAAGCGTCGCCCCTGTGCGGGCGGCATCGAGCGCGGTGACGAAATTGGCGGCAGAAGTCGGCCCCATGCGCTCGAAACGCATCAGGTCGAGCTTGGTCAGCAAGAAAAGCCCGACGGGTGAGGTCACATGCCCGCCGTCCACAAGCTGCTGCACCCATCGTTCACCCACGCCGCGCACATCGAGGCCCGCCTTGGAGACGAAATGGATGATGGACTGCCTGCGCACCGCAGGACACATGACATTGACGCACCGGTGCGCCACCTCGCCTTGGGGTCTGACCACAGGGCTATCGCATTCCGGACAGTTTTCCGGAAAGACGAAGGGCCGTTCGTCACCAGTGCGTTCTTCGACCAGTGGGCGCACCACCTCGGGGATGACATCGCCAGCGCGTTGTACCAGCACCATGTCGCCCAGCATCAGTCCCTTGGCGCGAATCTCGTCCTCGTTGTGAAGCGTTGCACGCGAGACCTCTACACCGCCCACGCGCACGGGTTCGAGTATCGCCACCGGTGTAAGCACCCCGGTGCGCCCCACTTGCACACGGATGTCATCGAGACGCGTACGCGCCTGCATCGCAGGAAACTTGAGGGCCAGTGCCCACCGTGGGGCACGCGCCGTGAAACCGAGGGCTTCCTGCGCCTCGGTGTCATCAAGCTTCGCGACGACCCCGTCTATCTCGATGGCAAGCGACTCTCGACGTGCGCCAAGCGCCTCGTAGTATGCCCACACCTCGTCCGGCGAAGCACACAGACGGCCCTCCGGCGGCGTATCGAACCCCCATTCACGAAGCCTTGCCATGAGGCCGCTATGGGTCGTCCACGGCGCGGTGCCGCCTTCGAGGACCACCTGTCCCACGCCATAGGCGAGAAACTGCAAGGGCCTTCCGGCGGTGACGGTTGTATCGAGTTGTCGCACCGACCCCGCCGCCGCATTGCGCGGGTTGGCGAAAAGCTTGCCCCCGGCGGCAGATTGCCGCGCGTTGAGTTGTTCGAAGTCGGCCTTTGCGATGACCACTTCGCCGCGCACCTCGATACGGCGCGGCACGTCGTCTCCGCGCAGGGCAAGGGGCAGGTTGCGCACCGTCCGCATGGCGGCGGTGACGACCTCGCCCACTTCACCGTTGCCCCGTGTCAACGCCGAAGTGAAGACGCCATTCTCGTAGATGACCTCCAGCGCGAGGCCGTCCATCTTGGGGTCGCACCAGAAGGCCGAAGGGGCGTCAGGAAGGGCGTTGTACATGCGCTGAATGAACGCCCCCCACTCGTCGCGTGAGAAGGCGTTGTCGAGGCTGTACATACGCAGGGTGTGCGCCTGTTTCTCAAGCCCTTCGAGCACTTCACCGCCGACTCTCTGCGTGGGCGAGGCCTCGTCCCGCAATGCGGGCCAGCGAGTTTCAAGGCCCACGAGTTCACGATAGAGGGCATCGTATTCGGCGTCGCTTATCTCGGGCGTATCAAGTTCGTAGTAGAGGCGGTTATGCCGCTCAAGGTCTGCCCGAAGTTGTGCGGCGCGCTGGCGGGCCTCTTCGGGAATCGCGTCATGCCGGGCGGGAGACGTCGCTTCTGCGGCATTGTTCTCAGGGGCATCGTTCACAGGGGCATCGTCGACAACGCGGCCCGTCTTCACTTCGGTCATGGGAGATGACGCCTGCGTCTTGTTGGCGTCGCGGCCATTATCGTCGGGTCGGGTCACTGGATGCGCTCGTGTATGATGTTCTGTTGCATGGTACGCACGGCATCACGCCATGCGGGGCCGAGGCGTTGTGTCATGTAGGCATCTTCCGCACGGCCTGCGGTGTCGAGAAATCCGTCCAGGGTCCGCGCCGTGGTGTGGTGGCGATGACGCACGACGACCCCGTGGTCGACGATGACAGGCCAGCCCGCATGGTGGGCGCGAAGCGAAAGCCACACATCCACCCCGTAGCCATAGGGATTGTCGCCGGCGTCCACACCGCCGATGGTCTCGATGCAGTCGAGGGCATAGACCGGCGCGATGCCATCGGCAACGGCGACACGACTGAAGGCCACACCCTCGCGATGCACCATCTGGGGATGATAGGGACTGCGCAGCACGGCAGGTGCCCACACGCCCACGTCATGCCCCAGACGTTCGCCTAGCCTCCAGAGATGGGCGGCGGCACGGGCCATGAACGGCGGGCGGGAGACGAATTCGATGTCATTGTTCAGGAACCACAGATGGGTGAACCCCTCCTCCCGCGCGAGAGACACACAGTCCTCGAGCGCACCTGCCCAATAGAGGTTGTCGGTGGCCCTGCGCCACGCCCCCGGGTAGGAGACGGGGGCCGCATTGTCATAGACGCGTACCCGCCCGGAAAGGCCGCTGTCGGCCCCGGCAAGTTGTTCCTGCACCTGTGCGGCAAGGGCGGGGTCTCCGTAGTGCAGTACCACGGCAAGGATGCGGACGGGTTCTGCCACCTAGAGTATCTCCTGGAACTGTTTGAAATTCTCGGGAAACCCGACAGCTATGAGGGTATCGCGCGCTTGCAGGGTATACGTCGATTCGGGGTTGAAATGCATCGTGCCATCGGGTCTCTTCACGCCGATGATGATGAGGTTGTACTGGGGGCGGATGCCCGACTCGATGAGGGTCTTGCCAACCAGTACCGAGTCGTCGCCGATCTCCAGTTCTTCCATCTGGATGCTGAGGTCGGAGCGCGTGTGCGCCAGTTCGATGAAGCTGGTCACGGTGGGACGCAGGATGGACTGCGCCATGCGCAGACCGCCCAGATGGTGCGGCAGGAACACCCTGTCGGCCCCGGCGAGTTTGAGCTTGCCGATATGCGAGGGTTCGCTGGCCCGGGCGACGATGGTCATGGACGGATTGATCTGATGGGCGCTGAGAACCACATAGACGTTCGCCGAATCCAGCGACAGTGCCGCCACAAGCGCGCGGGCACGCTCTATCCCAGCCGCCTGCAAGAGTTCGTCGTTGGTGGCGTCACCCGCCAGATGCAGGATGCCTTCGGTCTCCAGCGCCTCGATCATGGCGGGGTCGTTCTCGATGACGACGAGGGCGACCCCCTCCTCCATCAGTTCCTTTGCAACCACGGAGCCTATCCGACCGTATCCGCAGACGATGCAGTGGTCGCGCAACTTGGCTATGGCCTTGAGCACCCTGCGCCTCCCCATGTACCTGTAGAGTTTGCCGTCGACGAGAAGCTGAGAGAACGCGCCGATGATGAAGGCGAAGTTGCCCACACCGGCGAAGACCACCAGCGTGGTCAGCAGCCTGCCCTGTGACGAGAGAGGATGCACCTCTCCGAAGCCGATGGTCGAAAGGGTGATGACCACCATGTAGAAGCTGTCGAACGCCGACCACCCCTCGATATACATGTAACCGAGGGTGGCACAGATGAAGACGCACAGGAGCGACACCTGACCGATGAGCAGCGGCCACACAGAGCCGAAACGGTTACGCAGCCTGTAGATGCGCGTGGAAAGCGGCAACCTGCCTCGCATGGTCGTCACGCTTCGATGAGCCGTTCGCGCAGCAGGCGTATGCGGTCGCGCAGTGTCGCGGCTCGCTCGAATTCAAGCTCCTTGGCAGCTTCACGCATTTCCCGCTCCAGTTTCTGGATGTGTTTCGCCATATCTTCTGGCGAGGTGCCGTATTCGGCGACATTCTCGACCGCCGGGGCAGCCTGACGCCCTCTTCCGCGCCCCTTGCCCTTGCCACCCTCAGACGCCGCGCTGTAGATGGCGTCGAAGGGGGTGTCGAGACTCTTGCGGATGGTGCGGGGCTCTATGCCGTTGGCCTCGTTCCATGCCTGCTGCCGTTCGCGGCGACGCGCCGTCTCATCCATGGCAGCCCGCATGGAGGCGGTCACCGTGTCGGCATAGAGGATGACCCTTCCGGCGGCGTTACGTGCCGCACGACCGAAGGTCTGGATGAGCGACCCGGTGGAACGCAGGAAGCCTTCCTTGTCGGCGTCGAGAATCGATACCAGAGAGACTTCGGGGATATCAAGACCTTCACGCAGCAGGTTGATGCCCACCAGCACATCGCACTCGCCGCGCCGCAAGGCCTGTATGATGGCCATGCGCTCCATGGTGTCGATGTCCGAATGCAGGTAGCGCACCGAGAGTCCCATGTTGCCGAGGTGTTCGGTGAGGTCTTCGGCCATGCGCTTGGTGAGCGTGGTGATGAGAACCCGCTCGTCGCGTGCCGCACGGGCACGGCATTCCGCCAGCAGGTCGTCCACCTGCCCGCGGGTCGGACGCACCTCAACCACAGGGTCCACAAGCCCTGTGGGCCTGATGATCTGCTCGGCAATGACACCCTGCGACCTGTCGAGCTCCCACTTGCCCGGGGTTGCGGAGACGTACACCGTCTGGTTGATGCGCGTAAGGAACTCTGCGAACTCCAGCGGCCTGTTGTCCAGTGCCGAGGGCAGGCGGAAGCCGAAGTCCACCAGAGTGGACTTGCGGGAACGGTCGCCCTTGTACATGGCCCCCACCTGCGGCACGGTGATGTGCGACTCGTCGACGAAGAGCAGGAAATCGTCGGGAAAGTAGTCGAGCAGACACGAAGGGGGCTGTCCCGCCGCGCGTCCGTCAAGATGCCGCGAATAGTTCTCGATGCCGTTGCAGTAGCCAAGCTCTTCCATCATCTCAAGGTCGAGCATGGTGCGCTGTTCAAGGCGCTGAGCCTCCACAAGGCGGTTCGCAGACTGATACTCGCGCAGTCGCTCACCCAGTTCGTCGCGGATGTCGCTCATGGCGCGCACGAGGTTGTCGCGGTCTGACACGTAGTGGCTTGCCGGGTAAATGACCGTCTTGCCCACGCTGCCCAGCACCTCGCCGGTGAGCGGGTCTATCTCGCTGATGGCGTCGATGTCGTCGCCGAAGAACTCTATCCGCAGGGCGCGCTCGTGATGGTAGGCGGGAATGACCTCTAGCACGTCGCCGCGAACACGGAACGTACCACGGTGAAAGTCGAAGTCGTTGCGCTGGTACTGCACCTCCACAAGGCGCGTCATGAGGGCGTCCATTGAGAAGCGCTGACCGCACTCGACCGGGATGACAAGACGGGCGTAGTATTCAGGAGAACCAAGACCGTAGATGCACGACACCGAGGCGACGATGACCACGTCACGCCGCGTGAGAAGCGCGTGTGTGGCGGCGTGGCGCAGCTTGTCGATGTTGTCGTTGATGGACGAGTCCTTCTCGATATACGTGTCAGAGGCCGGAACGTAGGCTTCAGGCTGGTAGTAGTCGTAATAGCTTACGAAATACTCCACGGCGTTGTCGGGGAAAAGCGCGCGGAACTCGTTGTACAGTTGTGCCGCCAGCGTCTTGTTGGGGGCGAGGATAAGGGCAGGCCTGTTACATGCGGCGATGACATTGGCCACGGTGAAGGTCTTGCCCGACCCGGTGACGCCAAGCAGAACCTGGTCGCGCACCCCATGCCCGAGGTTTGCGACAATCTGCCCGATGGCCTCGGGCTGGTCTCCTGTCGGTTCGAATTCGGTATGCAGTCTGAAACACGTATCGGCCATTGGTTCTCCCTGCGCGAAAGGCACGCTTTCCTCCCGTCGCATTATCCTCTATGATGACCACGAACAACCTGCCGTCGTTGCTGGAGGACACCATGGACATATGTTTGACGCCCGCACCGGAGGACATGCCCGTCGAAAGGGCCTATGTCATCTCCGCCACGATACGAACCTTCAAGGGACGCCGCAACGTCGAGGCGCACCTGTTCCGCACCGGAACCCGCGAAGAGGAATTGGCAAGCCTTGAGGGCATGCGCCTTGTCGGCGACCCCATCGACCCCGCCAACCCCGGCGACCCGAAAGACGCCCTGCGCGCCGTGCTCGAAGCCTTCACCAAGGAAGAGTGCGATGCCGTGATAGCCTACCTCGAACGCAAATACGCCGACAGGTTCACCGCCATCGTGGCGTGCCCTCTCGACCTGCCCATACCGCAAGGTGTTGCCCCCCTGTCTGCCATACCCGAAGGCAAGACCATGGGCTTCATCCGTTTCGATACCGTAAGCGGCTACGACCTGCCCTTCGGTTTTCGGGGCTTCTACGACCTCGCCCGCCATGAACCGCTGGTGAACGAACAGCACTAGCCTCGTCTACCACGGTACGAAATCCTGCGGCAGCCGCCAGCGCCCGATGCGCGACGGCTGCCGTGTGGCGTCGTGCAGGCAGGCGAGAAAGTCGGTCCGGGGCATCTCCACGGCACCGAAACGCAGCATGTGCGAGGTCGTCTGCTGACAGTCCACGAACCGGAACCCCCACGACACCAGCAACCGTGCAAGCCAGACGAACGCGACCTTCGAAGCGTCGGGCATGGCATGGAACATCGATTCGCCGAAGAACCCGCCCCCGAGGGCAACCCCGTACAGCCCGCCCACAAGTCGCCCCCCGTACCACGCCTCCACGCTGTGGGCATGCCCAAGATGATGCAGGCGGGTATAGGCGGCGCGCATCTCCGGCACCAGCCACGTCCCGCCCTGTCCGGGACGCGGGGTGGCGGCGCATTGTTCGAGCACATCGGCGAACGCCGTATCCAGCCGTACTTCGAAGGTCTTCGCCCGCACAGTCCTCATGAGCCTGCGCGGTACATGCAGGGCATCGAGCGGCAGCACGCAACGAGGGTCGGGCGACCACCACAGGATGGGGTCACCCGGCCCGTACCATGGAAAGATACCTTCCTCATAGGCCCGAAGCAGCCTCTCCGGCGTGAGGTCACCACCTATGGCGAGCAGGCCATCCGGCCCCGCCTCTCCCACATCGGGAAAGATGCAGGCATCGTCAGGCAGCAGGTACAGCCTCATGCCGCAGGTTCGGCGCTCCCCTCGCCCCGCTCGCGATAGCTGAACTGAAGGCCCAGTGATGCCGCATCGGGAGTCGCGCCGCCCTGCCCCGCAACGCCTGCGGTCTTCGGGGCTTGCGGAAGCGCGTCGACATGCACGGTGCCTCCCTTGCGCAGTCTGCCGAACAGCATCTCCTTCGCCAGTTCGTCTTCGATGGCGGTGCGAATGACCCGTCGCAGGGGGCGTGCACCGAAGGCCGGGTCGAAGCCCTTCTCGGCAAGGCGCTGCCGCGCCGCCGCGGTGAGTTCGAGCCGTACGCGACGTTCACGTAGGCCGTTCTCGACCTCGCGCACGAACTTGTCCACGATGCGCTCCATGACCTCCGGCGCAAGACTGCCGAATGGCACCAGCGCGTCAAGGCGATTGCGGAACTCGGGGCTGAACAGCGTCTCCACGGCCTTGCGGCCCTTGGCAGTCACATCTTCGACGCCGCCACCCGTGAAGCCGATACTCGGGGCGGACATCTCGCGCACCCCCGCATTGGAGGTCATGATGAGCACGACATTGCGGAAGTCGGCCTTGCGCCCGGTATTGTCCGTAAGCGTGGCGTAGTCCATGACCTGCAACAGGACGTTGAAGATATCCGGATGCGCCTTCTCCATCTCGTCAAGAAGCACCACCGCGTAGGGTGTACGGCGCACCGCCTCGGTAAGCTGGCCGCCCTGGTCATATCCGACATAGCCGGGAGGCGCGCCGATGAACCGCGAGACCGCATGCTTTTCCATGTATTCACTCATGTCGTAGCGCAGAAAGGCCACCCCTAGCCGTTTGGCGAGGCTACGGGCCAGTTCGGTCTTGCCCACGCCTGTGGGCCCGTAGAAGAGGAAGCTGCCCGTAGGCCTGTCCTCCCGCCCGAACCCCGCACGGGCCCGCAGGATGGAACGGGCGACCACCGCCACGGCGGCCTCCTGTCCGAAGACTGCCTTGCCAAGGTCGTTCTCGAGCGTCTTCAACCTGTCACGGTCTGAAGAGGAGATGGAGCGTGGCGGCACATGGGCCATACGCGCCACGACACGTTCCACGTCCTGCACCGAGACACTCGCCCCCGGCTTGAACCCGGCACGCAGCCGCATGGCGGCCCCGGCTTCGTCGATGACGTCGATGGCCTTGTCCGGCAGAAGCCTGTCGTTGACGTAACGGGCCGAGAGTTCGACCGCGGCACGCAGTGCGGGCAGTGTATAGCGGACGGCGTGGTGCTCTTCGTAGTGTTCCTTGAGCCCTTTGAGTATCTCCACGCATTCCTCCTGCGTGGGCTCGCCGATGTCTATCTTCTGGAAGCGACGGGAGAGCGCGCGGTCTTTCTCGAAATGGTTGCGGTACTCCTCATGCGTGGTGGACCCGATGCACCGTATGGCACCCGAGGCAAGTACCGGCTTGAGGATGTTCGAGGCATCCATCGACCCGCCGCTGGTCGCCCCCGCCCCGACGATGGTGTGTATCTCGTCGATGAACAGGATGGCGTCGGGCTGGCGTGAAAGTTCGCTGATGACGGCCTTGAGGCGTGCCTCGAAGTCTCCCCGGTACTTGGTGCCAGCAAGCAGCGACCCCATGTCGAGTGCATAGACACGCGCCTTGCGGAAACTCTCGGGGACGGCCCCCACGGCAATGCGCAGGGCCAGCCCTTCGGCGATGGCGGTCTTGCCCACACCGGGGTCGCCCACGAAGAGGGGGTTGTTCTTGCGCCGACGCGAAAGCACCTGCACCGTGCGTTCGAGTTCGTCCTCCCGCCCTATGAGCGGGTCGATGCGTCCTTCACGCGCCCGCGCGGTGAGGTCGGTGGCATACTGGGCAAGCGCGTCAGCGCGCGTCGAGGCCCCCCCGTCGCCTTCATCGTCACCGTCCATGGCGTCATCGTCCGCCTCGGGCATGGCGTGGGAGATGTATTCAAGCACATCCAGACGCGAAACACCTTGCGTCTTGAGAAAATAGACGGCGTAGGTGTCGTCCTCGTCAAAAAGGGCGGCGAGTACGTCGCCAATCTCCACCAGAGGCCGCCCTGCCGACTGGATGTGCCTGAAGGCACGCTGCAACACCCGCTGCACTCCGAGGGTCTGCACCACTTCGGTGGTCATGTCCTCGGGCAGGCTTTCGAGATGCGTCCCGAAGAACTCCTCAAGGCGTGCACGCAACGCCGTCACATCCGCACCGCACCCCTCAAGGATGCCCTTGCCCTGTTCTTCACCGGCAATGGCATACAGCAGATGCTCCAAGGTGAGGTACTCGTGATTACGCACCCGCACCTCTCCGACAGCCGCATTGAGCGCTGCCTGAAGCCGCTTACCTATCATTAGACCTCCTCCGTGGAACAGCGCAGGGGATACCCCTCGCGCCGGGCCCTCGCGTGGACGATGGCGGCCTTGGTCTCGGCCACTTCGAAGGTATAGACACCACATTCACCCACACCGTCACGGTGCACGGCAAGCATGATAGCCGTGGCCTGTTCAGCCGTCTTGCGGAAGACTTCCACAAGAATGCTCACCACGAACTCCATGGTCGTATAGTCATCATTATGCAGCAGCACCCGGTACATGCGCGGCAGCCGCACATCGTCCTCGACGAGAATGTCGCTGTCGTAGCCGGGGGCAAGTGGTCCGTTGCTCATCGTCTCCATCCCGTTGGTATCGTGTCTGCCTCTAGGGTAAGCCATTACGGCGCGTTGTCGAGAGCATCCCTGCCACAGTCACCGGATGCCTTACGCGGGATGACGCAGCCCGTCGAGGATGCGGCCCACCTCTTCATCGTCGAACATGAAATCATCGCAGGGGGGTACCCCGCTGGCCTTGCGCCATGCCCTATTCATGTCGTGATAGGTCGCCGTGGAGGTCTCGCAACCGGTCATGCCAAGCAGGGCGGCAACGGCGCGGATGTCATCCTGCGGCCCCTCTATCTCCACCACCTCACCGAACACCAGCCTGTCGAGGGATACATGCACGCCTCGCAGCGACCAGTCCTCCCTCTCCTTGTCATACCGGAAGGCGGGCCTGTAGCC
This sequence comes from Nitratidesulfovibrio vulgaris str. Hildenborough, assembly GCF_000195755.1. NCBI lineage: Bacteria > Pseudomonadati > Thermodesulfobacteriota > Desulfovibrionia > Desulfovibrionales > Desulfovibrionaceae > Nitratidesulfovibrio > Nitratidesulfovibrio vulgaris. The sequence goes on along the minus strand of NC_002937.3, from coordinate 1,682,477 downwards.
CAGTCCGGTGAGGATGGCATGCATGGCTTCGCCGTCGGCGACCGCAGTCTCCTCTTCATCCCATACCTTGACCCCGGCGGGGACAGCCCCGGCAGGCGGGCACTTGAGTGTCATCAGCGCCTGTGTACGGTCGGCCCAGATGCGCCTGCGAAGGCGCAGCAGCATCCTCGCTGAACGTAACGTACCCTCCCCGGTATCATAGACGGCATTGCGTTCGAGATGTCTTCCCGCACTCTGCGCCCCCTCTGCTTGCAGGCGTTCCCGTAACGCGGCATAGTCCGCTCCGATGAACTTGAGTTCGACTTCTCGCGCCATATCGTCTCCCCTTTTCACGGTCGTCCCGGAGGTGCCGCTTGCATAGATTCGTTCTCGTCGCCACGGGTGGCATATTCGGGAGTCTCGCCCGCTACGTCCTTTCCGGAGTCGCCCAGAAGCTCACCACCAGTTCATTCCCCTACGGGACAGTGCTGGTGAACCTTCTCGGCAGCCTCCTCTTCGGCCTCGTGTGGGGGATACTCGAAAACAGGATAACCTTCGCCCCCGAAGCGCGTCTGCTACTGCTGACAGGATTCATGGGTTCGCTGACCACATTCTCGACACTGACCTATGAAGGGATGGTACTGCTTCAATCGCACATGTGGCTACAGGCGGCCCTGTACATCGTCGGCCAGACCGTGGCGGGCATCATGCTCGTCTGGTTCGGCGCGGGACTCGGCAGGCTGGTCTGATCTCACCGCATAACCAGCCAACAGCATTCACAAAGGAGCCAATCATGCCCGCACCATCGGGGACAGCCACACGTCTGCGCATCTACTTCGCCGAGGACGACATGCATGAAGGCCGTGCCCTGCATACGGTCATCATCGAAAAGGCCATGCAGGCGAAGCTTGCAGGTGCGACCATGCAACGCGCCCTCGCCGGTTTCGGGGCAAACAGCACCCTGCACACTGCACGTGTGCTGCATCTGGCCGAAAGCCTTCCTCTTGTCATCGAAATCATAGACAGTGCCGAGCGTATAGAGGCTTTCATGCCAGAGGTCGAGGCCATTCTCGAAGAGGGGCTTGTAACGCTCGAACCTGTCGAGGTCAGGCTTTACCGGCATCGCCCCAAGGCGTGACCTCACGTTCTGACTCCGCCGTGTTCAGACTTCCATAGGCCTCGAAATCCACGCGACACCAGACGGGTTCACAACGTTGGCCTGCCAGAGACCGGGCGTACAACAGTCCCGTTCATATCCTGTGTGCCCGATGTCGTGGTCGGCTTCGGCGATGGTCGCACACCCCCATGGACGGGATTGCCAGCAGTGTCACAGGGTAGGCCTACATGGGGACTGATGGGGACTGCACGACGTACCGTATGCACGAGTACCCCTCAAGCTGCCAGTCCACCGGAGTGCATGACATCCTGACCACGGACCGGCACGGGATGCCGGGTTGGCGGAAACGGCACGCAGACATGGGGCCCTCCCACGAGGGGGCATCAAAAAGGAAGGGGGCCGCAGCCCCCCTGATTCTAACCGAGTACCGCCTGCCGTATGGCCTCGATGCCCGTCTTCTCGACGAACTTGGAGACACGCAGCCGTTTACCCGAGTTATCGCGATAGAACTCCATGAACTTACGTATCAGCCCCTTGGCCTCATCAGTGGAAAGCTCTTCTGCAAGCACATCGCCGATGCGCGGATGCCCGCCGGAATTGCCACCCACGATGAGCGTCCAGCCCTTCTTGGTGCCCACGAGACCTACATCTCGCAGGTAGCTTTCGCCACAGCAGAAGGGACAGCCCGAAATGCCGAACTTGACCTTGGCTGGGAAGTCGTGCCCGACATATTCCTCTTCTATGGCCACGCCGATGCCGAGGGAATCCTGAAGGCCGAACCGGCAGACCGCCGTACCGGGGCACGCCTGCACATAGTGCACGCAAAGTTCTACGGCACGTCCGACGTCAAGGCGAAGCTCTTCCCACATGGGTTCGACGGCTTCCTTCTTCATGCCGACAAGGGCCAGACGCTGCCCGGATGTGATCTTGATGATCGGCACTTCGTACTTCCTGCAGACCCGCGACACGGCATCAAGCACGTCGGGGGTGAGAAGACCGCACGGGGTGCGGGGTACGATGGCGTAGGTGAGCTTGTCGCGCTGCAGTATCGCGCCCTTAGGTTCGTCACTCATCATGGTCTCCTGTTCTTGCGTATCTATGAACCCGCGCAGGCCTTGAGCACGGCGGGTGCGATGGCGTCAAGGGGCAGCACCCTGTCGACGCCACCCAGCCTGATGGCCTCATGGGGCATGCCAAAGACGATGCACGTCGCCTCATCCTGCGCGATGGTATGGGCCCCCATGTCGTGCAGTTCCTTCATGCCCGCCGCGCCGTCATCGCCCATCCCCGTGAGGATGGCGGCGACCGCATTGGCCCCGGCATAGCGCGCAGCCGACCGGAACAGCACATCGACAGAGGGACGGTGCCGTCTCACGAGGGGGCCGTCCTTGACCTCCACCGTATAGCGCGAGCCGTTGCGCTTGAGCAACATGTGGCTGCTACCGGGGGCGATGAGTGCCTGACCCCGCGCCATGATGTCTCCGTCCTCCGCTTCGCGCACCCGGATACGGCAGATGCCGTCAAGGCGGCGCGAAAAGGCTCCGGTGAAGTGTTCCGGCATATGCTGGACGATGGCTATGGGAGGCGCATCCGGCGGCATGGCTTCAAGGAACACTTGAAGGGCCTCCGTGCCACCTGTCGAAGCGCCTACGACCACGACCTTCTCAGTGGTCTGCACCCGCGTGAAGTTGGTGGGGCCCGGCAACATGGCATCTGCCGTCAGTTTGGGGGCGACATCGCGCGTACGGTGCCCAAGCCTGTGCAGGCGTGCCCGCGCCGCGGCCTTCACGGCATCACAGATGCGGATGCTCGACTCCTCCAGAAACCTCTTGGTGCCGAGGCGAGGTTTGGTGATGACCTCCACCGCGCCGTATTCCATGGCCTTGAACGTGGCCTCGGCCCCCTGCTCCGTCACCGAAGAGCAGATGACCACCGGTAGGGGATGCTGGGTCATGATCTTTCGCAGGAATGTAAGCCCGTCCATCCGTGGCATTTCGATATCGAGCAGGATGACGTCGGGCACCACCGCCTCCATGCGCTTGGCAGCCACGAATGGGTCGGAGGCGGTGCCCACCACCTCGATGCCGGGGTCTGCGGAAAGGAGGTCGGCCAGAGTCTGCCTGACAAGGGCGGAATCGTCGACGATGAGGACACGGCAAGGGCGCGCCACGGCTACACCTTCCTGTATACGGTGGGAGCCTGGGCTTCGAGGGGCAGTGACATGCCCGTCAGGCTCTCGGAATGACCGATGAAAAGATACCCCCCCGGTCGCAGGCTTTCGCAGAAACGCGAGAACAACCGCTCTTGCGTCGGCTTGTCGAAATAGATGATCACGTTGCGGCAGAAGATGACGTCCATGGGGGTTCTGAACGAGAAGTCCTCCATGAAGTTCAGCCGCTGGAAGGTGACCAGATGCCGTATCTCCGGGGCGATGCGTACCAGTTTTCTGGCCCTTTCTCGGCTGCGCAGCAGAAAACGCTTGCGGAACGATTCCGGGATACTCTCCACCCGCTCTTCGTCATAGATGCCACGCTGGGCATGTTGCAGCGCCCGGGCGGAGATGTCGGTGGCAAGCACAGAGAAGACGAACCCCGAATTGCGCTCGGCAAAGTCAGCAAGCACCATGGCCAGTGTATAGGGTTCCATGCCGAACGAGCAGCCCGCGCTCCATATCTGCATGGCACGCGAGGTACCGAACTGCGAACGCCAGCGGGGCAGCACCTTCTGCGCCAGCAACTCGAAGTGCCTGCCCTCGCGGAAGAACTCGGTGGTGTTCGTGGTCACCACATCGATGAACTGCTGCAACTCCTCCTGCTGCCCTCGCGCAGTGAAGAGGTACTCGGCGTACTGCTCATAGGAATCGAACCCGAGAGTACGAAGGCGCTTCTGCAAACGCGCCTCGAGCATGATGCGCTTGGCAGGGGTGAGCTTGATGCCGACCTGTTCATACACGTAGCGACTCATACGCTCGAACACCTTGGGCGTCATGCTCTTCGGTCTGAAAGGCGCGCCATCGCCCCCTCCCCTTTCCGGCGGCCCCTGTATCATACCTTCCGATACCCCCTGTCCCATCATGCGGCCTCAAGCGCTGCGGTATGGACGAGTCCCGGCACGTCGATGATCAGTGCCATGCTGCCGTCCCCCTGAATGGTCGCGCCGGAAATGCCCGGAATGTCCTTGTAGACCTTGCCAAGACTCTTGATGACCGTCTGGTGCTCTCCGATGACGCAGTCGACAACCAGCCCGAATCGGCTTCCGAGCGCGTTCACCACCACAAGCTGTTCCATGCCCGGAGAGACACCCGGAACCCGGAAGACATCGCGCAAGCGTATGAACGGCACGATGTCACCCCGCAGGTTGATGATGCGCTGTCGCCCGTCGACATGGTCGGGCGTATTGTGTTCGGCGCACTCTTCCACATGGGGCAACGGAATGATGTAGGACTCGTCCCCCACGCGAACCTGAAGCCCGTCGATGATGGCAAGCGTGAGCGGCAGCCGTATGGTGATGACTGTCCCCTTGCCCGGCGTGCTCTCCAGTTCGATACGCCCGCGCAGGCTCTCGATGGCTCGCTTCACCACATCCATGCCGACGCCGCGCCCCGAGACGCTGGTCACCTTCTCCGCAGTGGAGAAGCCTGCCGCGAAGATGAGTTCCAGCTTCTGCCGGGTGGAAAGGTCGACCTCGGGGGCAATGATGCCCTTGCGCAGGGCAGCCTGATAGATTCTTTCGGCATCGATGCCCGCACCATCATCCGAAATGGTCACCAGCACCTCGCCGCCAGCGTGAGCGGCTGCCAGCGTGATGCGCCCCGTGGCGCTCTTCCCGGCTGCCAGACGGCGTTCCGGCGATTCCACACCATGGTCGAGGCTGTTGCGCAGGCAATGCACCAGCGGGTCGCCCAGTCGCTCTATGACGGTCTTGTCCAGTTCCGTCTCGCCTCCGAGCGTGACGAGTTCGACGCTCTTGCCCAATTCTCCGGCGAGGTCGCGCACCAGCCGTCTGAAACGGCTGAACGTGGTTCCTATGGGCAGCATGCGCACACCCAGCGTCGTGTCGCGCAGGTCGTCGCTGAGCCTTTCGAGGGCTTCGACGAGGCTCAACATGCCGGGGGCGGGATGCTCGTGCGCCATACGCGCGATCTGGGACTGCACGATGACAAGTTCACCTACGAGATCGACTAGATAGTCGAGCTTGGCAGCAGAGACGCGAATGCTCGCCCCGGCGTCTCCCGCCTTTTCGGCGGGCTTGTCCCCGTCTTCGGTGCGGCTGCGGCGCAGTTCGCGCACCGTCTTCTGCTCCGCCAGCGCGGAAGCGACCTGATCAGGGGTGACGATGCCTGCCTCGGCGAGCAGTTCGCCAATGGGACGCTGCTCCTCCAGCACCCGCCGCAGGTCTTCGGTCGCCACATCGCCCCGTTCAAGCAGAATCTCGCCAAGCCGCTTGTAGGCACCGTCCTGTTCAAGCAGGTTCGCCTCGTCGATGAGCCGCACATCAACGGTCGCATCGTCCTCGACAAAGAGGAAGATGTCACGGATGGCGGCTTCATCACTATCGGTGGTGAGCAACACATCCCACCACACATGGCATTGCTCCGGGTCGAGTTCATCGAGGGCTGGCACGTCACCGAAATGGACGAAGAGCTTCGAACGCCCCAGGTCCTGTATCTCGCGCACCAGCCCCAGAGGGTTCGTGCCCGAGAGGAAGAGTTGCGGATGCGGCTTGAAGCGCACACGGTAGGTCCGCCGGGGACCTTCGACCTCACCGGACGACGGCATCTCATCGGCAGGGGACGCGGACGCGTGGTCATCACCCGGCAGCAGGGCCCGGAGAGCCTGCGTGAGGTCGGCGGACATGGAGACGTCGACGGCGAGGCCTTTCGTGGCACACTGCAGAAGGTAGGCGATATGGTCACGCGACTTCAGCGTAAGATCGAGCAGTTCCGGAGACAACTCCATCTCACCATTGCGAACCTTGTCGAAGACACTCTCCACATCATGGGTGAAGGACGCGATGTCGTCGAAGCCGAACATCGCCCCCGACCCCTTGATCGTGTGCATGGCCCGGAAAATGCGGTCGACGAGCGACCTGTCTTCGGGACGTTCCTCGATTTCAAGCAACGCCGTCTCAAGTTCGGCCAGCAGGTCTTGCGCCTCTTCGACGAACGCCTGACGGTTGAGTTCATCCTGCACGATCATTCCCCCGTGGTATTGTGCTGCCGCCTCTGACGCATCACGGCAGACATACGGCAGCGACAGCCATGCGCTAGCCTAGCAGCTTCTGCACGACAGCCAGCAACTGCTCGGGTTTGAACGGCTTGACTATCCACCCCGTGGCCCCGGCTGCCTTGCCTTCCTGTTTACGTGCCGCCTGGGATTCGGTGGTGAGCATGACCACGGGAATGAACTTGTAGGCAGGCGTGGCCCGTATGCGCCTTATGAGCTCGATACCATCCATGTTGGGCATATTCAGGTCGGTGATGACCATCTTCACCGGGCCGGAGAGCTTGCCCAGCGCGTCCTTGCCGTCCGAGGCCTCTATGACCTCGTAACCGGCATTCCGGAGTGTGAAGCCCACCATCTGACGGATACTAGCAGAATCATCGACGGACATGATCAGTTTGCTCATAGTGCCTCCGGGCGTCCGAAGCCCGTTCAGAACAGTTCGATGTTGTCGCCCATGCCATCGTCGGTCGACTCGCCGACATGCCTGCCATGCAGCACGCGTTCCTGCTGCATGGTGTAACGTTGATGCATATGCTTCATGCGCTCGCGCGGCACCTGCGTCCCGGCCGGAACCCCTCGCCGCGCCTTGGCGGCCACCACGGCGAACCGTTCAGCCCCCTTGTCGAGCGCAGCGCAGACGAGCCTGTCCACTGCGATGTCCTGCACGCGTCTTTCCATGTCACGCGCGAGCACATCGCAACTGCTGGCAACGCCCCTGAAGTGGCGTTCAGCCTCGCCACTTGCTTCGCGCAAGGCGAGCGTCAGCCGCTCGAGTTCCTCCTTGACGGCAGAAACCCTGCTCATGTCAAGGTAGGACAGGGCCAGAGCCTTCAGTTCCCCGGCTGCGGTGTCGATGCTCCTCAGCAGGTCTGCAAGGGCGACCGTCTGTGTCCCCGCATCCTGCGAAAGACGCTGGATGGACGTTGCGAGCACACCGAGCGCCTTCCCCTTGTCACCCGTATGCGCCGCACTGATGCTCGCATTGAGGGCGATGAGCTCGATTTCCGATCCGACATCCTCGATGTCGGCGAGAAACGCCGTCATGTCCGAAACCGTGGACGCGACCATCTCCATGGTGCGACCCATGTCTTCGCCCTGCACGGCAAGTTCGCGCATACTGGTCGCGGCTGCCCGGACTTCGTTCTCTAGGGCGTCCAGGACCTTTGCTGCTGTCGATTCCGACGCACCCTCGCCCGAGCCTCCGCCGGCATCCAGAACGACCTGCCGGACGCTGCTGGCGATGGTGCGCATTTCGGAACGCAACGAGGCGACAGCCGTGGAGAGACTCTCTGAAGCCGCACGGGTCTGGGACTCCTGCAGGGTGCACACCTCTGCGGCGAAAGCCAGTTCCTCGGCACCAGAAGTGGATTCTGCGGCAGCGTTCCTTGCCAGCCCGGCAAGGACATCATCGACGGCTTCGACGACATGCTCGACCTGCTGCCGGACGATGTCGTGAAACTGGAGCGACCCCACGAGGCCTTGCATGGATTTGTTGATGTCTGCCAGCAATCCCTCGACCTGCAACGACGACGCCCTGCTCGAAGCCATCGTGCGTTTGAGGTTGTCGAGTCCGTCGAGCAGCCCTACTGAAACGGCAAGCGAACACGAATCCTGTTTCGCCCCCATCTCAAGACTCCGCCCCTCCGCCTCGGCGATGGTGACATCGAGTGCGCGCCCCTGTTCAAGCAGGCTCGACGAATACTCGATGATCTTTCCCGCAAGCTTCTCGACGTCATCCGCCAGAGTACTGAACCCACGTCCGTCGGCACCGAGACGCGCACTCTCTATGCGGGTGGCGATGCCGAGCATCTGAAGGGTCCGCACGATGCGTGCGTACTCACGGACAGAGACGCCAAGGTTCTGGACGAGTTCCCGTGTACGGGCGAGCAGGGCCTGTTCTCCACCATGAACACCGGTGGCGCACAATTCGGCCATGCGACCGAACTCGCCCTCCAGCGCTTCGAGGATGTGTGACATGGCCTCGCCCGACGTGACCCTGACAAGGTCTCGTGCCTCGTCGCCGATGCCGCCAACCTGCATGGCAATCCGCTGAACGGCATCTCCAAGGTCGAGGAAGGTCTGTTCCTGTTCATGCACCACACGTGCAAGCCCCTTGCCGATTTCGACAAGATGCGTGCTGACATCGCGGGCGATTTCTACGACTGCGCTCATGGACCCCCCGGACCTTATGCGCGATGTACGCGGCAAAGAATGACGACATGTGACGGTTTCGGCATGCGCCCCGATGGCCCCGTCACGCCATCCCATTACATCCAATCATACCATAGCCGCGTACGCAAGGATACATGGACGGAATATACTGCGCCATATCCTCATGCATCATTATCGAGGACCCCACCACGGCGCACACGGAAGACAGCCGCATCCGCTGAAGTCAGCCCGGGACAACACATGCACTTCAGCAGTGTGCAAAGGGGCGACGTTCACGGATGCTTACAGGCAAAAGATACGGAGGGCGGAAGAATCTCTACTCGGAGGGATTATGCCGGGGGGCGCCAGACTTGCCGAAGAGCCTTGCCTGAAGTTCGACCACGGTCGGCACGGCCCCCCTCCCCTCGCCGGGATGAAGAACAGGGCCATAGCCAAGGCGGGCAGCCTGCCCGAGGCGGATGTCGTGCGCCGCGACGGGGCGCACCTGCCCGTTGAGGTCGACTTCCCCCCACAGGACAGCGCGTTCAGGAAGCGCAACATCATAGAAGGATGAAAGCACGGCAGCCACAAGCGCGAGGTCCATGCCGGGGTCTTGAAGCCGCATCCCCCCGCCGATTTTGGCATAGATATCGACCTGCCCGAAGTTGAGGCGAAGCCGCTTCTCAAGCACGGCAAGCAGCAGGTGCAGCCTGTTGACGTCGAAGCCGAGTCCGGTACGGCGGGGTATGGCGAGATAGCTGCGGGTGACAAGTGCCTGCACCTCGACGGCGAAGGGGCGTTGCCCGTCAACCGCCATCACCACGGCGGTACCACTGAGGGCCGGGTCGCGTGCTCCAAGGAAGAACGTGGAGGGGTCTTCAACGACCTCGAGCCCCCGCTGTGCCATCTGGAAGACGAGCAACTCCTGATTGGGGCCGAAGCGGTTCTTGAGCACCCGCAACAGGCGGAACATCTGGCGTCGGTCACCTTCCAGAGAAACGACGGTATCGACCATATGCTCCAGCAGACGGGGGCCGGCGAGATTGCCATCCTTGGTCACATGCCCGACCAGCAGGACGGCTGTCCCGGCGCGCTTGCAACGGTCGACGACCTCGGTGGCGACGGCGCGCACCTGACTGACGTTGCCGGGCAGTCCCTCGGCGAGGTCGGATGTGAGCGTCTGCACCGAGTCGAGTACGAGAAGGGCTGGCGGGGTGCCACTCTCAAGAACGGAGAAGACGTCCTCGACACGCGATGTCGCCACGGCGAGAAGCCTTTCGTGCAGCACCCCGAGACGTTCTGCACGTCCCTTGAGCTGTGTGAGCGACTCCTCACCTGACAGGTAGAGCACATCGCGCCCGCTGGCTGCCACAGCCCCGGCGACCTGCAGAAGAAGCGTCGACTTGCCTATCCCCGGCTCACCACCGAAAAGGATGGCGGCACCCGGCACAAGGCCGGAACCGAGCACACGGTCGAGGGCTTCAAGCCCGGTACCGAAGGGGCTTCCGCCCTCATCGCTCACGTCGCGCAAAGGCCGTGGGCGCACCGAATCAGGTGCCCCCTGTCGCCGCACGCCGCTGCGCGTTTCACGCGCGACGGTCACTGCGTCAAGAGTGTTCCATGCCTTGCAGGTGGGACATTGCCCTCGCCATTGCGGGGTATTGGCACCACATGCACTGCAAACGTACGTCTCTCGGACCTTGGCCACGCATCCGCCCTGCTACTGCTTCTTTTCAGGAGGCGTCCGCGCCTCGACGACCTTCACCCCGAACTCGGTCACCGTCGACGGCGGATTGTAGAACACCACCATGAAGGGCACTTCGCCAGCGGAAGGGATGCTGGTGTTGTTCGTGAGGATGTCGATCTTGTTGTTGAGTGCCGTCTCGAGCTCCTGCTCACCCAGTACCTGAAGGTGGAAGAGCGACACGGTAGTACCGCAAAGCTGGGTCTTCGACACGACAGTGGCACCGTTCTTGTCATAGAGCGATGCCTCGACCTTGATGAGTTCTCGCGGAGAGGTGAAGTTGTTCACCACACGCCCTTCGATGACCGAGACCTGACCCAGCTTCTCGTTGTTGATGTAGTACTGTCGCACGTTACGCAAGGCGATGTTCTTGATCTGTTCACTGGCGGCAAGCTTCTGTGCCGCCTCATCAACCGCCTTGTCCGCACCGCGCGGCCAGAACTTCCATGCCCCTGCACCCGCGCCCACGAGCAGCAGCATGACAAGCGCAACGACCAGAGACGTGCGCTTGCGCTTCTTCTCTTCGGGTTTCGGAGGCGTGGCGTCGAGATTATAGCCTTTCACCTCACCGATGATGTCACTCACGTCGGAACCCGACGCCGAAGCGGCGTCATGACCGGGAGTCTGCCCCCCGACAGAGGGGGCAACGACTTCAGCCAACGAGAAGACATGCTTGCAGACCGTGCACCGCGCCTTGGCATCGGGCTTGGCAGCAGCGTCGGGCAGGTTATAGCGCGTCGAACATTTGGGGCAGGTAACGATCATCTGGCACCTCGCGGACGTGAAGTCCCGCCCCTAGGCATCCACGATAGCCTCGTAGATGGCCCCAAGTTCGCGGTACTTCTGGGCATAGTCGAGTCCGTACCCTACTATGAAGCCCCGCGGCAAGGCAAATCCCACGAAATCGGCGCGCACCGGCACCTCGCGCCGTTCGGTCTTGTCGACCAGCACCGCAAGGCGCATGCTCTTCGCCCCCCGCGCAGCAAGCTGCCGGAAGAGGAAGTCCATGGTGTGCCCGGTATCGACGATGTCTTCCACGATGAGGACATGCTTGCCTTCAAGCTTCACTTCAACATCCTTGAGGAAGCTGATGGTCGAACCGCGATGTGTGGCGTCGCCATAGCTGGCAAGGCGCACGAAATCGAGTTCGGGGTGCATGTCGAGGTGACGCACGAGGTCGGTGAAGAACATGAACGCCCCCTTGAGCACGCAGACGACCACAAGGGGTTCGCCCTTGTAGAGTCTGTTTATCTCCTGCGCCAGCTCACGCACGCGGGCTGCAATCTGTTCTTCGCTGTAGACGACCTTGAGGTCCTTGATGATCATGTGACTCTCTCTCCTGTTTCATCGGCCCTCTTGCGGGCCGGAATATACCGCTGCATCTGCCGGGTCTGCGGCAGGAAGCGCTACAGCTCGATGAGCATGGCCGTTTCGTCGCATTCGGGGAACTGGGGGCAATGGATGCAGTCGGCCCACACCTTCTGGGGGAGCACCTCCTTGCCTACAACAGAATACCCGAGCTTGTTGAAGAACTCGACCTGATAGGTGAGCGTGAAAACGCGATAAAGGCCCAACGTCACGGCATCGCTCATGCATGCCTCCACAAGCCTGCGCCCCCATCCCTGACCCCGCAGCGATTCAAGGACGACCAGCGAGCGTATTTCGGCGATGTCCTCCCATGTGATGGAAAGGGCACAACAGCCGAGTATCGCCCCGCCTTCATCCGCATCGACGACCACGAAGTCGCGAATGCGGCTGTAGAGGTCATTCAGCGACCGGGGCAGCAGCAGTCGCTGCCCGGCGCACTCCATGAGTATGGCGTGGATGCGCTTGACGTCTGGAACAGTGGCCTTGCGTATGAATGGTGCCATTATTTGCCGCCACCAAGCAGCGTGTCGATGGCCTTCGCAAGTTCATCCGCCTCGACGAGGCCGACATTGTCGATGACCAGCTTGCCAGCCTTGTCATAGACCAGCAGGCGGGGAATCGATGAGATGCCGAAGAACCGCGAAAGCTCTTCACGTGCGAGGAAAACCGGATAGTTGAACGGGGTCTTGCCCATGAGTGCCACAAGCTGGTCGCGGCTTTCATCGACCGACACACCTATGAACTCCACCTGCGAAGGCTTGTAATGACCACGCAGACGGATGAGTCCGGGAATCTCCTCAAGGCACGGCGGGCACCATGAGGCGAAGAAGTTGACCACGACCACCTTGCCGCGGGACTCGCCCACGAGCTTCAGCAGGTCTCCGGAACCAATCTCCCGGGGGGCCGCAAAAGCGGGAAGGGTCAAGACGATCAGGCACAGGACCGTAAACAGGGCTGAACGGAACTTCATATACACCTCGTCGAAAGACGCGCCGATTACCCGGCGAGAAGCGATTTTGCAAGTCTGACGGCTTCGACGGCATCGGCCGAATAACCGTCCGCCCCGATGGCGTCGGCGAAGGCCTTGGTCACGACGGCCCCGCCCACGATGACTTTCACATCCAGCCCGCGGGCACGCACAAGCTTCACCGTATCCTCCATGCGCACCATGGTGGTCGTCATGAGGGCGGAGAGCCCGATGATACGTGCACCGTGGGTCTCTGCCGCGTCGACGATGGTCTCGGCCTTCACATCCTTGCCGAGGTCGACGACCTCGAAGCCATGGTTGCCCAGCATGAGCGAGACGATGTTCTTGCCGATGTCGTGGATATCACCCTCGACAGTAGCCATGATGATGACCGGGCGCACCTCGGCCCCGCGCATCTCCTCCAGCAGGGGTTGCAATCGCCTGAAGGCCGTCTGCATGGTCTCTGCCGAACGGATGAGCTGGGGCAGGAAGTATTCGCGGCGCTCGTATTTGACGCCGACCTCGTTGATGGCCGGAATGAGCTTGGTCTGCACAAGGTCGAAGGGGTCTGCCCCGGCAGCAAGCTCACTCTCCACGATGGCCGTGACACCATCACGGTCGCCTTTCACGACCGCCTCTTCAAGTGTGGTCGCCGGCGGCTGGGACGCAAGGCCGGGGCCGCTGGCCACGGGGCCGCCCTGTGTCGCGGGCGTCCACGCCGCGTAGGCGTCGATGAACCGTTCGGCGTTGGCATCTCGCGCCAGCAGGACGTCGGCACATGCCACCGTCTCGCGGATGCGCCCGTTGCCGGGGTGGGCGATGCACGAACTCAGACCTGCCCCCGCCGCCATGGCGAGGAACGTGCCGTTGAGCAGTTCCCGGGCGGGCAGGCCGAACGAGATGTTCGACAGACCTATGGTCGTGGCGAAGCCGTTGGCCGTACACCAGCGGATGGTCTCGAGACACTGCCGCGCAGCCTCCGCCTTGGAGGATACGGCAAGCGCCAGCACGTCGACCATGACAAGACGGCGCGGGATGCCGAGACCTTCGGCCTGAACGAGGAGTTCCTCGATGATGGCGATGCGCTCCGTGGCAGCCACGGGCAGCTTGCGTCCCTTGAGAGGCAGCAGGATGAAGGGGGCACCGTGGTCGCGGCACAAGGGGCCGAGGCGTTCCATGCGGCCCGGTTCGCCGCTGATGGAGTTGACGAGCGTCGAACCGGGGCAATAGGGCAGCGCACGTTCGATGGCAGCGGCATTGGACGAGTCGATGGATAGCGGCACCCCGTGCCGGGTGATGAGTCGCTGCACGAGGTCGGGCAGCAGCACTTCCTCATCCACCATGGGCGCGCCCACGTTCACGTCGAGAATGGGCGCCCCCGCCTCGACCTGTTCGTCGGAGAAGCGCAACGCCAGCGAGAAGTCGCCCGCCTGCAATTCGGCTATGAGCTGCTTCTTGCCTGTGGGGTTGATGCGTTCACCGATGATGCGCACCGGGGCGTCACCACCCACCCGCACGAGGTGCGACCTCGTGGTGAGGACAATGCCCACGCCACTGTCCACCGGAAGCGTGGCGGGAATATCGGCCACTGCCTGCCGCAGGGCTGCGATATGGTCGGGTGTCGTGCCACAGCAGCCGCCAAGCACACGCGCCCCCATGGCGGCGAAGGCAGCCGTCTTCTCGGCGAACGGGGCGGGGGGCAGCCTGAACACAGTCTTGCCGTCGATGAGTTCGGGCAATCCGGCATTGGGCTCGACGAGCACCGGCACGGAAGCGGACGCCAGCAGCGAGGCCACCACATCATGCATCTGGTCGGGCCCTGCACTGCAATTGGTGCCCAGCAGGTCCACCCCGAGGTTGAGCATGGTGGCGACGAACACCTCGGGTGTGCTGCCCGTGAGGCTGACACCATTCTCGAACGTCATGGAGACGGCGATGGGAAGCGAACACTCCGCACGGGCTGCGACGACAGCGGCACGCGCCTCGGCAAGGTCGAACTGTGTCTCGATCATCAGGAGATCGGCACCACCTGCGACAAGCCCGCGCACCTGCTCCCGAAAGGCGGCGACTAGCGCGGCAGGCTCCACCTCTCCGAGTGGTTTCACGAAATGCCCCGTCGGGCCTATGCTGCCTGCGACGAAAGCCTGCCTGCCAGATGCGTCTGCAGCTTCACGGGCGATGGCGGCCATGCGACGGTTGAAGTCGACCACGTCGAACCCGTCGCCGAGCTTGAAGCGGCTTCCGCCGAAGGTGTTGGTGGTCAGGATGTCGGCCCCTGCACGCACATAGTCGGCATGGATGCCACGAAGGACATCGGGACGATCAAGGCAGAACTGCTCGGGGCTTACCCCGGCGGGCAGGCCACGGGCCTGCAACATGGTTCCGAGGCCACCATCGAAAAGAAGTCTGCGCCCTGCGCGCAAGGCTTGACGGAAATCTGGCACGACGTGTACTCCTGAAAGATTGCGAAAGCCACCGGATGACGAGCTCCAAGTGGAGTTCCGGGGCTGGAACGCCCGCTCCGGTGTACTGAAAAACATTGAAAAGGACAAACATAAACTATACCATTCGCAACGCTTCGCGCCTTGATTCACGGCGCTTCGCACTACCCGGCCCGAGGCCGGACAACAGGTTGCAATCAGATACGCCATGACCAAACGCCCGAAAGCGCAGCACGAAGACATCGCCGATGAGAAGCACGTCACCGTAGTCGACGACGTCGAGATCATCGACGGCCCGGACGATTCGGCTGACGACACCGAAGATACCGAAGATTTCGTCGACGAAGACGATGTCATAGACATCGGCGACGACGACCACGCGCCCGACACGTTCCACCTCAACGCTCCTGCCACGGTATCCACCGGGAAGGACAGCCTGCACCTCTACCTGCGCGAGATAAGCCGCTTTCCCATGCTCAAGCCCGAAGAGGAGTATGAGCTGGCGAAGCGTGTCCGCGAAACGGGCGACGGTGATGCGGCCTTTCGCCTCGTCTCGTCGCACCTGCGTCTC
Source organism: Nitratidesulfovibrio vulgaris str. Hildenborough (assembly GCF_000195755.1). Lineage (NCBI taxonomy): Bacteria > Pseudomonadati > Thermodesulfobacteriota > Desulfovibrionia > Desulfovibrionales > Desulfovibrionaceae > Nitratidesulfovibrio > Nitratidesulfovibrio vulgaris. Next base: position 1,666,914 of record NC_002937.3, on the reverse strand, counting down.
GTGGTGAAGATCGCCATGGACTTCCAGCGGCGCTGGATGCAGAACGTGCTCGACCTCATCCAGGAGGGCAACGTCGGCCTCATGCGCGCGGTGAACAAGTTCGATCCCGAAAAGGGCATCAAGTTCTCGTATTACGCCGCCTTCTGGATCAAGGCCTACATCCTCAAGTTCATCATGGACAACTGGCGGATGGTCAAGATCGGCACCACGCAGGCGCAACGCAAGCTGTTCTACAATCTCAACAAGGAACGACAGAAGCTCATCCTGCAGGGCTACGACCCGGACGCAGCCACCCTGTCGGAACGCCTGAACGTGACCAAGGAACAGGTCGTGGAGATGGAACAGCGCCTCGACGCTTCCGACGTGTCACTCGACATCCCGGTGGGTGACGAGGGCGGCGGGGCTTCGCGCATGGACTTCCTGCCCGCACTCGGCCCCGGCATCGAGGACGCACTGTCGAACCATGAGATTGCCAGCATGGTGCAAAACCGTCTGCAATCCATCATTCCCAAGCTTTCCGACAAGGAAGTGGACATCCTGCAGAACAGGCTTCTTTCTGAAGAACCAGTCACCTTGCGCGAGATTGGCGAGAAATACGACATCACCCGTGAACGCGTCCGCCAGATAGAGGCGCGTCTGCTGCAAAAGATACGCGACCACCTGTTCAAGGAAATCAAGGACTTTTCATCCGACTGGATCAACCAGTAGGTCAGAGGCGTCTCATGCCATCCTTCCGCCGTTCCGTTGCCGCCGTCGTCACCGCCCTGCCCCTCATCGCAGGTGGATGCGCCCATCGCCCCGCTGTCGAAACGGCCTCGCCAGAGGCCGTACAGTGGAACCTCTCCGATGGTGCCGAAACGACCTTCTACTACCTCATGCTTGATCAGGCGGCCCGCAGCGACAACACCCGCGACGCCATCGAAGCCATCGAGAACCTCATCCGGCTGTCTCCCACGGCCCGTGTCTACAACGACTCCGGCAGCTTCCTGCTGTCACGCAAGGAGCCCGACCTCGCCCGTGACATCCTCACGCGCGGCGTCGCAGCCCACCCGGACGACCTCGGCCTGACCCTGCTTCTCGCCGAAAGCTACCTCGACCTCGACCGCAACGACGAGGCCATCGCCCTGCTGCGCGCCTATAACGCCAAGCACCCCAAGGACGACGAGGCACGGCAGGAACTGGCACAACTTCTTGTGAAGACCCGCCGTTACGAAGAGGCCGACAAGCTCATCCTGTCCATCGGGGAGACCTCGCGCACGTCGCTCCTGCGGTACTACCACGCGCGCGCCCTCATGGGGCTCAACCGCCTCACAGAGGCCACGGCGCAACTCCGCAAGGCGGTCAAGGCATCTCCCGACTTCCTCGAGGCATGGGCCGAACTGGCCTATGTGTATGAGCTTCGCAAGAACTACGTCGAAGCGGAAAAGATCTACGAACAGATTCTGGCTCTCGACGAGGGCAATCAGGACGTCTGGCTACGACTGGTGGCCATCAACATCAAGCTCAACAACCCCGTCAAGGCCTATGAGCTGGCACGGCAAGGGCCGGAGACCTTCGGCTTCATGCTCACGGCCGCAACGCTATTCCTCGATGACAGGTTCTTCGAACAGGCCGAAGGTCTGCTTCTGGCCGTGAAGGATTCGCCCGGGGCTCCGGAAGAAGTCTACTTCTTCCTCGCCGTGCTGGCCTACGAGGGACAGCGCGATACGGACGCCACCCTGTCGTGGCTGCTAGAAGTGCGCCCCACCAATAAGTACTACGACCGCGCCCTGCGCCTGCGTAGCCAGCTGCTCTATGAGAAGGGCGACCTCGAAGCGGCGCTGCGGACAGCCCGCGAAGGCCGTGAGACATTCCCCGAGCAAAGGGACTTCCGCGAGATGGAGGCGCAACTTCTCGTCAACATGGGGCGCTCCGAAGAGGCACTCCGGGTCATCGATAAGGCCGCCGACCGCTGGCCCGATGACAGCGGCCTGCTGTTCATGCGCGCCCTCATCCTCGACGACAGGGGTGCGAAGGACGCTGCCTTCGCCGCCATGGAAGAGGTCATCAAGGCCTCTCCCAACCATGCACAGGCCCTGAACTATGTGGGCTACACCCTTGCGGAACAGGAGCGCGACCTTACCCGGGCCGTCTCCCTTCTCGAACGCGCCAATACCCTTTCGCCCGACAACCCCTTCATCCTCGACTCGCTGGCATGGGCCTACTTCAAGGCGGGCCGCATTCCCGAAGCATGGAAGGCCATCAGCCGCGCCATCGAACTCAATGCGCCCGACCCCATCATCTGGGAGCATTACGGAGACATCGCCACGGCCATGGGGCAGAAGAACACGGCGCGGCGCGCCTACCGCAAGGCCCTGTCCATGAACCCGCAGAATCCCGACGCCATCAAGGCCAAACTCGACAAAAAATGATACACACATCCTCTGCAAACAGAATCCGCCCCGCCCTCATGATGCTGTGGGCGGTGGTATGCGTCGCCCTTGCGGGAGGCTGCGCCTCGAAAGCCCCCAGAGGGGCCTTGGCCCCGGCCGATACGGCGGCGACGGTCTGGAACGCCTACAAGGCCTACAGTGCCGCGACAGAACGCGATACAGGGCCGTTCAGGCTCGAAACCAGCCTTCGATACAACGCTGGCGATGACGGACACCGTGTCATTGCCCTCATATGGGGCAATGGCAAGGCCCCGTTGCGCCTCGACATCATGGCCGGAATAGGGGCAACGGTCGCGAAGATACGCGAAACCGACGACACCTTCCTCGCCTATTCGCCCAACGAACAGAAGGCATACCATCATTACGGCGACGGCAAGGCCCTCTTCTCGTTCGGTGTTCCCGTACCCTTCTCGGTGAGCGACCTCACTGCCATGCTCGATGGTCGCTTCGGCAGCGTCTTCGGCCTGCGGTCGGCAGGAGAGGCCACCCTTGTTCCCGGCATGGGAATCGCCTACACTCTCGAAGGCAAGCGCCCCGGCGGCTCGCTGGTCATCTCCGAAGCCGGGCTTCCGGTGCGCTGGACCGATGGCACGGCTGACGGCTGGAATCTCGATGTCTCATATGCCGAGGACGCGGACGCTACGGCAACGCCCATGCCCCGCAAGCTGGTCTTCCAGCACGGCAAGGGCTACAACGCCATCATACTCGTCAAGGAACGCGTCAGGCTCGACACTCCCTTCAGCCCTGAACAGCTCGGCCTTGAACTGCCCGAGGGCACCACGCTACTGCCGTTGCGCTCTCTCGGCCGCAAATGATCATGGAGTCCACCATGTCTTCTCCCTCTTCCGCGTCTTCGGTTTCGCGCTGCACGGCAGTCTTCAACGTCATGCGCACCGGGCTCAACGTTCTCGGTGCGGAACTCGGCTGGATGGCGGGCGGCGTGTTGCACGCCATCGAGACCCGCCAGCTGCGCAAGCGCATCACTCAGGAGGAGGCATCTCTCGGCAGGGCACTGCTTGAAGATGCCGACGCATCGACCCTTGACGCCATCAGAAAGCGTATAACCTTTCTGCATGACGAGACCGAACGCTTCGCCACCATGCGCGAAGCCGCGCGAGAGCGTCATGTGACGCGCCTGCGCGAGCGCTTCGGAAACGGCAACGAAACCGTACAGGCTTAACAAGAGCATCATCATGGCACGCAAAGTATTCGTCGGTTCGGACCATGCGGGTTTCGCCCTCAAGCAGAGCATCGTCGACAGCCTTCGCAACGCAGGACACGACGTCGAAGACCTCGGCCCTGAAAGCGCCGTCAGCTGCGACTACCCGCACTACGCCCAGAAAGTCTGCGACCGTGTTCTCGCCGAAGAGGCCCTTGGCATCCTCATCTGTGGCACGGGCATCGGCATGTCGATGGCTGCCAACCGCATCCCCGGCATCCGCGCGGCACTCTGCACCTGCGAATTCCACGCCCGCGCCACGCGCCAGCACAACAACGCCAATGTCCTCTGTCTTGGCGAACGCGTGACAGGGCCCGGTGTGGCTCTTGAACTGGCACGCCTCTTCCTTGACACCGACTTCGAAGGCGGGCGCCACCAGCGCCGCATCGACCTTTTCGACCTCAACGGTTGCCGCTAGTTTTTCCGGAGACGCCATGCAGATCTACAACTCGCTCTCGCGCCGCAAAGAGCTTTTCACGCCCGCCGTACCCGGCAAGGTCAACATGTACGTGTGCGGCATCACCGCCTATGACCTCTGCCACATCGGTCATGCCCGTTCAGCCGTCGTGTTCGACGTGCTGGTGCGCTACCTGCGGCATACCGGACTTGATGTGACGTTCGCCCGCAACTTCACCGACGTCGACGACAAGATCATCAAGCGTGCCAATGAAGAGGGACTCACCAGCCAGCAGGTCGCCGAGAAGTACATCGACACCTTCTATGAGGACATGGACCGCCTCAACGTGCTGCGCGCCGACATCGAACCCAAGGCTACCGGCCACATCCTCGAAATGATCGCGCTGTGCGAAAAGCTCATCGCCAAGGGCAAGGCCTATGCCACCCCTTCCGGCGACGTCTATTTCCGCGTCCGTTCCTTCCCCGAGTACGGCAAGCTCTCCGGACGCGACATCGACGACATGCGTTCAGGCGCCCGCGTCGCCCCCGGCGAGGAAAAGGAAGACCCGCTTGATTTCGCATTGTGGAAAGCTGCAAAACCCGGCGAACCGAGCTGGACTAGCCCGTGGGGCGAAGGACGCCCGGGCTGGCACATCGAATGCTCGGCCATGAGCGAAAAGCACATGCCCCTGCCGCTGGACATCCATGGCGGCGGGCAGGACCTCATCTTCCCGCACCACGAGAACGAGATAGCACAAACGGAAGCCGCGCTGGACAAGCCTTTCGTGCGTTACTGGATGCACAATGGCTTCGTGCAGGTCGATGCGGAGAAGATGTCCAAGTCGCTCGGCAACTTCAAGACCATACGTGACATCCTCGAAGGCTATCTCCCGGAAGTGCTGCGCTTCTTCCTGCTCACCAAGCACTACCGCAGCCCCATCGACTTCACCTTCGACAGCATGGACGAGGCCGAAAAGAGCCTCAAGCGCATCTACGAGGCCCTTTCGCTCGCCCGCACCGAACGCAGCCGTTCCAAATGGAGTGCCACGCCTCTGCCTGCCGACGTGACGGCAGAGTTCGACACGCTCGACCGTGCCTTCGACGAAGCGCTTGAAGACGACCTCAACACGGCTGCGGCCCTCGGTCACGTGTTCGGCACCATCAGACTGGTGAACCGCCTGCTTGAAGACAAGAATCTTCGCAAGAGCGCAGAAACCCTTGCCCTGCTCGAACGTCTGGATGGTCTGGTCGCAAAATGGATGAAGGTCCTCGGGGTATTCGGGCGTGAACCCGAAGCCTTCCTGAGTGATTTGAAGGAATGCCGCATCCGGCGCAAGGGCATCGACACGACCAAGGTCGACGCCCTGCTGGAAGAACGCAAGTCCGTCCGTGCCGCGAAGGATTTCGCCCGTGCCGATGCCATACGCGACGAACTCGCCGCCCTTGGCATAGAAGTGCGCGACACCCCTTCCGGAGCGGTCTGGGACGTCCTGTAACGCCCATGACGACACTTCTTCGCAACGAAACGCCCCGCCGCTGCGCCTTCTGGCGCGGTGCGCGGGGCATTCTGGCCTTTGTGCTGGCACTTGCGCTCACCATTCAAGGGGTTGCCCCGGCGTGGGCGTTTCTTGGGCTTGGCGGTTTCACCATCAAGGATGAAGTGGAACTCGGCAGGAAGTTCGATGTCCTCATCAAGTCCCGGATGCCGCTGGTCGAAGACCCGGAAGTCAAAGTCTACGTTCAGGACATCGTTGCACGCCTTCTTGAACAGGCACCGCCGCAGCCCTTCGACTTCAAGACCAATGTCCTGCTGCACAATTCGCTGAACGCCTTCGCCAGCCCCGGCGGGTTCATCTTCGTCCATACCGGTCTTGTCATGCAGATGGACCACGAAGCAGAGGTGGCGGGAGTGCTAGCCCATGAACTCGCCCACGCAACGCAACGGCACATCGCGGGCCGCATCGAAAAGATGCAGACCACCAGCATCCTGTCGATGGCGGGGGCACTCGCCGGAGCGTTTCTGGGCGGCGGGTCGGGCAAGGGCGCGGCCATGGCGGGTTCCATCGCCGCCGGGCAGTCGGCCATGCTCAACTACAGCCGTGTGGACGAAACCGAGGCAGACGAAATCGGCCTGCGCTATCTCATCGCCGCCGGTTTCCGTCCTGAAGGCATGGTCGGCGCCTTCGAGAAGATTCGCAAGAAGCAATGGGCCATGGGTACCGACATCCCCTCATACCTGAGCACCCACCCGGCCGTGAACGAGCGCATCAACTCGCTTTCTGCGCGCATCGCCGCACTTCCGGCAGATATCCGGTCGCGTCCCAATGACGACGCACGGTTCCTCAGGGTGCGCACCATTTGCAGGGCCCGCTATGGAGACCCCGCGGTCTCGGAACGGCTTTTCGCCGATGCCCCCGCCGGGGATTGCCTCGCGCAACTCGGCAAGGCCATACTCTTTTCACGTCAGAACAGGGTCGCCGAAGCGACTGCCGCCTTCGACAAGGCATTGCAGTGCAGCCCGAAAGACCAGCTCATATGGCGCGAGGCCGGCAGGTTCCACTACACCAAGGGTGACAAGGGGCGGGCCGCAGCCATGCTGCAACGCGCCACGCTCATGAACCCCGACGACTACATGGCACTCTTCTTCTATGCCCGGCTTCTTGCCGATTCGGGGCAGCCCCAGAAGTCGTACCAGTATTTCGACGAGGTGCTTCGCCGACTGCCCGAAGATGCCGAGGTGCACTACTACTACGGGCGGGTGCTGGGTGCTTCCGGGCAACCTTTCAAGGCGTACCTCCACCTTGCCTACAGTTCGCTGTACAGCAACGACAAGCACAAGACCGAATCATTCGAGGAACAGGCCAGGGCACAGGCGCGCACACCTGAAGAGATGGCCGAACTCGAACGGTTCGCCGCCACCTATCAGGAGAGAAAGGCGTTCTGGTAGAGCACGCGCCCCTCAAAGGTCACGGCACTGAGACTGAACACCACGGAATAGCCCTGAATGGGGCAGTACTGCCCAGAACACCACAAGAGGGCAGCCCCCTGCCCTCTTGTGGTGCGGACAGACATCACGCCCTTTCAGGCGTACGATATACGGGAGTATTCATGGAACTCAAGGGAACGACCATTCTCGCAGTGCGGGGTGCCCAGGGTGTCACCATCGCAGGTGACGGTCAGGTGACCATGGGCCAGAGCATCGTCATGAAGCACTCGGCGCGCAAGGTGCGCCGTCTCTACAACGGACGGGTGGTCGCAGGCTTTGCGGGTTCCACGGCCGATGCCTTCACGCTGTTCGAACATTTCGAGGCCAAGCTTGAAGAACACAGGGGCAACCTTGTCCGCGCCGCCGTGGAGATGGCCAAGTCGTGGCGCAAGGACAAGTATCTGCGCCGACTCGAAGCCATGCTGCTTGTGGCCGACAACGAACACATCCTCGTGCTCTCGGGCAACGGGGATGTCATCGAACCGGATGACGGCATCGCCGCCATAGGTAGCGGCGGCCCCTATGCCCTTGCCGCAGCCCGCGCACTCGCCCGCCACACGCAACTCGATGCGGAGACCATCGCCCGTGAAGCCATGCGCATCGCAGGCGAGATATGCGTCTTCACCAACGACCACCTCACCGTCGAATCGGCGGAGACACAGGCATGAACGACGCGGTGACGCTCCGTTCCGGGTGCAAGGTCAATCTCGACCTCCATATCACGTCGCGCCGTGACGACGGCTATCACGAAATCGACAGCCTCTTCCTTCCGCTGGAGGAACCGCACGACGAACTGGTGGTGACGGTTGGCGATGCTCCCGGAATAACTGTGACGTGTGCCATTCAGGGCATCGACCCGACACGGAACACGGTCACCCGCGCCTACGACGCCTATGCCGAAGCCTCCGGATTCCGCCCGCCTCTTCGCGTCGAGTTGCGAAAAGGCGTTCCGCATGGGGCAGGACTGGGAGGCGGCAGTGCCAACGCCGCTGCAATCCTGAACCACCTCGAATCCATCGCCCCGCATCCCCTCGGAAGAGAGACGCTATGCAGACTGGCGGCCCGCATCGGAGCCGACGTGCCGTTCTTCATCCATGCGGTCCCGTGCCGTGCCAGCGGCATTGGCGAGATCATCACCCCTGTGGCATGGCCGTACAAGGGATTCACCCTGCTTCTCGCCTGCCCGCAGGTACAGGTCTCCACGGCATGGGCCTACGGCGCGCTGGATGCTGCCGAAGAAAAACAACTCCGCGTGCGTGGTTGCTTGACAACGGGGGGGGTTGCGGATAGAAACTCGTTCTCCCGCGAGTCATGGCTCCATAACAGCTTCGAACCGGTGGTCTTCGCGTCTCACCCGGAGCTGCGGTCGCTCAAGGAAGCCTTGTTGCGACATGGCGCGGCAGCCGCCCTCATGAGCGGTAGCGGCGCGAGCGTCTTCGCCCTCTTCAGGAGGCGTGAAGATGCCGAAGCGGCCTTCGAACAGCTGAAGGGTCATGGCATACGGGTATATCAGCATCTTTTGTGACGCTGGGGTGTCGCCAAGTTGGTAAGGCAACGGGTTTTGGTCCCGTCATTCGAGGGTTCGAGTCCTTCCGCCCCAGCCATTTCAGAACGCAAGTTCCCCAACTCTAGCCGGATGTCAGACCATGCAAGGCGATCTCAAGATCCTGACCGGCACTTCCAACCCCGAGCTGGCCAAGGCCATCTGCAACCATCTTGGTTGCCAGATCACGCCCGCTCTGTGTGAAACCTTCAGTGACGGCGAAATCCGCATCGAGATCGGCGACAACGTGCGCGGTGACGACGTATTCGTCGTTCAGGCCACGTGTGCCCCGGTCAACTTCAATCTGATGCAGCTGTTCCTGATGCTGGACGCCCTCAAGCGTGCCAGCGCAGGCCGCGTTACCGCCGTCATGCCGTACTACGGCTATGCACGTCAGGATCGCAAAGTCTCTCCCCGCGCTCCTATCAGCGCAAAACTGGTTGCCGACTTCCTGACAACCGCTGGCACTGACCGCGTCGTCACCGTCGACCTCCATGCGGGTCAGATACAGGGCTTCTTCAACTCCCCTGTCGACAACCTGTACGCCGCCCCGGTCATTCTCGACTACCTGCGGCAGGTCGAAGGTGAAATCGTCATCGTGTCGCCCGACGCCGGTGGTGTCGAACGCGCCCGCGCCTACGCCAAGCGGCTCAACGCAGGGCTTGCCATCGTCGACAAGCGCCGCGACAAGCCCAACCAGGCGCAGGCGATGCACGTCATCGGCGACGTACGCGACAAGGTCGCCATCGTCGTTGACGACATGATCGACACCGCAGGCACCCTCTGTGCAGCAGGCGAAGTCCTGCTCAAGAACGGTGCGCGCGAGGTCATGGCATGCGCCACACACCCCGTACTTTCCGGGCCTGCCATCGAACGTCTTTGCAACTCGCCCTTCAAGCAGGTTATCGTCACCGATACCGTGCCCTTGGGCGACAAGCTCAACGCTTGCCCGAAACTGCATGTCCTTTCCGTTGCCGGGCTTCTGGCCAAGGCCATACACAATATCCACACCGAATCGTCGGTGAGCGTTCTTTTCGTATAGCAATCTCGTTCCGTGGCCGCTTGCCGCAGGAATGTAAAGGAGAAACAGCATGTCCGAGCAGAAGACACTGAGCGTCCAGAAGCGCGACAACCTGGGCAAGGGTGCCAACCGCAGGCTCCGTTCCGAAGAAGTCGTTCCCGGCGTGTTCTACGACACCAAGGGCAACAACGTCGCCGTCCAGATGCCCGCCAAGCCCCTTCAGAAGCTGTTCGAAGAAGTGGGTCGCACCACCGTATTCCAGCTTGAAATCGAAGAAGAGGGCAAGAAGAGCACGCATCCCGTTCTCATCTGGGACGCTCTTTTCCACCCCTACAAGAAGAAGTTCACGCATATCGACTTCTTCGGTGTCGACCTTGATCGCGAGATCAAGATCCGCGTTCCTCTGGAATTCGTCGGCACCTCGCGTGGCGTCAAGCTTGGTGGCAAGCTCGAAGTCTACCGCGAATTCATAGACGTCATGAGCAAGCCGCTCACGCTGCCCAAGAAGATCACGCTGGACCTGACCGAACTCGACATCAACAGCACCATCATGCTGAAGGATGTCGCCATGCCCGAGGGTGTGCGTCCGGCAACCAACGAGAACTTCGCTATTCTCAGCGTGCTCACCCCCAAGAGCGAATAGTTCCGCGTTTCTCCGCCGCTTCAGGCCGGCTCCGCTTGCGGAGCCGGCTTTTTCCCGTGTTGGCCGGTCATTTCCGGTACGGCATGTAGCCCACCCTATCGCCCCGATGCGCACATGAACATATCCGGACTCATCATCGGCCTCGGCAATCCGGGACGCGAGTACGACCGTACCCGCCATAATTTCGGATTCATGTTCATCGACGCCCTGCTGGAAGAAGCCCAGCGCAATCCTTTTGCGCGCTGTGAACAACTCAGCGGCGGCAAGAAGAAATACGACCTCTGGCGATGCGACATCGTCGAAGGACAAGCCCCATGGCTTCTTGCCAAGCCGCAGACCTTCATGAACCTCAGCGGCGAGGCCGTGCTTGCGATAGCCTCGTTCTATCGGGTCAAGCCCGCCGCCATGGTCGTGGCGCACGACGAACTCGACCTGCCCCTCGGAAGGATGCGCTTCAAGATGGGGGGAGGCAACGCAGGACATAACGGGCTGAAATCCATCACACAATGCCTTGGGACGCCTGACTTTCATCGACTCCGCCTCGGCATTGGCAAACCTCCGGCAGGTGGAGAAACCACAGGGTGGGTGCTCGGTCGCTTCTCCCAGTCCGACACTGCCATGGTCGACGCGGTGCTTGAGGCGGCCATACAAGGCATCAGGACATTCGCCACAGAGGGGGATGTCGCGGCCACCCAGTACATCAACGCCTTCAGGCCCTGACCGCGTTCACATTGCCAGCAGGGTAGCCGCATCGGGAGTGGACGCCGTTGCGGCTATTGTGTATTATGTTTTTTCACGCTCATAGAACTTTCTCACGAATCCCAGGAGCAGATAGTGTTCAGCCCGGATGAACTGGTAGTGTACCCCGCGCAAGGCGTCGGCAAAGTCGAACGTATCGAACGCCAAGAAGTTGGGGGCGTCACAGCCGAGTTCTACATCGTACGCATCCTCACCAACAACGTCACTCTCATGGTGCCGGTGAAGAATGCGGCCAATGTGGGGCTGCGCCCGCTCTGTTCGACCGAACGGGCAAACGAGATCATGCTTTCGCTCGAAGACCGCAGTGGTTTTACCGGGTACACCGGACAGAACTGGAACAGACGCTACCGCGAATACTCCGAAAAGCTCAAGAGCCCCGACCTTGGTGATGTCGCCTACGTTCTGCGCGAGCTTCTGCTCATCGGCAAAGACAAGGAACTCTCCTTCGGCGAACGGCGACTCCTTGAACAGGCCATGTCCTTGCTGGTCGTCGAACTTTCCCATGTGCAGGGTCTCACGCAGGAAGAAGTTCGGGCCAATATCGAAGCGTTATTCCAGGATGTTCTCCAGCCACGCGAGAACGTAGAATAGCCCCCTTGCCAACATGACGGTATTGGGCTAGGTTCTCTCTGTTCCCACACATACTGGTCAAGAGCCTGTAGCTTTCCCTGCATCGCATCGACTTCGTTGTCGTTTACGCGTGTGTAGCAAGGCTCATTCGCGGTCTTTTACACGCATCCAGCATTCGATTCGCACTTCAGTACCCCCGCAGCCTTCTTTCATCTACGTGTACGCAGCCAGTTCTGCGGCCCGAAGACATGTTCCCGCACGGGGCATCCCTTCCAGCAACTCTCTTTCATTACTCACTCCGGTACCCTATGAGGAAAAAGAAAAGCGCTCCGAACCCGGAAAGTGCCATGAACCTTTCCGAGCTGAAGATCAAAAGCATGCAGGAGCTCATGGAGCTTGCCGAGCAGTTCAAGGTCGAAAACGCCAGCGGCATGCGAAAGCAGGAGCTCATATTCGCCCTTCTGCAAGCCTGCGCATCCCAGAATGGAGCCATATACGGCGACGGGGTGCTTGAAATCCTGCCCGACGGCTTCGGCTTCCTTCGATCTCCGCTCTGCAGCTACATGCCCGGCCCCGACGACATCTACGTCTCCCCCTCCCAGATTCGTCGGTTCGCACTGCGAAAAGGCGATGTCGTCTCCGGGCAGATACGCCCCCCCAAAGAGGGTGAACGCTATTTCGCCCTTCTCAAGGTCACGGAAATCGGCTTCGAGCCCCCCGAAAACGCAAAGAATCTCGTCCTGTTCGACAACCTCACGCCCATCTACCCCGACCGCCAGTTCATCATGGAGAACGGGGACAAGAACTATTCGAGCAGGATCATCGACATCATGGCCCCCATCGGATGCGGGCAACGCGGCCTCATCGTGGCCCCGCCGCGCACCGGCAAGACCATGCTGCTTCAGACCATCGCCAACTCCATCAATGCCAACAGCCCCGACACCTATCTCATCGTCCTGCTGATTGACGAGCGCCCCGAAGAAGTCACCGACATGGAGCGCACCGTCAAGAACGCCGAAGTGGTGAGCTCGACATTCGACGAACCGCCACAGCGCCATGTGCAGGTCTGTGAGATGGTTCTCGAAAAAGCCAAGCGCCTTGTCGAGCGCAAGCGCGACGTTGTCATCCTGCTCGACTCCATCACCCGCCTCGGTCGCGCCTACAACGCCGTCACGCCCTCTTCCGGCAGGGTGCTTTCGGGCGGTCTCGATGCCAACGCACTGCAACGCCCGAAGCGATTCTTCGGTGCTGCACGTAACATCGAAGAAGGCGGCAGCCTCACCATCATCGCCACCGCCCTCATCGACACCGGCTCTCGCATGGACGAGGTCATCTTCGAAGAGTTCAAGGGAACCGGCAACATGGAGATCTATCTCGATCGCCATCTCTCCGAAAAGCGCGTGTTCCCCGCCATCGACATCAACCGCACCGGCACCCGCAAGGAAGACCTGCTTCTTTCCGACGAAGTGCTCAACCGCGTGTGGATACTGCGCAAGATTCTCGCCCCCATGAGTTCCATCGACAGCATGGAATTCCTTCTCGACAAGATGCGTGGCACCAAGAGCAACCGCGATTTCATGAACTGCATGAACAAGTAGCCACGCCCCGACCCGACTTCAAAGGCCCGCTTTCGACCGAAAGCGGGCCTTTCACATTCTGCGCTAGGACGCGGACTCTCCACGACGATGTCGAGGCCCGGCAATTGCCAGCAATCCTGTGCCACTCACAGCGGATGCGAGGACACGCCGTAAACGGAAGGCATAAGGAACGTGACGGCTGCGAATGAACTCTCGCCACGATGCATCGCGGGCACACTGTGTTGCTCATGCCGTTCACGGGGCGAGTACCCAAACGTGTCCGACGACAACCTCCGACGCCTTGATGGTGCGCAGCTGTCTGCGCACCGCAGGCACTCCGCAGCCGTGCAGACGGCGGGGTGCCCCCTTGCGTCACAGACCTGATACTCTCCATCCCCCGGCGCCGACTATGGCAACCACCGACTATGGCAAACATCGGCTATGGCAGCCGCCGGGCATCTCGCACCGCAACGGGTCACATATACGACGCCATGATGTCGCGCAGCACGTCATGACGTACCGCCTGCCGACCCAGCGGCCCCTTTGCGACATGTGATACGCGTTCATCCAGTGGCGGACGCTCATTCCTGTAGATGACCCCTATGGGCAACACGTCCCCGAAGGTGTCGGCAATCCGCATCGCAGCGTTCCAGTCCGTAGGGTCGTGGCTGGCGTCAATCTCCCGGCATCGTTGCCGATACCATCCGAACGTATTCACCTTGTTGAACGACACGCACGGCGAGAAGATGTCGACCAGCGAAAAGCCCCGGTGTCGCACCGCCGCCTCGATCATGGCCTGCAAGTGCTCGACATTGCCGGAGAACGAGCGGGCGACGAACCCGCAACGCATGGCCACAGCCACGGCAACAGGGTTGAACGGTGCACTTGTGACCCCACCGGGCTGGCTTTTGGTGACTTGTCCCTCCCCGGTCGTGGGGCTGGCTTGTCCCTTCGTGAGCCCGTATATCTGGTTGTCGTGCACCAGCAAGGTCATATCCACATTCCGCCTGATAGCGGCAAGGAAGTGGTTGCCGCCTTCGCCGTAATTGCATCCGTCACCACTCTGGGCAATGACGGTGAGCTCGCTGTTGCACAGACGTATGGCTTGCGCAGGGGGCAGACTGCGACCATGCAACCCGTTGAAGCCGTTGAGGCGGATATAGTGCGGCGCCTTCGCGGCCTGCCCTATGCCCGAGACATGCGCCACCTTGTGCGCTTCGAGTCCCAGTCCGACGATGGCCTGCCGCAGGGCCTTCATGATGTCATGATTGCCGCATCCGGGGCACCATGAGGTCTCGAACGTCCCAAGAGATTCGATGGTGGTGGTCATGCGGAGGCTCCTTTGGCGGTCTGCATGTGTGACGTTCCCGAATCCCCTGCCGTAAGATGCGCGACGATCCATTCCGGTGTGAACGGCCTGCCGTCATAGCGAAGGAGCGTACGCCCGACGGTTACTCCGCCAAGCCGTAACAGGCGAGAGAACTGCCCTATGGCGTTGCCCTCGATGCACACGACCTCGGAGGCCTCCCCGCACCGGGAAAGAAACTGCGAAGGTTCGAGTGGCCACACCTGTGTGAACGAAAGCACCCCGACCTTGCGCCCGCGGGCACGCAAGCGCTGTGCAGCCTCGACCACGGCACCTTCACTGGAACCCCAGCAGGCGAGCAGCAAGTCAGGCGCTTCATCCCCGAAACACCTTGGGGGCAGCGCCATGGAACGCAGTCCATCGCCTTTGCGAAGCCTCTTGTCGCTCATGGCAATCCGCAAGCCGGCGTCTTCCGTGATGTATCCCTGTTCCGTGTGCTCATGACAGTCTGCCAGTACCAGGGATTTCGAGAACCCCGGAATCCTACGAGGAGAGATACCGCTTTTGGTCAATTCGTACCGTTTGTACCTGTCGCCCTCCGGCCCCTTGTCCGTGGAGAAATCAGGCTCGGCAAGCGGCGGCAGCGCGTCAAGGTCGAAGGGCGCAACGGGCCTGTAGGAATCAGCGAGATACTGGTCGGTCAGCACAAAGGCCGGAATCTGGAAGCGCTCTGCCAGGTCGAAGGCCGCGTACGTGAGGTGGAAGCAATCTTCGGGCGTCGCAGGGGCGAAGATGACACGGGGGAACTCTCCGTGTCCCGCATAGAGTGCGAGGTCGAGGTCTGCCTGTTCGGTGCGCGTCGGCAACCCCGTCGCGGGGCCGGGCCGCTGCGCCAGCACGATGACCACGGGCTGTTCCATGACACCCGCAAGGCTCACCCCCTCGGTCATGAGCGCAAACCCTCCGCCCGATGTGGGCACGAGCGCCCTCGCGCCAGCATAGCTGGCCCCGAGCACCATGTTCATGGCGGCGATTTCATCCTCGGCCTGCTCTACGACAACTCCCATGCGCTCCGCATGAAGGATGAGATTCTGGGCGACCGATGTGGCTGGCGTCATGGGATAGAAAGCGCAGAACTTCACGCCCGCTGCCAGTGCCCCCAGTGCGATGGCCTCATTCCCTTGCAGCATCATCCGACCTGTCGGCCCTTCCGGCGCGGATAACGGTTCGGATGCGGCACGATGGTCAGATGCCCATCGCCATGCGGCCTCAAGCACCTCGAGGTTGCGCGTGATGACGTCATCGCCCTTCTTGTGGAAAGCCTCCCCGACCAGACGGTCGACCGGGGCACGTTCCAGCCCCAGCAGGGCTGCGAGCACGCCGAGAGCGGCAATATTCTCATACAGGGGACGCCCGGCAAGCGCCGCAAACGGAACACGCAAGGCGTTGAGGGAGCCCGGGTCGAGACGTTCATCAAGGATGAGCAGCCCATCGCCCAGCCGGGGTCCCTGTTCCGTGACTGTGCGCTGGTCGAGCGCGACGAGCACATGCACATCATCCGTGGGTGCAAGGACATCTCCGGCACCGACCCGGATGTTGTAGGTGTTGTGCCCTCCCCGCACCCGCGACATGTAATGCTGGGCTACCAGCACTCCATAACCACTACGGATAAGTGTGCGCACCAGCATGTCGCCGATGGTCACAAGCCCCTGCCCCGCTTCGCCACCGATGACAATGCTCCGAGGCGCCT
Organism: Nitratidesulfovibrio vulgaris str. Hildenborough; assembly: GCF_000195755.1. Taxonomy (NCBI): domain Bacteria; kingdom Pseudomonadati; phylum Thermodesulfobacteriota; class Desulfovibrionia; order Desulfovibrionales; family Desulfovibrionaceae; genus Nitratidesulfovibrio; species Nitratidesulfovibrio vulgaris. Next base: position 1,650,712 of record NC_002937.3, on the reverse strand, counting down.
GCTGCATGGAATCCCTCCGGGTAAAGACCGTTCCGGGTCGGACGGCGCGCCCTGAATGAAGGGCGCGCCCTGTCTGCCGCTACGCCGTCGTCGGCGGAGTGAACACGCGCGTCGCAAGGTCCTTGTCGAGCATCAGCATGCCCTGCCCCTCGCCATTGATGAGGCGAAGCTTGTTAAGGACGTCGTTGACGCTATCCTCTTCCTCGACCTGTTCGGTCACGAACCACTGAAGGAAGATGTTCGTGGCGTGGTCTTTCTCTTCAATGGCGACGTTGACGAGGTCGTTGATACGCGAGGTGACAAGCCTTTCATGTTCAAGGGTATGAGTGAAGGCATCCAGCGGATTCTTCCATTCTGCGGGGGGCGCGTCGACAGGATGAAGGACTGCCCGCCCGCCTCTTTCGCCGATGAAATCGAAGAACCGCATGGCGTGGAAAAGTTCCTCCTGCGCCTGGATACGCATCCAGTTGGCAAACCCGGCGAGGCCCTTATCCAGGAAATAGGAGGACATCGACAGATACATATAGCTCGAATAGAGCTCCCATTTCACCTGTTCGTTGAGGGCATCGTTCATACGCTGGCTGAGCATGTCGGTCTCCTTGCTCCAATGGTTGAATCAAACGAGGGATTGAAATCAATGGCCTACTGTACACCACGCGGGGCTTTCTGCAAGCCTCGAACAGAAGCCTCTTGCCTGACGCCTACGCATGGTTTATCCCCGCCCTTGCCGCCAAGGCACAAGGAGACAACACATGTGGGGAACCACGTTCAACCGTTCGCGTTCGGAACAGACAACCGTCCCCTGCCATGAATGCGGGGCACAATTGAAGATACAGCGCAGTTGCCACGAAGTGTTCATGCGCTGCGAAAGCTGTGACAGAATCTACGACATCGCCGACTACGTCGCGGAAATGGATGACGCCATGGAACGTTTCATGGAAGGGGTCTACTGCGACAGGGTATAGGGCCTCACGCTAAAAATAGCCGAGGGCGTGCAGGGCATCCATCGACGCCTCCTTGGTGGCGTCCCGCCCCGCCCGTTCATCGCCCCCCACCACCAGCGAGGTGCAGGGTACACACCCCAGCGAACGATACCCCTGTGCGTAGAGGGTACAGTACGGAAGACCCTGTGCCATCGTATAGGCCCAGATATCCATCTCGCTGAATTCAAGGACGGGGTGTACGCGCACATGCGATGGCGCATCGAACGTCTCCGTCTGCGGACGCGACGCACGTTCAGGGTTTTCGTCCGCACGCACGCCCGTCAGAAGCACCGCTATTTCTCTCTCTTTCAAGGCCCTCAACAACGGTTCGACCTTGAGGTCGCGACAACAGGCGACACGGTCGACAGCCACCGGGTAGTCCGGGCCGACATCAGGGCGCACGACCGTGAGGTCGATGCTCCACTCCTGTGCCATCCTGTCACGAAAGGCCACCACCTCCGGGAATTTGCAGCCCGTATCGAGGCTCAATGCCTTCGCACGCATACCGGGATGCGCCTCATCAAGGACACGCTGCCAGAGACTGAGGGCGACCGTGGAGTCTTTTCCACCAGTCCACGCCACAGCGACATCCTGCGGCTTCCACGTGTGGGCCACCTCCAGCAACACTCGCCTCGCCCGTGCGACCTTCAACTCGAGTCCTTCCACAGATGGTCTCCTCAATCTGATGAAACGTCTTGCACCGCATCCCCCGACCTGCCAGACTCGACCAGAGGGAGAAGCCATGCTGGATACCGTCATGAACATACTGGCAGCCCACGACATGTGCGTGCTTGCCACGACAGGCCCCAAAGGGCCACATACTTCGCTCATGGGGTATGTGTGGGACGAGGAGCAATTACGCATCTACCTCATGCTGCGCAAGGGGTCGCTGAAATACGGCAACATGTGTTCCGACCCTCGCGTTTCCCTGCTGGTGGACGACAGAATCCGCCATGCGGAGAACCCTCATGAAGGAACACAGGCCCTGACTGTTCATGGAGTGCATGTGCCCTTTCGGGAAGATGGCGACAAGCAGAGGGCACATGGTATGCTCTTGCGCCGCCTGCCCCACCTCATCCCGTTTGCCAGCCAGGAAGACACCACACCAGTAGCCATACAGCCCCAAGGGTTTCAGTGGCTGCGGGATGTCGAGGATGCTGTTTTCCTGAAAATACCTTGAGAATTTTCTTGACGGAAGGGGCGACTCAACCTATACCGCTTCTCGCTGCGCCGGTAGCTCAGTTGGATAGAGCAACAGGCTACGAACCTGTAGGTCGGAGGTTCGAATCCTTCCCGGCGCACCATTGAAAGGGCATTCGCCACAGTTATACGACACGCGCCGGTAGCCCAGCTGGATAGAGCAACAGGCTACGAACCTGTAGGTCGGAGGTTCGAATCCTTCCCGGCGCGCCACAAGGCGAATGGCGTGCATGCGCTGGTAGCTCAGTTGGATAGAGCAACAGGCTACGAACCTGTAGGTCGGAGGTTCGAATCCTTCCCAGCGCGCCACGAAAGCAAACCCCCCGGTGAAAACCGGGGGGTCTTGTCGTTGATGGGCTTTTTTTCAACGATAACGAGCCATCGTGGGTATGCGTCCCTGATGCCCCCAGCCAGCCGCAGCTGTCAGCCCGAGAAGGCACCGACTTGCCCGCCAGCCACAACGACCCCCTGTCGCAGTATGGCATCCCGCACTGTTCCTCCGACTCCGACGGCAAGAGTCATACCGGCATCAGCCAGTACGATGCGCGCCTTCGAACCGCACTCACCGCAAAGGACATGTGTCACACCATGGGCCGCCAGCAATGCCACAAGGCGTTGCCCTGCGGCTTCCCTGTCGTCCCGGTGAGGATTTCGGAACGCCCCGGAGATATGACCGTCTTCCGCCACGAGAATGAACCAGTCGGCCCTGCCGAAAACGGGTTCAACGAGACAATCAGGCATGGGGCCCTGTGCTGCCACTGCAAAAAGCATCTTGCTGCTGCATCCTTTCCTTGAAGGCGTTTCGGGAAGGGATTCAGATCATATGGAGAGCCATATGTTCCCTTCTCCCAGTCGGTCATCCATCGACGGCTACTTCGACCTGTTCCATCAGAAGGCAATGCAAACTGAAATATCAAATCGATATATCATAAGGCCATACTGAAGGCATAACCACGACAAGACATGGCGTTCGGCATCTAACGATATACCACTACGCATCAGCACGGCGCAACTGCATGCGCGAGACATGCCGTGCTATGGCGGCATGAAGCTGTGCGACCTCTGCAGGTTTTGCCACATAATCGTCGGCCCCTATTTGCAGAAGCCTCTCACGGTCGCCACTGAGGGCGTATGCAGTCAGTGCGATGACCGGAATGTCAGTATTGCGTGAACCGGCTTCTCCTTTTCTGATTCGCAGGATAGCCTCTGCCCCGTCCATGACTGGCATCTGGATATCCATCAGCACCATGTCGAAATCTCCTGTGGAAAGCTGTTCCAACGCCTGCCTTCCATCCTCGGCGACGGCAACCGTGTGTCCATCCCTGTCCAGTTGATACGTGATGTAGCGGCGCGTCACAGCGTCATCCTCTGTGACGAGAACACGCAAAGGGGGTATCGGTTCAGCGGAGGACGCCGCGGCAGCTTCAGGCTGTACTTCATCGCCATCCGGAAGCCCGAAGTTGAGCGTGAAATAGACTGTCGTCCCCGTGCCAGCCTCACTCTCGAAGGCTAGATGCCCCCCCATGACCCGGATGATACGCCGACAGATTGAAAGCCCCAACCCCGCCCCCTGATGCGACCTCTTGAACCCCTCGCACGCCTGCGTGAAAGGCGTGAACAACTTGCCATGCTTCTCGTCAGGGATCCCGCATCCTGTATCTTCAACAGAGAAAAGCACTCTGCAACTATTCGCCAGAACTGGCGAAAGATGTTCGGCACGCAGGGTGACGCTGCCCTTCTCCGTGAACTTGAAGGCATTGCCAAGAAGGTTTGTGAGCACCTGCTGCAATCGTGAGGCATCTCCGACCACGCGGGACGGGATGGCTGCATCGATATGGACATGCAGACTCACTCCCGCCTGCATGGCTGAAGGTATGAAGAGCTCTCTCACCTGCCGTATGGAACGCGACAAATCAAATGGAATGCTGACAATCTCAAGCTTTCCCGCGTCGATCCGGGAAATATCAAGGACATCGGTAAGCAGGTCCGCCAGCCTGCGGCACGAGCGCATCGCCATCTCTGCTAGTTCCTGCTGACGAGGAGCCAGTGACGCGTCCGCAAGCATCCTGAGCATTCCGAATATACCGTTCAGCGGTGTCCTGATTTCATGGCTCATGTTAGCCAGGAACTCATCCTTCGCGCGATTAGCGGCAACCGCCTTCGTCTTTGCCTCGACGAGCTCGAGTTCGGTACGCTTCCTTTCGTCCACATCCTGAAACGTACCGACGACCAAGGCCCCGCTCCCTTCATCCACACGCCCCACCGCCCGAAGGTGCGTCCACTTACGCCGCCCGAGCCTTGTCATGGCTTCACACTCGATATCGGCGGTGCCGCCATGATGGAGTACATCTTCAAGCATGGCACGTATCCGGGGCAGATACTCCGGCATAAAGGAGGTGAGCCATTCAGCAAGCCCCGGCTTGTAGTCTTCGGGTAAATCGAGGATACGGTTCACTTCCTCCGACCAGAAGAGATAGTCCGTCCTGATGTTGGCCTTCCAGCCCCCTATCTTGGCGATGCGCTGCGTCTCGAGAAGAAACAGTTCCCTCTCGCGCAACGCCTCTTCGGCCTGTTTGCGGTCAGAGACATCCTCGATGATGCCGATACCGATGAAGACGTCTCCCGCCGGTGCCTTCACACCTTTGAACAGGCAACGGATGAATGCCGTCTTCTTCCCCAGCGGCGACGTGTAGACGCCCTCGAAACCGCCAATCCCGCCACGCAACGAGGCGAGTACGGCACCTAGCATTCGCGCATCATGCATCTGATTGATATAGTTGAAACCTATGATCTGACCCCTTGATGCGCCGCAGAGTTCGGCAAACCTTTCATTGACATCTATGATGATGCCGTCTCCATCATACTGCACCAGCCCAAGCGGAGACTGGTCGAAGACGAGTCTGTAGCGTGTTTCACTCCTTTTGATTTCCGTCCTTGCCTCACGCAGGCGCAGCACGTGTTTAAGAAGAACGACAACAAGCACGCAGAGAACAGCAACGAACGCAACCGCAACAAGCAACTCGCGCCAGTAGTCTCGCCATATCGATTCAGGTTCATTGATGACCCTGCTACCCTGAGGTATGCGATGCGTCGAGATGCCATGTCGTCGCAACACCTCATAGTCAAAGAGGTAGGCATTGGCATCGTTTCCCTCGATCACAGGCAGTGAGGCTGGGGAGGCACCTGCGAGAATCTTCAGGGCCATATCTGCCGCAAGACGGCCCTGTTCATAGTGAGAGATGAGCTTTCCCCCAAGCAGCCCCTTGCCCATGCCATGTTCCCAAAGATGATATACCGGGGAACGTGTGTTTTGCAGAATGAAGGCTAGCCCTTCCTCGAAATTCCGAACTACGCCCCGCTGGTCCTTATAGGCGGACAGAAGAAGTATGGCATCGTTGGCACCGACACGTTGCAAGCGTCTTCCCAACTCTTCCCACCCCATGTTTTCAAGGGACAACTCCTGATAGCGAACGGAAGCAATCCCTCGCACCACGTCATGAAATGTTTCGAGGTCGGCCTTACCTGCGGGCATGACATCCGAGATGACATAGAGGGTCTGCGTAGAGGGCTTCAGACTCCAGACAAGCTTGATGGTCTCATGCATCGAAACGGCTTCGATGACTCCGGTGTAGGTCTCGCTTCCCGACAATGAGCGTGCAAGCCCCACGTTGTTGACACCGCAGAAGACCACCGGACTCTTGCCCAGTAATCCGCCATGACGCTCCATGACGAAGGCAAGGGCATTATCGTCAGACGTGATGACCACGTCATACGCAGGAAGCCTTGCAAGCTTGTACCTGAGATAGCTTTCAAAATGATCGACGCTGGATTCATCGGTGAACCGCTTGCTGTCCATGAACTCGACATCGAGGACCACGCCCGCAGACGCAAGCACAGCACGGACGCCCTCAACCTGCTGGAAGAAAGTCGGAAAAGCAGGACCATACGAACTCAGTAGCAGCACTCTGGGGCTTGCGCCCCACGCTGCACCCGCCATCGACAACGCAAGGAACAAGAGAAGGAGATGACATCGCAGAATGAAGGTCAACCCGCGGCAGGCTTCGCGGCGCTGGCCACGCCAGCTGAAACGCCCGAGCGAAAGGTTGACCATTCTGCACCCTCCATGCCTTGTCCAAGGTCTCGGCTGTCGTCGTTACAAAGACTCACACCAGCTGTTGGTTACGCATGTCCGTCACAGAATACACCTTTGAGCCTGCCATGGGCAACGTGAAGAAACAACGTCAAGCCAAGACGCCATGAATCCAGACGTGTCTGCGCCATGGCGAGGCCCCCGCTATCAAATGGTATCATCATTTCCCAAAGCCTGTTACATGGAAGCTGTATCTCCAAGTCGGAGTCTGCCACATGTCACGACCTTCATTCCGCCTGCAACATCTCATCGTAGCAGCTGGCTTTCTTATTCTTGCCCTCGCTGGTTTGTTCACAACGGGCATGTATTTCATGCGCTCGGACAAGACCATCACGGAAGCGCGCAACAGCATATTCACTCCGACAATGGGAGAGGCCCATGCACGCCTCGACCTTCTCTTCACACCGGCCGACACAACGTTGCAGCTCGTAACCATACATTCTGAAAAACCTTACTTTTTAAAAACAGATGCAACGACGATTCCGACATCTCTGACGAAGACACTCGATAGCGCACGTTTCATCACGTCAATATACACGGGATATGATGACGGGCAGTATTTCATGATACTTCGCAGCAACAAGCAAGACGACCTCCATAAAATGGCTCCTGACGACACCGCATACATACTTCACACTGTAACGATTGAAGAACACGATTACAAAAGACTTTTAAGATTCTTTGACAAGGATCTTAATCTCATAAAAACAAGTGACATATCAGACAGAGCTCCTGTTTTCGACCCCAGAGAGCGACCGTGGTACGGTACGGCGACGCAAGATGATGCTCTGCATGTGACCATGCCATACCGTTTTGCTTCCTCAGGAGAATTCGGCATTTCATTATCGCGCCGCCTTCAGAATCTGGACGGGGTCGCGGGGGCCGATATCAACCTAGAATCACTGATAGGTGCCCTCGCCACACTGAAGCCGACGCCCGAGGCGAGCATCGCCCTCATTGATGCAACAGGGAACATCCTTGCCTGTAGTGACGCAAAAGGGCTTGCCAGACGCAGTGAGCAGCATCCCCTGTCGTGTGGCCCTCTCTCGAAGGCTACGGCTGACGAGTTGGTCATGGCAGGGAAGACGGCCCCCCAGTCGCCGAGGTTCAGGCGAATCGTCACCGACGACGGGGCATGGGTTGCGGGAGGTGAAAGCCTTCCGGAACTGGGAGCAAACGGCGTCTCCATGGTGCTGGCTGTCCCTGAAGACGCCCTTGTCGCCGGGCTGCGCACGACCCGGAACGACACGCTCCTCTTGCTGGCAGGGGGATTCATCCTGCTGCTGCCCGCCCTTTTCTACGGAGCGCATCTAGTGACATCCCCACTGCAATGTGTCGCCAGAGAAGCCGAACGCGGACGAAAGTTCGACTTCACGGCTGGCGAGTCCACGCACTCCGTGGTCACCGAGATCAATGATCTCGCACTTTCGGTCGACCACATGCAGCATACCATCCGCAAGTTCATGCAACTGGCGAAGAGCGTCTCGCGCATTCGTGATTTCGACAGGCTGGTGCCCCTTCTCACACAGGAAATGCAGCAGGCGACCGCGACCCAGGCGGTTCTTCTTTACATGCCGGACAAGGACCATACGCTTCATCTCTGGTCCGGCTGCGGCATCGGTGGTGAATGCCTTGGACATGACGAAAGTGAAGCCCTGCCGCCGACAACAGTCGTCCCCCAAGGCAAGATTCCCATCCGCACCGGGGGACTTCCTCCCGAAGACGCCTGCCATCGTCATATCAGCACACTGTTGAACGGCACGGACGCGCAGCACCAGCACTGGTTCGCAGCCGTCACCCTCCGGGACAAGCGAGACGCTGTACTCGGCGAATTGCTCGTCATCGACCAGGTACCTTTCAGTCAGGAACGCCTTGCCTTTCTCCGCGCCACTTCAGGAGTTGTAGAGGTGGCGCTGGACAACGACCGCATGGTCAAGACCCAGAAGGAACTCTTCTCGGCGTTCATCCGGCTTCTGGCACAAGCCATCGACGCCAAAAGCCCATACACCGGCGGGCATTGCACACGGGTTCCCATACTCTCGCGCCTGCTTGCGGAAGCCGCCAGCGACACCCGACAGGGTGCCTACGCCAGCTTCGGCATGACAAATGAGTCGTGGGAAGAGTTGTACCTTGCCTCATGGCTGCATGACTGCGGCAAGGTCACCACCCCGGAATTCGTGGTGGACAAGGCGACGAAACTGGAAACCATCCACAACCGCATCCATGAAATCAGAACGCGCTTCGAGGTCATCAAGCGTGATGCGCATATCGCCTACTGGAAAGGAGTGTCCGAGGAGGGTGACAGGGCGGCACTACAGAAAACGCTGCAAGACGAGTTGCGCACACTTGATGACGATTTCGCCTTCGTCGCGGCGTGCAACACCGGAGAGGCACCTGTAGACGATGCGGCGCGCCAGCGTTTGCGAAACATCGCGGAAAGGACATGGGAAAGGACACTCGACGACACGCTGGGAATCTCATGGGCGGAACGTGAACGGAAAGAGCCCGACCATCCCCTGCCTCCCGTCATGGAAAAGCTCTTGTGTGACTCGAGCGCCTTCGTCGTTAAGCCTGATGCAGTGTCACAAGAGACGGAGGACAGGTGGGGCTTCGACATGCCCCGCCCCGAAGTGCTGTACGACAGGGGAGAACTGCACAACCTGTCCATTCCGTGGGGAACGCTCACCAGCGAGGAGCGTTACAAGATCAACGAGCACATCATCCAGACCATCATGATGCTCTCCGAACTTCCGTTTCCGGCGCATCTCGAGAATGTCCCGGAAATCGCCGGTGGGCATCATGAACGCATGGATGGCACTGGATATCCGCGCAGAATCAAAGGAGAGCTGCTCCATCCTCTGGCGCGCATCATGGCAGTGGCAGACATCTTCGAGGCGCTGACAGCACCCGACAGACCCTACAAGAAGGCAAAAACCCTCTCACAGGCCATGAACATCATGGTGGGCATGGCCAAAAGCGGCCACATCGACAGGGAATTGCTCTGCATCTTCATCCGTGAAGAAGTCTATCGCGCCTACGCAGAAAACCATCTGCCGGAATGGCAACGTGACGCCGTAGACGCTGAGGCACTGCTACGCGACCTCGGCTGAAGACAGCCGGGTTGAGAGACGGCGACCTTGGTCATGCCCCTGTTCCACTCCACGTTTTTCACTCGTCCCTAACCCTGCCGGCAGATTCTGGACTGGCGAAAAGCTCCTGGAATCTCGCCTGAGCAAGGGTATCCATTTCCTCGAACAGCGCCTCATAGGCAACGAGCATGGCATGCCCGCGGGCAGTCAACTCGTAGCCCGCCTTGTTTCCGCCTCGCTTCCGTAGAACCGCCTCGCCGAGGCGGGCTTCTATCTTGCGCACCCTGCCCCAGGCGGCACGGTATGACATCCCGAGCGCCCGGGCGGCGCCCGCCAGAGACCCCGTTTCCTCCACACCTTTGAGCAATGCGGCACTGCCCGGGCCGAAGGCGTTCTCGCCATCGGCGTCAATCCATAGCTTGAGGCGAAGCTTGAACCGTTCCTGCTTCATGCCATCTCCGTTGTTGTCGCATGACATCATCACACACGTTGGTGCAACTCACCGCACATTCACGTTTTATAGCATACTCCTTCGCATTATTTCCATCTCATGGGAATGTTCGTTGACTTGTTATGCAAGTCTGTGCATAAGAAAAATAATCATCCTATATCCATGATTGACGCACCTTTATTGTTCGAACGTTCACCCACGACAGCGAAACAGCCTCGGAGCCCCCACTCATGATGAAAGCGATTCCTGTCGAACAAGCCGTCGGTACCGTCCTCTGCCACGACCTGACCCGCATCGTTCCGGGCGAACACAAGGGGCGCGCTTTCCGCAAGGGACACATCGTCACCGAGGCGGACATCCCCCTCCTTCTCTCCATCGGAAAAGAACATCTCTATGTGCTCAACCTCGAAGCCCACCAGCTACACGAGGACGAAGCAGCCCTCCGGATAGCAACTGCGGCGGCGGGACCGGGCATATCGCTGTCCGAGGTCTCCGAGGGGCGTATCAACTTCATGGCATCGCCGGGGCTTCTCTGCGTCGACGTCGAGGCGTTGAACGCCATCAACGCCATCGATGAGGTGGCCCTCGCCACCATGCACAGCGGTCAGTTCATCGCGGCGCGGCGTGCCGTGGCAGGCACCCGGGTCGTACCGCTTGTCATCGACGAATCGAAGATTCGGCAGGTAGAGCGTATCTGCGCCGCCAGCTACCCTGTCGTACAGGTGAAACCTCTGCGTTCGCACAGCATAGGCGTCGTCACCACCGGTTCGGAAATCTTCCATGGCCGCATCAAGGACAAGTTCGGCCCCGTCATGCGTGACAAGTTCGCAGCGCTGGGGTCGTCGGTCATGGGGCAACGCCTCGTCGGTGATGCGCCGGAAGCCACACGGGACGCCATCCTCTCCTTCATCGGTGAAGGGGCGGACATGGTCGTGGTGACGGGCGGCATGAGTGTCGACCCTGACGACCAGACCCCGGCGTCCATTCGCGCCACGGGTGCCGAGGTGGTCACCTACGGTTCCCCGACCTTTCCGGGGGTCATGTTCATGCTGGCGTACCTGAACGACATCCCTGTTCTCGGTCTGCCCGGATGCGTCATGTACTACCGGGCGAGCATCTTCGACCTTGTCGTCCCCCGATTGCTGGCAGGGGAACGTCTGGCAAGGCGAGACATCACCAGCCTGGGACACGGTGGATTCTGCGCAGGCTGCGAAACCTGCCACCACCCGGTGTGCCCGTTCGGAAAGTAGTCACCCGCCGCAAACGCCCCACGGGGCGAGGTCTACAGCGTCATACCGGTGGCCCTCCGAGTCGTGCGACTCTCCGGGCCGACAGAGAATGCCCACCATTCCTTACAGGAGGATCCTGATGATCAAACGCATGGTCACGATCAACGGAGCACCCCGGATGGCAATCACCCGCCCCGACACGACACTGGCAACCTACCTGCGCGAGAGCCTGGGCCTCACCAGTGTGAAGGTGGGCTGCGGGCAAGGTCATTGCGGCAGTTGCAACGTCATCGTCGACGGCAAGCTCGTCCGCTCATGCAGCTACAAGATGAGCCGTCTCACCGAGGGTGCCACCATCACCACGCTCGAGGGCATCGGCACCCCGGACAACCTGCATCCGCTTCAGGTGGCATGGATGGCCCATGGTGCGGCGCAATGCGGCTTCTGTTCGCCGGGGTTCATCGTCTCGGCCAAGGCTCTTATCGACACCAACCCCAAGCCCAGCCGCGACGATGTCCGCGACTGGTTCCAGAAACACCGTAATGCCTGCCGCTGCACCGGTTACAAACCTCTGGTGGACGCCGTCATGGACGCAGCCGCCGTCGTGCGGGGCGAAATGAAGGTGGACGACCTGCTGTACCGCATCCCTGCCGATGGTCGCATCTGGGGCACCAAATACCCCCGCCCGTCCGCCCTCGCCAAGGTTACGGGCACGCTCGACTTCGGGGCCGACCTTGGCATCAAGATGCCGGAGGAGACCTTGCGTTGCGCGCTTGTTCAGGCCGAAGCCTCCCACGCGAAGATACTCGGCATCGACACCAGCGAAGCCGAGAAGATGCCCGGTGTCTTCAAGGTCGTCACGCACAAGGACATCAAGGGCAAGAACCGCATCACCGGCCTTATCACCTTCCCGTCCAACAAGGGCGACGGGTGGGACCGTCCCATCCTCTGCGATGAGAAGGTGTTCCAGTACGGGGACGCCATCGCCATCGTCTGCGCCGACACCGAAGAGCACGCCAAGGCGGCAGCCGCGGCAGTTAAAGTAGACCTTGAAGTACTACCCGCCTACATGAGCGCGCCAGCAGCCATGGCCGACGACGCCATGGAAATCCACCCCGGCACACCCAACGTCTATTTCGAGCAGCACCTCGTCAAGGGCCCGGAAACGAAGCCCATCTTCGACAAGGCGGATGTCGTGGTCGAGGACGACTTCTATGTGGGCCGCCAGCCGCACATGCCCATCGAACCCGACGTGGGCTTCGCCTTCTTCAATGAAGATGGCAAGCTGTGCATCCACTCCAAGTCCATCGGCCTTCACCTGCATCTGTACATGATCGCCCCAGGTCTCGGCATCGAACCCGACAACATCATCATGGTGCAGAACCCCACGGGCGGCACCTTCGGCTACAAGTTCAGCCCCACCATGGAGGCACTCGTCGGTGCTGCGGCCATGGCGACCGGGCGACCGGTGTTCCTCAACTACTCGTGGTACCAGCAACAGACATACACGGGCAAACGCTCGCCCTTCTTCATCAACCTGCGCTATGCGGCCACCCGTGAGGGCAAACTGCTGGCCATGGAAAGCGACTGGTCGGTCGACCACGGCCCGTATTCGGAATTCGGCGACCTGCTCACGCTGCGCGGGGCGCAGTTCATCGGTGCCGGCTACGACATCCCGAGCATACGCGGTCTGGGCCGCACGGTGTGCACCAACCATGCATGGGGGTCGGCCTTCCGCGGCTATGGTTCCCCACAGAGCGAGTTCGCCTCTGAAGTGCTGATGGACGAACTCGCCGAGAAGCTGGGCATCGACCCGCTTGAACTGCGTTACCGCAACGTCTACCGCGAAGGTGCCACCACTCCCACCGGACAGGTCCCCGAAGTCTTGAGCCTGCCCGAGTTGCTGGACACCGCCCGCCCGCGCTACCTTGCCGCCAAGGAGAAGGCCGCGCGTGAATCCACGGCGGAGGTGAAAAAGGGCGTGGGCATCTCGGTGGGCGTATACGGCTGCGGTCTCGACGGGCCGGACACGGCCGAGATCGCCGTCGAACTCAACGAAGATGGCACGGTGACCATCTTCGCCACGTGGCACGACCACGGACAGGGTGCGGACATGGGTACGCTGGGTACCGCCCACGAAGCCCTGCGCCCCCTCGGCATCGCCCCCGAGAACATCAGGCTTGTCCTCAACGATACGGCGGTCTGCCCCAATGCAGGCCCTGCCGGAGGCAGCCGTTCGCAGGTCGTTGTCGGACGCGCCATCAAGGCGGGTTGCGAACTCCTTCTGGGCGGGATGCGGAAAGCCGACGGAACCTTCCGCACCTATGCCGAGATGCGTGATGAGAAGATAGCCACCCGGTACAGCGGCAAGTGGTCCGCCCCTTGCACCGACTGCAACGCAGAGGGTCAGGGCAGCCCCTTCGCCGTGTACATGTACGGCGTGTTCCTTGCCGAGGTCTCGGTGGAACTGGCCACCGGCAAGACCACAGTGGACAAGATGACCCTGGTGGCCGACATCGGCAAGATCGTGAACAGGCTGACTGTCGACGGGCAGTTGTATGGCGGCATCGCGCAGGGCATAGGGCTCGCCCTTTCGGAGGACTTCGAGGACATCAAGAAGCACTCGACCATGCCGGGAGCCGGGTTCCCCTACATCAAGCAGATTCCGGACGAGATCGACCTCGTCTACGTCGAAGTGCCCCGTCCCGAAGGCCCCTTCGGCGCGGGCGGTGTCGGCGAACTGCCACTCACCTGCCCCCATGCGGCCATCATCAACGCCATCCACAACGCCTGCGGGGTGAGGGTGACGCGGCTGCCCGCGCTGCCCGAGAAGGTGCTCGCAGGTCTGCAGGGCAAATGATCTGACACGTAAAGATGAAGCGGGCGGCACATCCATCGGGTGTGCCGCCCGCACACCGTGGGGAGAAGGCATGGACCAGTCCGAACTACGCCAGTGGGAATCACGCTGCACGCAGGAGGAACCGCCCCGGTGCCGTGCAGCCTGTCCTTTGCATGTCGACGTGCGGGCCTTCTGCACACACATGGCGGAAGGCGACCTCCGCAAGGCGTGGGGCGTACTCTGCCGCACGCTGCCGCTTCCCACGCTGCTGGCACGTATCTGCGACCAGCCATGCCGCAACGCCTGCCTGCGGAACGAGGCTGGAGGCGGTCTGCATATCGCGGGACTTGAGCGCGCCTGCGCCGAGGCATCGGGGCGACCTGCGCCCGCGCCGCCCATGCCCCGTCGCGGTCTTGATGCCGTCATCCTCGGCGGCGACCTTGCAGGGCTGGCTGCCGCGTGGGACCTGTCCCGCAAGGGCATCACCGTGGCACTTCACACCCTCTCCACCGCTGAAGCGATTCTGGACGGGTTACGGCGTCCAGCCGGGCATGCCATACTCGACACGCTCTCAGCCCACCTCGCAGAAGAGGTCGACACCCTCCGGCGCATGGGCGTCACCATCCATGAGGGCCCCCTTCCGCCCTCCCAAGCCATCGACGAGTGGGGCGCATCTGGACATGCGGTATTCATCGCCCCGGTGGCCTATCCTCTCTATTGCGAAGAAGACCAGCCACCCGACGTCGTGACTCTCGGCACCGCCACCCCCGGCGTCTTCGCGGCAATACCCCCGGCACGACCGGGGGATTCGGAGAGGCCGGACGAAACCGCACCGGGTCATTCCCCCGTGGAGATGGCGGCACTCGGTCGACGCGCCGCGACCTCGATGGAACGCTTTCTCCAGAAGGTGTCTCTCGTCGCGGGACGCGAACGCGAAGGGGTCTTCTCGGCCAGATTGTTCACAAGTCTCGCCGATGTCGTACCGCTGTCTCCCGTCGTCGAACCTCCCGAAGGGTACACGGCTGACGAAGCACGCCGGGAGGCGGCACGGTGCATCCGTTGCGAATGTATGGAATGCGTCCGTCACTGCGCCTATCTGGCGGAGTACGGCGGCTATCCCAAGCAATACGCCAGACGCATCTACAACAACGAATCCATCGTCATGGGTACGCGTCAGGCGAACACCATGATCGACTCATGCATGATGTGCGGCCTTTGCGCGACCGTATGCCCGGAAGGTTTCGACATGGGGGCACTCTGCCTCGATGCGCGCCGCAGCATGGTGCACCGCGACAAGATGCCCCCCTCGGCGCATGAATTCGCCTTGCGCGACATGGCCTTCGCCAACAGCGGGACCTGCGTCGTCGCCCGCCACGAAGCCGAGAAACAGAACAGCACATGGCTCTTCTTTCCCGGATGCCAGCTTACCGCCTCTGCACCGGGTCTTGTCGAATCAACGTGGTGCTGGCTGCAACGATGGCTTCCCGCCATCGACGATGCGAAGCGTAGCGGTGTGGGTCTGCTCGCCCACTGTTGCGGAGCCCCGGCGCACTGGGCAGGGCGCGAACAACTGCATCAGGACACACTGCACACCGTCGAATCGCACTGGGAAGAACTGGGCCGCCCCATACTGGTCACGGCATGTCCCTCCTGCGCGACGACACTGCGTAACGGACTGCCGCACATCCCCGTCGAGACTCTCTGGGAGAAGATGGCCGAAGTGGCAGACAAGCACGGTCTTGAGCCCTTCGGCACTCCCCATCCGTGGAAGGGGGACCTCGTCCTGCACGACCCGTGCGGCACTCGTGAAGACGAGCCCCTGCGCAATGCCGTCCGGGCGCTACTGGTAGCCCTCGGCGTGGAGTACCGCGAACCGGCCCTTACACGGGAACGCACCGAATGCTGCGGCTTCGGCGGGCTGGTCGCAGAGGCCAACCCTCCCCTTGCCGACAAGCTGACCCGCGGTCGGGCAGAACGTCTCTCCGCCATGGGAACGCACGCTGTCACTTACTGCGCCATGTGCCGTGACAGGCTGGTCAAGGCCGGTACACCCACAGCGCACATGCTGAACCTCTTCTTCTCGACGCCCGACACTACGCTGGAGGACTGCACGCCCCCGGCACCCGGCTATTCGCAACGCCGTGAGAACAGGGTCGCACTCTGCGAACGTCTGAAAGGCCGTAGCGCCGATGCCCAACCCGCGCCTGCATGGGCGTCGATTCCCGTTCACTACACCGAAAAGGCCGCAGCCCTCATGGAGGAAAGGCGCATCCTCGACAGTGACGTCCGCAAGGTGCTGCATCACGCCATGCAGTCGGGTCGCTGGATTGACGATACAAACGACGAAGGGGTGCGTATCGCCTGCTTCCGTCCGGTCGTCGTTACCTACTGGGTCGCTTACACCATCGACGCAGACGGTGTGCCGCTTGTCCGCAACGTATGGTGCCACCGTATGCACGTCATTGATGCAGGAGGGCGACAATGAGCAGCATGAAGGTTCTTGAAGGCTCCTATTCCGGACTACGCTGCGCCCCCTGCGGGAAATCTCTCCAACCGTGCGCCGTCGAACTCGAATACATGGGAAGCCGGTTCAACGTGGAACTTCCCGCCTGTCCATCATGCGGCGCCGTCTTCATTCCTGAAGAACTCGCCATGGGCAAGATGGCACAGGTGGAGCACCTGCTGGAGGACAAGTGACGTCCGTCGTGACAGAGGTTGCGCATACAGCAAGCGGTAGCACGAACACCATGGACCGCGAGGGACTGCCTGTTGCCGAAACGACGTGTGCGCCGGGCCTTCCGTTATGGGCGCGTCCGGAAGCGCGGACGGCGCTGGGAGATACCTTGCGCCCCGGAGGGTTCTCACTCACCGACAGACTCGCCACGCTGGCAGGTGTCCATCCCGGCTGGCGCGTGCTGGACGTGGGCTGCGGCACGGGTGCCACCGTGCTGCACCTGCGACAGCGGTACGGGGCATCGGCCTTCGGGTGCGACCGCAGCACCTCACTGACGCCGGGATCCAATAATCATAAGGGATTACCTGTCATCGCGGCAGACGCTGCAAATCTCCCCTTTGCCGATGGAAGCATGAAGATGGTGTTCTGCGAATGCGTTCTTTCGCTTCTCGTGAAGCCGTTAGAGGTACTGCGTGGCTTGCGCCGGCTGCTGGTGCCCGGAGGGCTGTTAGGTGTCAGCGACCTGTATCTTCGGGGTGAAGGGCATGCCCGCGTCACCGAAGGTTCATGCCTCGCGTGGCAGGCTACACGGATGAGAATCGAAAGCCTCCTGCACGAGGCGGGGTTCGCCCTGCACACCTTCGAAGACCATTCCCCCCTTCTCCGTGAAACCGCCGCCCGACTGGCGCTTTCGGGGGCATTGCACGGTGGGGCCATGAACTGCGGTGAACGTGCTTTCCCATCTCGGGACGCGTGTCGCAGATGCTCCCCTGAAGGTATTGCGGCCCCACCACAGGCGACGCCTTGCAGCATGACGGAATGCTCCTTTTCGCCGCCAGCAACCCGGGCAGTCACGGAACAGGTTGCGCGTCCCGGCTACTTCCTTCTTCTGGCCCAAAGCCTCAAAGGTACCCGAGAGGACTGAACACATGCTGAACGACTCCACACTCGCCATCATGGAACTGGCAGGGCAAGGCTTCTGCTGCAGCCAGATTCTCGTCTTGCTTTCGCTGCAAGGCATGGGACTTGATGACCCGCCCCTGACAAGGGCCATGGCAGGGCTGTGCAACGGCATGGGCGACTGTTCAGGGCCATGCGGCATTCTCTCCGGCGGCGCGTGTGTCCTTGCATTGCACACGGCGCAGGGCTTTGCCGGAGACACCGTCGATGAGAGGCTACCGCTGCTGCTGGAAGCATTTCGCGACTGGTTCCATGATGCCACGACACCCTACGGGGGCATCACCTGCGGCGTCATCATGGGGGGTGACTGCCGCACCCCCGACCCTTCGCGCTGCGGCGTGCTGCTTGCCGAATCACATCAACGCATCAACGCCATCCTCATCGAACACGGTTTCGACCCCGCCATACCGAAGGGGGAATGATGGCGCACACAGAGATGAAGCCATACCGGGTCGTCCACCACACGCAAAGCCTCTGCCCGCGATGCCTCGCACGCATACCCGCCCGATATGAGCAGCGATCCCATGAGGTGTGGCTGGTCAAGGAATGCCCGGAACACGGCCGGACAGAGACGCCGGTCTGGCGCGGCGGGCCGGACATGTCGACATGGCTTCGGCCCAAACTCCCGACGCCCCCTGCGCCCCTTGGGACAGTAGACAGGGGCTGCCCCTTCGACTGCGGCCTATGCCCGCAGCACAATCAGCACACCTGCACCGCCGTCTTCGAAGTGACCACCCGCTGCAACCTCCGGTGCCGCTATTGCTTCGCCGCAGCGCAGGACGACGAGACGCAGACCTTGCAGCCATCTGCGCATGTAGGCGACCCGCCCCTCCACACTCTCGTAGCCCTTCTCGAAGCCGTGCGGCAGAAGACAGGCCCGTGCAACATCCAGCTTTCCGGGGGTGAACCCACCCTGCGCCATGACCTTTGCGACATCGTATCCCATGCCAGGCGTCTCTTTCCGTTCGTACAGCTGAACACCAACGGCATTCTGCTGGGCCGTCAGCCCTCTCTGGCGCATGACCTTGCAAGGGCGGGGCTCGATTCGGTGTTCCTGCAGTTCGACGGAACATCACAGGATATCCACGAGGCACTGCGGGGTGCCCCGCTGCTGGACGACAAACGCAGGGCCATCGACGCGCTGGGAGAAGCCGGAGTGGGGGTGGTGCTCGTTCCCACGGTCGTTCCCGGCGTCAACGACCACGACGTGGGCGCCATCATCCGTCTTGGCATGTCGCTGGCCCCTGCTGTACGCGGGGTGCACTTCCAGCCTGTGAGCCATTTCGGTCGACACCCTTCATGTCAGGGGGCCCCGTCTCCCTCGGCCCGCATCACCCTGCCTGAACTGATGCATCGCCTCGAAGAACAGACGGCGGGCATGGTACAGGTTGTCGACTTTCTTCCCCCCGGTTGCGAGCATTCCCTGTGTTCGTTCCATGCCAACTATCTCGTCCGTGAAGATGGAACCCTGATGCGCGTATCCGCCCCGCGCGCGGAGTCTGCGCCACCGGCACACCCGGCACTCGACGGTGCCATTGCCGCCCGTGCCTTCGTCAGGCGGCAATGGGCAGCCCCCGGACATGGTGCCCCCGTACATGATGCCTGCGGATGTGGCACGGACGGCACGACATCAGCCGCCATGACCGCTCCCATTTCCTCCGTGAATGCCGACGTATCCTCTTCGTGCCCGGCAGCACCCTGCGGACATTCGCCCTCCCCCTCTGGCAACGCCGCATCAGCGCCGTCCACGGCTGTATCATCAGGCACGTCACGAAACATCTCGCCTGACACGTCAGACGTCGTGTCTCCGGCAATTGCGGGCCAGCCACGGCCCGACCATGCTGGTGACGACCTCGACCGCTTTCTCGCACGCGCGGCGACGCACCTGTTCGCCATTTCGGCCATGGCCTTTCAGGATGCATGGAACCTCGACCTTGAACGGCTGCAAGGGTGCTGCATCCATGCCGTGACAACGGACGGCGCGCTCATACCGTTCTGCGCATGGAACTGCACCGCAGCTGATGGAACCCCGCTGTACAGGGGGCGCACATGAGCCGTTTCGCACCCCTCGACGCCCTTCTTGCCGAACGCATGAAGTGCGACAGCCCTCCCGATGCGGCGGCACTGGAACGCTGGCAGATGGAGCGATTGCGGGCTACCCTCGAACATGCCCGGCACTCGCCCTATCATGCTGAAAGGCTGGCGGGCATCGCTGCATCCTCGCTGTACAGCCGTCACGACCTCGCCCGTCTGCCCTTCATGGAGGCAGACATTCTTCGCGAAGCGCCTCTCAAGCTGCTCTGCGTCTCACAGGATGACGTGGCGCGGGCGGTGACCTTCGACACCTCCGGCAGTACGGGGCCGCCCAAGCGCGTCTTCTGCACCGCAGAAGATATCGAGAACACCATCACGTTCTTCTCGCACGGGCTGCTCTCGTTCATGCAGCGCGGAGAGGCGCTACTGGCACTTCTGCCTGCCGAACGCCCTGCCAGCGTGGGACGTCTTCTGGGCGAGGCGGCAGGTCGCGTCGGTGTGCGCCCCCTCTCCGCATCACCGGAACATGGATGGGACAGCATCGCAGACATGGCACACCGCGAGGGTGTGCGGGCGGTGGTAGGCTCACCGTTGCATGTCAGGGAGTTCGCCCTCGCATGGCACCGGGCAGGGTTCCCATCGGGAGCCATCTCGACCGTACTCCTGTGCTGGGACGCGGCACCACGCGCACTCCGTGCGCTCCTTGCCGAGACCCTCGGCTGCGAAGTACGCCACCACTGGGGCATGACCGAAACCGGCATGGGGGGGGCCCTCTCTTGCGGCGAAGCGGGAATGCACCTACGCGAAAACGATCTGCTGGTCGAGGTCACCGACCCCGTAAGCGGGGTTCCGCTCCCGGATGGCACATGGGGGGAACTGGTCGTGACCACGCTCGACAGGCGTGCCATGCCCCTCATACGCTACCGCACGGGAGACCGTGGGCGCATCCTGCCGGGCACATGCCCATGTGGAAGCCCTCAGCGCCGCATAGACCTCGTACCCGGCCGACTGGCCGACGAACGCCTGTTGCCGGATGGTACGCCCCTACGACTCATAGACCTTGACGAATGCCTGCTTGGCCTGCCCGATGTGGTCGAATACCGGGCCTGCCTGCACGAAGACGCCCCCGCAGTGCTTGCCGTTGACGTGCTGCTTCGTGGTGACATCCCCCGCCTCGGCCCGACCATGACCGCCCGGGAAGAGTCGGTCGCCATACTGACACGCCTTCTCTCGACCGCCAGCCCCATAGCCCGCGCCATGCGCCTTGGCACGCTCGAACTTCGCGTGGCAGCGCGCGACCATCTTCCACCCGAAACGCTTTTTGCAAAACGACGTATCGCAACCCGTTGTCAGGCTTCTTCCTGACAGCAAGAGGCAACCCCATGAGCACGTTCCTTGAATCCCTTCGCGACATCCTCTCAGCAGGCGAGAGCATCGCCATGGCGACCATCGCCAACCACAGCGGTTCCACCCCCCGTGGCGATGGCGCGCAGATGGTGATTCGCCCCGACGGTTCCATCCTCGGCACCATCGGCGGTGGTCTGGTCGAAGCCCGTTGCATCGAAGCCGGAAGAGACCTCCTGCAGAGACCACCCGGTAGCGCCCTGTTCTGCGCCTTCGCCCTCGACAACACCACGGCAGCCGAAGCAGCCATGGTCTGCGGAGGTCATCTCACGGTGATCATCGAACATGCCGGGGCTTGCCACGACAACGTGAACGGATGCCACACCGGAGAACAGACAGGATGCAGCGCAGGGCATGGCAAGGGGCTGGCAGACATTCTCCTGCACGCATGTGACCGCGTTGCTGATGGCTTGTCCGCGTCATTCGGTGTGGAGTACGTATGGGACTCCCCATCCGGACAGGATGGGGCGAACGCGCTGGACAAGGCAGACATTTCAGGCAGGGCGACCACGCGCCAGACCTTTCGCCCCATGCGCGCCGCCGTCCATACAACCGGTGAGGACAGCGATGGGCAACGCCTGTCCGGTGCGTCTACGGGGCTTGCCCTCTCCGAGTCCGGCTGCCGCCTTGACGTCATGTTGGTGCCACCGCCACGCCTTGTCATCTTCGGCGCAGGGCATGTGGCGGTGCCCACGGCGCACTTCGGCCATGCCGTGGGATTCTCCGTCACCGTCATCGACGACCGTCCCGACTTCGCGACCCCCGAACGTTTCCCCGACGCCCACCTTCGCATCCCCCCCTCGTTCGCCGAAGCCTTCGACGGGCTGCATGTCACCCCCGACACCTATCTTGTCATCATGACACGCGGACACCTGCACGACGGTGAAATCCTCGAACAGGCCCTCAAGACTCCGGCACGCTACATCGGCATGATTGGCAGCCGTCGCAAGCGGGACGCACTGTATGCCGAACTGCAAGAGCAAGGGTTGGATGATGCCACCCTCGCCCGCTGTCATTGCCCCATCGGCCTTGACATACAGGCACAAACCCCTGAGGAGATTGGCATCAGCATCATGGCGGAGCTTGTGATGCACCGCGCGTCGGCGTAAGGCGTCATACCGCGTCACGCACCTTATGGCCCGCCGGAGACAGCCATGACCAGACAGCGGCAGTCGTGGCAGCAGGACATCGGCACGACGACCACCGGCAGATGCAGCAACCCGCCATCTTTACTGAAGAAGGTTACATGTTACGGATAGGTGCAATCGTGCTCGCCGCGGGTGAGGGCAAGCGCATGGGGGCCTGCAAACCCCTTCTTCCGCTAGGCGCATCGACCGTTCTAGCCCATGTGGCAAAGACCCTTCTACCGGCCATCAACGGCCCTTTGGTTGTCGTGACCGGGCACCATGGCGATGCCGTCACGGCAGAGGCACTTCGCCTCTCACTGGAGACGGCAGAGAACACCACCCCGCAGGACGGCATGTTCTCGTCCGTACGAACCGGTATTGCTCATATCGTCGGACGGGTGGACGGCGTACTGGTGCTGCCGGCCGACATCCCATTCGTGCGCACGGCCACCTGTGCCCTCGTGGTCGAGGCTTTCCGCAGGCACAGGGCCGCCGTCACGTACCCTACGCTGTGCGGTGAACGTGGGCACCCCCCGCTTCTCGACGCAGACACCATGCGCGCCGTGCTGGCCTCTTCCGGTGATGGAGGGCTTCGCGGAGTGCTTCTGGCCCTTGAGCGTCAGGGCGGAACCACCCACGACGTAGCCGTTGCGGATGAAGGCATCGTGACCGACATGGACACCCCGGCTGACCACGCGCAACTGGTTGCCCGCCATCCCCTGCGCCACATTCCCACTCCGCGGGAACGAGAGGCGTTGCTGGAGATGGCTGGCACCCCTGCGAGAGTCCGGGCGCACTGCCGCATGGTGGCCCGCGCCGCACTGGCCATGGCGGCACACCTCGAAGCCACACGACGCGGCTTCATCAGCCCGTTCGCTAGACAGTCCGCCCCGCACGGCATCTCGACTTCCGGGGCACACGCCGAACCACGTTCCGTACCAGCGTCCACGACGACTCATGCGGTGCATGCCGAAGGCAACACCACCCTGCCGCACACCGCCACAGCCCATGTGGCATGCCCCCCCCCTGACGTGACAACGGGCCCCATGCCCACGTGCCAGCCGGGGCACATGCCGGACCACATGCCGGGAACAGCGCGGGATGCCGCACAGCAAGCCCCCGCCGCCACCGCCTCGCCTCAACGCCTCGACAGGCCACTCATCCACGCTGCCGCCACGCTGCACGACATCTGCAAGGGCACACAGCGCCATGAAGCCGCCGGAGGTGCACTGCTGACGCGCCATGGTTTTCCCGAAGTCGGAAGCATCATCGCGGCGCACCGCGACATCGCACCACAGGCGGGACCGGAGATTGACGAGGCTGCGCTGGTCATGCTGGCAGACAAATACGTGCGGGGGGTATCTCTCATTCCTGTAGAGGAACGCTTCGACGAACGGCTTCGGGAGTGGGCCCACAGGCCCGATGTGGCTTGTGACATCGCAGCCCGCAAGGCACGGGTGCTCATGGTGCGCGACCTCTTCGAATCGGAGACGGCTACGGAGCTTTTTCCCCTGCTGCAACGGAAAGTCCGACGGGGAACGTTCTGACAAGGGTCTGAACCTCCGGCCCCCAGCCACCGGAAGACACTAGCCCTATCAAGGAGCATGACTGTGGGCGTTCCAGCCTTCGAGACGACTGACACCCCGGAAAAGAATGCCAGCCGCGCCGTCATCCTGCTGCGCCACGCCGCCACCACAGGCGGAGAAGGGCGTGCCATCGGGCGTACCCCGTTACCCCTGTCGCCCGAAGGCCTGCGGCAGGCTGCCGCCCTGTGCAAAGTCATGCGACAATGTCGACCCGCCGCCCTCTATGCAAGCCCGGCCAGCCGCGCCCGCGACACGCTAGGCCCCCTCCTCGACGAATGCACCGTCCACCTCATCGACGACATGGACGAAATCGACATGGGGCAGTGGGATGGGCGCACCTTCGATTCCATACGCCAGCGGGAACCTGAGCAATACAACCGACGCGGGCGCGATATGGCCCACTTCAAGATTCCGGGCGGCGAGACCTTCGCCGATGTCCAGCGACGTGTCATGACGGCAGTGCGTCACATGGCCCAAGGGCCACGCCCAGCAGTGTGCATCACCCACGCGGGCTGCCTGCGGGTCGTTGCCTGTACCCTGACACGAACACGGCTCGAAGACCTCATGTCCTTTCGCTTCAGCCACTTGCATGGTCTGGCGATGACCGGGCCGTCGTCAGCCTTGCATCTTGAAAAAGCTGATGTGACGCTTGAAGACCTGCCTTCACTGTTATGAACCTGAAACCGCCCCACGGAAGGGGAGAGAGATGCCGATGCGCATACGAGCATCGTCTCCCAGATGTGGCTTGAGCACCGACTAGCAGACGCCTTGACCATGCTTTCGGGCGACATAGAAGACATATCCGCAACTATCGCCACCTCGGCGCATGACGTCGAACTCCCGCCGCTGTTCATCGATGATGGCACGCCCCTCCTCTGTTGAGCCATACAGTGTCTCGAACGCCTCAAGCCTTACGGTCAGGTCAGCGTAGTACACGTCCCACCAGTCCGCCACCGGCAGCCGGAATGAACCGAGAAGTTCATACCCGTGTCGTTCCATGGCTTCGGCATTGGCATTCTCGTGCCGCATCTGCGGGTATCCCTCCCGCCAGAAGTCCAGCGCGTCTTGTGGGGGGCTGTCCACAAACCACGACATCTCGGAAACGACAAGAACACCTTCCGGCCGCAACAGGCGGCGCCACTGCGTAAGCCCGACATCGAACCCCATGTGGTAGATGGCACCCTCCGACCACAGCACGTCATATGCGCCGTCGGGAAGTTCCAGCGCGTTCATGTCGGCACAAAGCGTGCGCACCCGCGACGCCAGCCCTGCCCCTTCCGCCCTCGCCATAAGAGAATCCAGAAACGGCTGATGCATGTCCACTGCGGTGACGTGGCAGTCGCACTGGCGCAGCAGGTCGAGCGTCTGCGCGCCCGTTCCGCAACCGATATCCAGAATCCGGGCACCTGCTGGCAACGCGCCCGCCAGCGCAAGGGCACGGGCGGTGGACGCAGCGCTTCCGGGGCCGAGCCTTTCGAGCCCCTCGTAAAGCCTGAACATGAGGTCCAAGTCGAACTCCTGTCGTAAGGACGTGAACACCCGCTCCGGAGATGAAGCCCCACCAACCGCCACACGTCATGCGCCAGAGACCAAAGCGCACCGCACGCGGCGAACACGACAGCCATTCCGGCTGCCTTTCTCCTCTTTGTCTCTGCACGGACAGGCGGAGATTTACAAGCCCACAAGTCCCCCACTCTCACGCGAAAAGAGCCGGGAACGATGTCCCGGCTCTTTTCTGACATAAGCCTTCCCCTCGTGGCGAGAGTGGCGCGGGAGAATACTTCGCGCGCGCCTTCACACTCTCGGGGCTAGAACTTGTAGGTAAGGCTCAACCCCGCCATGTGCGCATGCGCATCCTCGCGGGTGGAGTCGTAGATGCCACCGGAACGGGCCTCGTACTCTCGGTCGGTCATCCAGAGATAGCTGTAGGAGGCGTCGAGCACCCATGCTTCGTTGATCTTCCAGCCGATACCGGTGGTGGCAATCTGCCTGTCGGAACAGGGCACGGCGTAATCCTCATGCGCGTCATCGACAGGGGTCTGGTCGTACACGTAGCCTGCGCGCAGGTCGATGCTGTCGGTGAGGGCATATTCGGCACCGAACTGCAAACGCCATGTGTTCTTCCAGTTCTTCTCCGCCGAAACACTCGATTTGCCGTACAGGGCGGGATCATAATTGATGACGAGTGTGTTGTAGGCACTCCAGCGCGTCCACACGGCGTCGACTTCAAGGCTCAGCTTGTCGAAAGGCTTCACCATCACACCAAAGGTGATGCTTTCGGGTATGGGTTCCGTACCGCGTACGTCGCGAGCGGCAGGAGCGGGAACAGCGCCCTTTTGCGTGAAGTCGACGTTGCCGTTGACCGTGAGTTGCATCTCGCTACGCCACGCCACACCGAAAGCCAGCCAGTCGTAGGGCTTGTAGCGGGCACCGAGGTTGAGGCCGTAGGCCCAACCGTCGGCGTCTATCTGCTGCATGACATCGACAGGAGAAATAGTGGTGTCGTACATGAATCGCAGGTAGGTCGCATCAAGGCCGAATGCCACGGAAAGCTCATCAGTGAGTTTCATGGCAAGGTTGGGGTTGAGCGACACCGAATGGATGGCGGCGTATGAACAGTTATAGCGCCCCGGCCATGTATCGGTGTCCTTGTAGTCGGTGCCGAGGCCAACACGCGAGAACATGCCGAAACCGAACCAGTAGTTATCCGAAAGCTGCTGCGTGTAGTAGAAGGTGGGCAGCCCCCAGATGGAGTCGGAGAACTCGGCATCACGCTTGCCGGGCGTATTGGAGGTCATCTTCGCCGTAGGGGCGATGGCTGTGGCCCCCATCTGGATCTGCGCACCCTCAAGGTCGGTGATGGCGGCAGGGTTGTAGGCGACAGACGAGGGGTCGGCGTCCCGGGCGACCATGGCACCGCCAAGCGCGTTGCCACGTGCACTCCACTCATAGACGCCGTAGCCGGCAGCCCATGCCTGCAACGGACACAAGGCCAGACACAACACGAGAAGAACTTTCCGCATGACATCTTCCTGTAAGAACGTGATTTTTCCTGTCAGGGTTGACAGGGCGAGAGGACTGTAGCAGTCAGAAATAAAACGTCAATGAATGTCTTTTCATTTTTCATTCATATCTGATGAATGCCAAGCCCTGCTGTTCAATGCGGATGAACCATGACCCTGAACGAACTCGTCGACTTCTACAGGCCGCGCCTCGATGCCTCGCCTGACCTTGGATTGCTTCTCGACGGGCACGGCAACGTGCTGCACGCGAACGGGCCTCTTCGCAGCCTGTTCGATGAGGGATACACGAGCGCACAGCCTGAAGGCGTGGCGCGGCAATTGCTCGACAACATGAGGACCTCGGAGCGCGACACTGCCGCCCCCGTGCATGAAACACGGCTGCGCATGGCGCTACCCGACGGTGCCGGCATCAGGCAGGTGGACTGGAAGACCCTGACCATTCCCGCTGCGGAAGGACGGCTTCTGCTGGCGTGGGGCAGATTGCGCACCACCGAGGGGGGGCGGGAGATGGGCTTCACCATCCTGCCCAATGGCAACATCAGCGCTGTCAGCCCCATGCTGAGCGCCATCTGCGGCTATGCCCCCGACGAACTCATCGGCAGACCGGCGCGACAGTTCTATTACACGGATACCGCACGGCGGCGCGTCGTCAGCCAATTGCTCGAGAAGAAGGAAGTGGAGAACGGCGAGGTGACGTTGCGCCGCAAGGACGGTTCACCGCTCATCCTCTGGTACAGTGCCGAATCCATCCGGGACGCTTCGGGGTCGATGGTCGCCTACAGCGGTTATTTCCAGCAACGCCCCTTCGTGTTCTCGTCCAAGCTTGCCAACGACTTCGCACGCATC